>JAZQAS010000115.1:0-35256 GCA_045545335.1 Candidatus Avispirillum sp. | reverse complement strand
ATACCATCTTTGCGGTAATTGCTGCCATTTTTATATCCTCCTAAACGATTATTTTTAATTTTTTAAAAATTACTCAGCGTCAGCTGCCTCTGCCTCTGCGGGAGCCTCTTCTGTGAGCTGCTCGCCCTGTCTGCCCTCGATAACTGCGTCAGCGAGAACAGATGCGATAAGGCGGATTGCGCGGATAGCGTCGTCGTTACCGGGGATAACGTAGTCAGCATCATCAGGATCGCAGTTTGTGTCTACGATTGCTACTACGGGGATACCAAGCTTCTTTGCCTCGAGAACTGCGTTGTGCTCCTTGCGGGGGTCAACAATGAAGATACAGTCGGGAATACCGCCCATCTCCTTGATACCGCCGAGGTTTCTCTCGAGTGTTGCCATCTCCTTCTGGAGAGAAGCTACTTCCTTCTTGGGAAGCATGTCGAATGTGCCGTCAGCCTGCATCTTCTCAAGGCTCTGGAGTCTTGCGATGCTTGTCTTGATGGTCTTGTAGTTTGTGAGCATACCGCCGAGCCAACGAACGTTTACGTAGTACTGGCCGCAACGCTCTGCTTCCTCACGGATAGCGTCAGAAGCCTGCTTCTTTGTACCTACGAAAAGTACGTTACCGCCGTTTGCGGAGATCTCGCGAACGAACATATAAGCCTCTTCGAACTTCTTGATTGTCTTCTGAAGGTCGATGATGTAGATGCCGTTACGCTCAGTGAAGATGTACTCAGCCATCTTAGGGTTCCAGCGTCTTGTGTGGTGACCGAAATGTACACCTGCCTCAAGAAGCTGCTTGATAGAAACAACAGACATTTTAATGTCCTCCTTCGGTTTTTTCCACCATACGGCGCAATGCTGCAGCCATTTTTTTCGGCACCGGCAGCCGTCAGTCCGTATGTGTGTTATATTTATTTGCACTTTGCGTGCAGGGTTAATTTTACCATACCATTATATATATTGCAACATATTTTTTCTTGTTTACAAAAAGTTTACAATTTCAGATATTCACCTTTTCAAGCCGCTTCAAAACAAGGGCTCCGCAAACGCCGATAACGAGCCCCGCAAGGGTTCCGCCAACGGCAAGAACGGGCATATAATAGGCGATCTCCTCAACTCCCGTGACGGCGATGGCAACGGCTATCTGCCCTGCATTATGTGTGATGCCTCCCGCAATGCTGACGCCCACCGTTGAAAGCTTATCCCATTTTTTGAGAAGAGCCATCAAAGACAGGCTGAGTGCCGCTCCGCAAAGGCTGTATGCAAGGCTCATAACGCTTCCGAAAAGGAGCGACGTGAGCACACAGCGAAGCAGAGATACCGCCGCAGCCTCCCTCCAGCCCAGCCTGTACAGAAGAAATACTGTCACTATATTGGGAAGCCCCACCTTTAGTCCCGGCACTCCGAACGGAATAAAGCTCTCCACGTATGACAGTATCATCGCCGCCGCGCAGCACATACCAAGAAGCGCAAGCTTTTTAATTGTTATTTTCATTCTTTCACCAAAAGAAAGTGAAAAGGAAATGAAGATTTTCGCCGCAGCGAAAATCAACAATAATTATTCACTATTCATTATTCATTATTCATTTTATCCTATGATGTCCACGCCGTCTTTGCCGACGACCGTCACCGTCACCTTATTGGGCAGGCATACAAGGCTCTCGCCCGATTCGTTTATCCGATGCTGCCGCTCGCAAAGCCCGTCGGGGCAGGACGCCTCCGTGATATCCGCGTATCCGTCCTTTATCACGAGAAGGTTCTCTCCCCTCTCGCCTTTGATAAGCACCTCAAGCTCCTCGCCGAGGGGATAGCGGGCATACTCCTCGCCATCCACCGTTACCACCACGGTCTCACCCTCGGTCTTTGCAAGGGTGACCCCAAGCCAGACGCCTGCGGAAACGAAAAGGCACACCCCCATAAGGATAAGGTCGTGCAAAAGCTTCTTTTTATCCATAGGGTGTGCCTCCGTATTACGTTTTATCTGAGGATATAATTAGGCTCGGGGAAGCGATGCTTGCCCGAATAATCCGCCTCTCTGATACATCCCGTGGGACATACCTCGGCGCACTTGCCGCAAGAGATGCACTTATCGTACTTTATGCTTGCGAAATTATTTTCAATTACTATTGCATCTGCAGGGCAGGCCTTCGCGCACTTGCCGCAGGCGATGCAGGCATTGGAGCAGGCCTTTCTTGCAACGGCGCCCTTCTGCTTATTATGGCAGGCGATGACCTGACGCTTGATATCGGGCATCATATGGATGAGAGCATTGGGGCAGGCCTTTACGCAAAGGCCGCAGCCGACGCACTTTCTCGCATCAACTCTCGCGATACCCTGGTCCATACAGATAGCATCGTGGGGGCAGACCTCGGCGCAATCGCCGCGGCCGAGACAGCCGTAGGTGCAAAGTCCGTCTCCGCCGTGGAGCATCTTTGCCGCCGCGCAGGTCTCAACGCCGGAATACTCGGTCTTCTTTGCGGTGGTATTACAGTCGCCGCAGCAGCGCACCGTTGCCACCATTTCAACGGTATCCTCAAACTCCGTTCCCAGTATCTCCGAGATCGCCTTTGATACCTTATCTGCGCCGGGGGTGCAGAGATTTGTTTTTACTCCCTTTTCATTTGCAAGGGCCTTTGCATATCCGTCGCATCCGGAATATCCGCAGGCTCCGCAGTTTGCGCCGGGGAGGCACTCGCGGATCTTTTCCTCAGTCTCGTTTACGGGAACGTGCATAAACACGGCCGCAATGACCAGCATTACCGCGCAGAGGATGCCTATTGCCGTTACGGCGATGACCGCCGTTATGATAGCTTCAAACACGTGACCCCTCCTTTACGCAAACAGCGTTTCGATGATCCCCGCAAAGCCGTTGAAGCAAAGAGCTACGATAGCTGCGGAAACGAGGGTGATGGGCACGCCTCTGAAACACTTGGGAGGATTTGCGAACTCTACCTTCTGGCGAACGCCCGCAAAAATGAGCATTGCGAAAAGGAAGCCGAGGCCGCATCCGAGAGAGGATGCCATTGCCTCTATAAAATTATATCCGTCTGAGATATTATTTGCGCAAACGCCGAGAACTGCGCAGTTTGTGGTTATAAGGGGAAGGTATATACCCAGGGACTTATGAAGCGCGGGGATATACTTCTTGAGGATTATCTCAACGAGCTGAACGAGAGATGCGATGACCAGAATGAAAACGATGGTCTGCAGATACTCAAGCTCAAATCTCTTGAGAAGGAAGTAGTAGATGGGATGGGTCACCGCCGTTGAAAGGATCATAACGAAGGTTACAGCAATACCCATACCTGCCGCCTGACCTACCTTTTTGGAAACGCCGAGGAAGGGGCAGATGCCGAGAAACTTCGTCAGCACGTAGTTATTGACGAGAACAGAGGTCAGAATGATATAAACAAGACCCTTTATCACTTCTCTTCACCTTCCTTTCTTTCGCAAAGCTCCGCCGACGTTGCTTCGCCCTTATGGATAGAGCAGAATGCGGCAGAGGGACAGCCCTTGCAGGAGAACTCCTTCTTGGGCTCACGCTTGAAGAGCTTATTGACGATGGCGATAAGCACGCCGAACACGAAAAATCCGCCGGGGGAGTTTACAAGGATGGGAACCTTGAACTGAGAAAGGAAGGGGATCTCCATTCCCATAAAGCTGCCCGCGCCGAACACCTCGCGGATAGCTGCCATACAGAAGAGGGCAAGAGTGAAGCCAAGGCCCATACCGACGGCATCTATAACGGAATCGAACACGTTATTCTTGGAGGCATACATCTCGGCGCGGCCGAGGATGATGCAGTTTACCACGATGAGAGAGAGGAATACACCGAGAGCCTCGTAAAGAGAGGGCACGAAGGCATGCATTATCATCTCAACAACGGTTACAAAGCCTGCGATGATAACTATATAGCAGGGGATCCTCACCTTATCGGGAATGACCTTTCTGAGAAGGGAGATAACGAAGTTTGAGCCTATGAGCACCGCCGTTGCGGCAAGGCCCATACCGAATGCATTGGAAACGCTGGTGGTCACCGCAAGGGTGGGGCAGGTTCCGAGAAGGAGCACGAGAACGGGGTTCTCGCGGATGATGCCCTTAAAAAGATTTTTCCATACGTTCATCATTTTTCTGCCACCTCCTCTACTGCCGCGAAGGCATCCTTGACTGCAGACTTGAAGGCCTCTGAGCTGTAGGTCACGCCTGCGACCACGTCTACGCCCTCAAGAGAAGAATCCTTGCCTATGAAGGTCTCGGGATATGACCCGAAATCCTTGGTCTCCGAATAATTGGTCACCGTGCATCCGATGATCTTGCCATCCTTGGATATTCCGAGGGTGAAGGTCATGGGGTTCTGTGAATAGCTTGAGGAGGTCTCCACAGTTACGGCATAGCCCTTGCCGCCGGTCTCCTCATATATACCTGTGACGGTTTCTGCCGCGCCCTCGGGGAGATCGAGAGCATCAAAATCCTCAGCTGAGGGAACAACCTGCTTTAAGGACTCAAGCTGAGCCTTCATAGCGTTTTTCTCAATAATATCGTCAGTCACGAAATTGACCGCCGCAAGAAGAGCCACGACTATAAGGCAGATAAGAGGGAGGACGATTATGCTTTTAACGTTTGAATTTTTCATTCTCTTCCCTCCCTTACGCATTTTTCTTCGCAGCCTTTGCGGCGCCGAAGATACGGCGGGCAGTGAGGCGGGAGATATAAGGCGTTAAAATATTCATAAAGAGGATCGCAAAGGATACGCCCTCGGGATTTGAGCCCCAGAGACGGACGGCAACGGTGATGATACCGCAGCCGAAGCCGAAGATGACGCGGCCGAGAGGGGTGGGAGGGGTGGTTGCATAATCCGTTGCCATAAAGATGGCGCCGAGGAGCAGACCGCCCGCAAAGATCTGATAGATAGCAAGCTCAAGATCAAAGCCCATTGCGATATAGGAGAACACGAACACCGTTGCAACGTAGACGACGGGGGTGTGCCAGGTGATGACTCCGCGAAGGAGAAGATATACAAAGCCGATGATGAGAGCAACGGCGCAGGTCTCGCCCATGGAGCCTGCACGGTCGCCGATGACCATACTGAAGAGAGAGGGGAGAGCCTCGTGATCTCCCGCCTTTATCATTCCGAGGGGGGTTGCGGATGCAACCAGGTCGGGCTGATGGGGGAGGGTCCAGTTAGTAAGCGTTCCCGAGAAGGAGATGAGCATCATAACGCGGGCCGTTGCCGCAGGATTTGCAAAATTGAAGCCGATGCCGCCGAAAAGCTGCTTTACGACGACGATGGCAACGAGAGAGCCGATGATGGCCTGCCACTCGGGAATGGTGACGGGCAGGTTGAACGCAAGGAGCATGCCCGTTACGACTGCGGAAAGGTCGTTTATGGTAACGGGGCGCTTTGCGATGAGCTGATAGGCAAGTTCGCCAAGCACGCAGGTGAGAACGCAGACTGACGTGATGTACAGCGCTCTGACGCCGAAGAAATATATGGACGCCGCGAACGCGGGAAGCAGGGCGATTATGACGTCAAGCATAATGCCCGTTGTTGTATCGCCGCTCCTTATGTGAGGAGAAACGTTAACGGAAAGCTTATTCATTTATTTTTTCTCCTCCTTTTTTTCCTGATCTTTCTTCCACTGCGCAAGAGCCGCCTTTGCCAGCTTATTCTGCTGAACGAGGGGACGGGATGCGGGGCAAACGTAGCTGCAGCAGCCGCATTCCATACAAAGGTTTACCTTGAGGGCTGCAAGAAGAGGCATATTATTGGTCTCATGGGCAGTTACGATATTTATGGGCGCAAGGCCGAAGGGGCAGGTGTTGGTGCATCTGCCGCAACGGATGCAGTTTGATGCGGGGGGGGCCTCGGTCTCCTTACGGCTGAGAGCAAGGAGCGCGTTTGTTTGCTTTAAGACGGGGGTATCCATATCTGCCGCGGAGATGCCCATCATAGGGCCGCCGCAAACTATCTTTGCAGGCTCCTCCAAAAATCCGCCGCAGAACTCGAAAACGTCCTTTGCCGGAGTGCCCACGGGAACGATAAGGTTCTTCGGGGACTTTACGCAGGAGCCGTCTACGGTGACGCATTTATGAGTGAGGGGCTTGCCCGTCTTTACGTATTTTGCTATCTCCGCAAGGGTGGTGCAGTTGATAACGATAACGCCAACGTCGATGGGGAGCATTCCCTCGCCCACCACCTTTTTGGTGATATTATAGATAAGCACCTTTTCGCCGCCCTGGGGATAAAGGGAGGGGAGGGCCTCCACCTCAACACCCGAAAGCTTGCCGCAGGTCTCGCGCATCTTTTTGATGCACTGGGGCTTATTCTTCTCAATACCGATGATGAAGCGCTGACAGCCGAGATATTTTCTGAGAAGCTCTATGCCCTCTGCCATCTCACAAGCCCTGTCTATCATAGTCCTCGTATCGCTGGTGATATAGGGCTCGCACTCGGCGCCGTTTATGATGACCTCCTCGATCTTCGAGGGGTCCTTCACGCCAAGCTTTACAGCCGTGGGGAAGCCTGCGCCGCCAAGGCCGACGATGCCGCTGCTTCTGACAGCCTCGATAAAGGAGGCCGTATCGGTTACTGCGGGGGGAGTGAACTCCTCCTCGGTCTGGAGGCCGTCCGTTTCTATAATGACGGTGGGAGAATAGGCTCCTCCCGCCTGAACGGACTCATCTATCTTTTTTACCTTGCCGGAAACGCCGGAATATATGGGAGAGCCAACGAAGCCCCCTGCCGTTGCGATAAGAGTGCCGACGCGAACGCTGTCTCCCACCTTGACGGCGGGAACGGCGGGAGCGCCGATATTCTGATGCATGGGGTAATAGGCGAGGGCGGGCACGCTCATGGGAACGGGAACTGTTCCCGCTGTTTTTTTCTTATGGGGTACTGTAATACCGTGAAGATTGGGCATTATGAACTCCTTTCTGTATCTGCAAACAAAAAATGTCCTCTGCGGACAACTCTGCAAGCAGCCCTGAAAAGCCGTTTTCAAAAACGTTTTTCGGGGACTATACCATTACTTCTCCATTGTACTCTAATTATATATATATTTCACTAAAAAGTCAATTAACAATATAAGTTTTATTATATATTTTCTCCCAAAAATGTAATAATTCACACTCTTTTTTATCAAGGTGAGGATAATCTGTTAAAATTAACACTTTTGATGTTAAATTTGTTGACACGGAGAATGGGTGGTGTTATAATGTATTTGCAAAAAAAGGGGCTTTCCCCGAAAAGCTTTGAAAGGAGACCACCGATGTATAAAAACAGACGGGAATGGATAAAAAAGCAGCTCTGCGAGCGTCCCTTTCTTTCGCTTGACGAGCTCTTCCGCCAGTTTCCCGAGGTTTCGCAGATGACCCTCAGGCGCGACCTGGACTATTTTGAGAAGCAGGGTGATGCTATCAAGGTCCGCGGCGGCGCCAGAAGCGCAAAATTCATCACCGAGCAGGCCGATAATCCTTATGCCGCGCGCATGAACGAGAACACTCATTCAAAGATCCTCATTGCAGGAGCTGCCGCAGAGCATCTTGAGGTGGGGCGTTCTGTTTTTATCGACTCAGGCTCCACCCTTCAAAAAATGATCCCCTTTATCAAAAACGAGCATTTCACCTTCACCACCACCAGCCCCATGACTGCCCTTGAGCTCTCAAGGATAGGCAACCCCGCAGTCAATCTGGTCGGCGGCAGGCTCGACCGCGACTATCAGTCCGTTTCCGGCCCTCAGGCTATGCATTTTCTCGCAGACGTGAATATAGACATTGCCTTTCTCTGCCCCTCGGGCCTCTCTCTTGAGAGCGGCTTCACAGGCGGAAACTACGCCGAATGCGAGCTGAAGCGCACCGTTGCCCAAAAGGCGCGCAAGGTGGTCATGCTTATGGACTCATCAAAGGTGGACAAGAGCCTTCCCTACACCTTCTGCCACCTTGAAAGCGTTGACGTTCTTATCTGCGACGCCCCCCTGCCCGACAACCTCAGGGATGCCGCCGCAGCCGCGGGAGTTGAGATAATTATCGCAACGGACGAATGATACGGAAAAATTAAAATAAAATTATATAAACGAAAGGAATGATCAGTATGGCAAATCCCGTTATTATGCCGCGTCAGGGTCAGAGTGTTGAATCCTGTATAATCACAACGTGGCATAAAAAGGTGGGCGATGCGGTAAGCGAGGGAGATATCCTCTTCTCTTACGAAACGGATAAGTCCGCCTTTGATGAAAAATCTCTTTTCTCAGGCACTATGCTGGCTGTTCTCTGTGAAGAAGGAGACGTTGTTCCCTGCCTTGATACCGTTTGCATAATCGGTAACGAGGGCGAGGACATTTCCGCTCTTGCAGGAGGCGCACCTGAGGCAAAGGAAGAAGAAGCGAAGGAGGCAGAGGCACCCAAGGCGGCGGCCGCTCCCGTTTCTACAGCGGCAGAGAGCGCCGCTGGCGACAGGATCAAGATCTCTCCCAGAGCAAAGGCTCTCGCACTTAAGACAGGCGTTGATATGACAGCCGTTGTTCCCACGGGCCCTCACGGCAGGATCATTGAGCGCGATATCAATGCGGCTCTTGACAAGGGCGCGACAGCGACCATTGCGGCAGTTGAGGATTTTCTCGCGGGCAAGGCTCCCGTTACTATCCCCGCAACGGAGGCAGATGCACCCGCAGCAGCTCCCGCTCCCGCAGTTATTGAGGCTGAATACGAAGAGGTCCCCATGTCCGGCGTTCGCCGCGCAATTGCACGAAGCATGCACGCTTCCCTCTCCGAAATGGCTCAGCTCACTCTCAACGCTTCCTTTGACGCTACCGCTCTTATGGAGTGGCGCAAAACTCTCAAGGCAGGCGGCGAGGCTATGGGTCTCGGAAAGATCTCTCTCAACGATATGGTTATGTACGCTGTTTCAAGAGTTCTTCTTGACCATCCCACACTTAACGCAACTCTCGTTGACAACACCATGCGTCTTTATAAGCACGCAAACGTTGGTATGGCAGTTGATACCGACCGCGGTCTCCTCGTTCCCACCATCTTCAAGGCTGACACGCTCTCTCTTGCAGAGTTCTCAAAGGCTACGAAGGCGGCGGCTGCAAAGGCAAGAGAAGGCGCCCTCACTCCCGACGAAATGGCAGGCGGCTCCTTTACAGTTACTAACCTCGGCTCTCTCGGCATCGAGAGCTTTACCCCCGTTATCAATCCTCCTCAGACTGCGATCCTCGGCGTTTGCGCTATTACAAACCGCCTAAAGGCTGACGGCACGGTATACCCCGCAATGGGTCTCTCCCTTACGTTTGACCACAGAGCAGTTGACGGCGCTCCCGCTGCAAAGTTCTTAAAGGACCTCTGCACAGCTCTTGAAAACTTCTCTCTTCTTCTTGCGAAGTGATCGGAGGATAGATAAATGACATACGATCTCATTATCCTCGGCGGAGGCCCTGCAGGCTATAATGCCGCAGAGCGCGCATCTCACGCAGGAATGACAGTTGCCCTCTTTGAGGAAAGAGCCCTCGGCGGCGTTTGCCTCAACGAAGGCTGTATCCCCACCAAAACTCTTCTTAATTCCGCAAAGATATATGAAAGCGCGCTCCACGGCGAGGCCTTCGGCGTTACCGTTACGGGCGCTTCCATCGACCACGCAAAGGTCGTCGACCGCAAGGACAAGGTAGTTAAGACCCTTGTCGGCGGCGTTGGCGCAAAGATGCGCGGCGCTAAGGTAAAGGTGATCCCCGCAACCGCCGAGATCACGGCTAAGGGCCCCGAGGGCTTTACCGTTGCAGGCGGCGGCGAGACTCTCACAGCAAAGAAGCTCCTTATCTGCACGGGCAGTGAGGCGGCTGTTCCCCCCGTTCCCGGCCTTCGCGAGGCTGTTACCGAGGGACTTGCAACAACGAACCGCGAGATACTCGATCTTCGCACCGTTCCCAAAAAGCTCTGCGTTATCGGCGGCGGCGTTATCGGCCTTGAGATGGCATCCTATTTCGGCGCCATCGGCACCGAGGTCACCGTAGTTGAAATGCTTGATAAGATCGCAGGCCCCACAGACCGCGATATCTCCGAGATCCTCAAGAAGAACCTTGAGAAAAAGGGCATCAAGTTCATTCTCGGCGCAAAGGTATGCAAGGTATCGGGCAAGGTAGGAGCAGGCACCGTTGAATGCGAAAAAGACGGAAAGACCATCGCCATCGACTGCGACACTATCCTCGTTAGTGCAGGCAGACGCGCCCGCACTCAGGGAATCGGCCTTGAAAAGATGGGCGTTATGTGTGAGCGCGGCGCTATCGTTACAAGCGAGTGCGGCAGAACCAGCGTTCCCGGTATCTGGGCCGCAGGCGACGTTAACGGCAAGAGCATGCTGGCTCACACAGCTTACCGCGAGGGCGAGGCTGCTGTCAACGATATGCTCGGCATCAAGGACCGCGTGGACTACCGCGCCATCCCCGCAGTTATCTACACAAAGCCCGAGGTAGGAACTGTCGGCGAGACGCTTGAATCTGCAAAAAAGCTTGGCATCAACGCAAAGGAAGAGACCGTTTCTCTTCGCTACAGCGGCAGATATATCGCTGAGGTGGAGGGCGGCGACGGTATCGTGAAGATCGTCACCGATGCTGACCACGGCACCATCCTCGGCGTTCATATGATCGGCTCGTACGCCTCCGAGATAATCTACGGCGCGGCTATCATGGTTGCAGAGGAGCGTCGCTATAAGGACGTTCAGAAGATAGTATTCCCCCACCCCACGGTATGCGAGGTCATCCGCGAGGGAATGTTCATGATTAAATAAGTGAAAGGACAGGTACAAAAAAATGCCTAAGAGTCAATATATCAGCCCTGAAAAAGCTTTTGAAAAGGGCTTTCTTGAAATAAACAAGATCCCCCTTTGCCAGTACGACGCTTCTCTCGAGGACGAGAAGAAGATCTACACAAAGGAGGACTTCCTCCGTATCTACCGCGATATGAGGATCATCCGCGAGTTTGAGACAATGCTCAACGAGATCAAGACAAAGTCTGTTTACAACGGCGTTGAGTACAACAACCCCGGCCCCGCTCACCTTTCCATCGGTCAGGAGGCAAGCGCTGTAGGTCAGGCTTACTGCCTCGATATCAACGACTTTACATTCGGCTCCCACCGTTCCCACGGCGAGATCCTTGCTAAGGGTCTTTCCTCTATCCATAAGCTCACAGAGGAAGAGCTTTACGACATTATGAAGGAGTTCCTCGGCGGAAATATCCTTTCCGTTGTAGAGGCAAGACAGGAGGCTGACAAGAAGGGCAATATCAAGGACCTTGCTATCGACTTCCTTCTCTACGGCGCTCTCGCTGAGATCTTTGCCCGCACCACAGGCTTTAACCGCGGTCTCGGCGGCTCCATGCACGCTTTCTTCATCCCCTTCGGTATTTTCCCCAACAACGCTATCGTTGGCGGAGCGGCTCCCGTAGCTCTCGGCGCAGCCCTTTATAAGAGAGCAAACCAAAAGAAGGGTATCGTTATCGCAAACTCAGGTGACGGAGCTCTCGGACGCGGACCTGTTCTTGAGGCTATCAATATGTCCACAATGGACCAGATCACAAAGCTCTGGGGCATGGACGGCAAGTATTCCGACGCGGGAATGCCTATCCTCTTTAACGTATTCAACAACTTCTACGGCATGGGCGGCCAGACAAAGGGCGAGACCATGGGTTGGGACGTTGCAGCCCGTCTCGGTGCAGGCTTTAACCCCGAGAACCTCCACGCTGAAAAGGTCAACGGCTACGATCCTCTCGCTGTTATCGACGCTACAACAAGAAAGAAGCAGCTCCTCGTTGAGGGCAAGGGCCCCGCACTTCTTGAGGTTGCAACGTACCGCGTTTCCGGTCACTCCCCCTCTGACTCCTCCACATACAGAAGCGTTGAGGAGATCGAAGAGTGGCAGGCAAACTGCCCCATCGCCGCATACCGCAGAAAGATGGTAGAGGGCGGCATCGCAACTGACGATGAGTTTGCTGCAATTGAAGAAGAGATCATCAGAAGAACTACAAAGATCTGCGCTATGGCTACAGATCTTGAGATCTCCCCCAGAATGGATCTTTCAAAGACTCCCGATATGATCTCCTCCATTATGTTCTCAAACACCAATACTCCCTCCATGGATCCCGACAGAGCTCCCGACGTTCTTGCTCCCAAGGAAGACAACCCCAGAGTAAAGCAGCTTGCTACAAAGGCAAGATACGCTTTTGACGAGAACGGCAAGGCTATTCCCAAGATCAAGCAGTTCGGCGTTCGTGACGGTATCTTTGAGGCAATTTACGACAAGTTCTACGAGGATCCCACCCTTATCGCTTACGGCGAGGACAACCGTGACTGGGGCGGCGCATTCGCAGTTTACCGCGGCCTTACAGAGGCTCTTCCCTACCACCGCTTCTTCAACTCTCCCATTTCCGAGGCTGCAATAGTAGGCTCCTCCGTTGGTTATGCAATGGCAGGCGGCCGCGCTATCGTTGAGCTTATGTCCGCTGACTTTATCGGCTGCGCAGGCGACGAAATCTTCAACCAGCTCTCCAAGTGGCAGTCTATGTCTGCAGGTATCCTCAAGATGCCCGTAGTGGTACGTGTATCCGTCGGCTCAAAGTACGGCGCTCAGCACTCTCAGGACTGGACAGCCCTCTGCGCTCATATCCCCGGCCTTAAGGTATGCTTCCCCTCCACTCCTTACGATGCTAAGGGTCTTATGGCGGCAGCTCTTAACGGCACTGACCCCGTTATCTTCTTCGAGAGCCAGAGGATCTACGACAAGGGCGAAGAGTTCCACAAGGGCGGCGTTCCTACAGAGAGCTACGAGATTCCCTTCGGCGAGCCCGACGTTAAGCGCGAGGGTAAGGACGTTACTATCCTTACTATCGGCGCAGTTCTCTACCGCGCACTTGATGCAGCGAAGATCCTTGAGGAGAAGTACGGCATTTCTGCTGAGGTCATCGACTCCCGTTCTATCGTTCCCTTCAACTATGAAAAGGTCGTTGAGAGCGTAAAGAAGACAGGTAAGATCGTGATCGTCGGCGACGCTTGCGACCGCGGAAGCATTATGAGAGATATGGCTTCCAACATTACGGAAATGGCATTTGATTACCTTGATGCTCCTCCCGCAGTATTCGGTTCCCGCAACTGGATCACCCCTGCGTTTGAGTTTGAGAAGTACTTCTTCCCTCAGGCAGACGGCATCATCGACGTTATCAACCAGAAGCTCATGCCCATCCCCGGCTACGTTAACACAATCAACGAGTCCGAGATCGAGCATATGAACAGATCTAAGGTTGGACTTTGATCCAAACAAAAAACGCCCTTCGGGGCGTGTTTTGTTTGGATCAGCTAAATTCGCTATCGCGAGCTAAATTGACACAAGGTCAGCTAAATGCCTGCGGCGCTAAATTGGCTTCGCCAGCTTTTGGCGAATTTAATTTAGCTTCACCGAGTGAAATTTAGCTGCAAAGCAATTTAGCTTCGTAGCGTAGCGAAGTAATTTAGCTAAAACTTTTTATTCAAATATCAATATCAATTCCAAATCTGTTATTAGGCTTTTTCTTTTCACCTCGCAGTTTCTTTACTCCTTCACTGTTTTCCTGCTTTCTCTTCGCTAAAATATAAAACAAAAGCGAAACAACAAAATAGATAATAAACTGTATGATCGGAAAGATGATCTTCTTTTGAAGCGGTGCCCCTTCAGGTCCAAAAAAGCAATTTACCATAAACATTTCCGAGGGAAATAACTGCAAAAAGACAAGAGCTCTTCCATTCATTACAGCATAAAGAATAACATATATTACTCCACATATGATCATATTGAAAACCGGAATGCCTGTTGAAAACTCCTTTGAGCCACGATTAAGCTCTTCTCCAAGTTTTTTTGATACATTAGCAAGCGAAGCACATATTATTATGCTTAAAATCAACCACACAATAAAGCATTGAAGAGAATGTCTGTCCGGTAAAATAAACTTTGCCGCCATCTGCAAAACTCCGCTTCCCAGAGCAGTGACAAACGAAGCAATTACCAAAGTGGGCAGCCATAATGCCAAAAATTTAAAATTATTTTTCATAGTCAAAATCAGTAACCTTTTTCGTAAGTTCAATAAATCTTTCGTGATTTTTTAAAATATCAAATACAGGATTATCAAGCTTTATAAAAATTCTTTTCTTGTTATCTCCGAATTTCCAATAGAAATTTTTGTCAACGTCACAAAGCAAAGGTGTATTCAGCCTTTTGTTCGGAACAAATTGAGCTATGACCTTCGTATCATACTCTACCATTTTTTCTATCATATCCAATGCATCACCGATTCGTTCCTGCTCCGCATACAGCATCGCCAAAAGGCAATAGATGTCGCCACGCTCTCTGCTGTGAAAACGTGGAACGGGATCTTCATCCTTGCAAATCAGATCAATAACGGACAACGCCTGCTTCAATGTATACTCAGTATTCACGTAGTCTCTCAAATGATGATAACTCATGGCAATAGCCACAAGATCATCAAGCATAGCATCAAAATGAAAGGCAAAATCGGTTTGCCAATATTTGTTTTCTTTCTGATAGTCCTTCTCAAAATGCGCAATATAAGCTTTCATTTCGTGAACAGTCATATCAGCTCTCCACGGAAATTCCTTTGCGTGAGCCTCTGCCGCTTCAAAATTACCGTAAGCGGAGTGGAGCATGACCATTATCATATGGGCGCGAAGTATATTCGTAGTGTTTTTGCCGTATTTAATAACGATATTTGCCTGACGTACACACTCTTTATATATCGCTTCCCCGTTTTCAGCGTCATAAACATCATTTTCGGGGTACGCCAACGATATTCCGGCCTCAAGAGAATAAGAAAGCAGGACGGTGTTACCGGGATAGTCCTTCAATCCCTTTTGAAGCTCGTCATACCATGCTTTTACACATTCCCGACCGGCAGGATACGTGATCTTTGACTGTGCTCTTTCAATTATCTTCTTTACCTCCTCGGCATCATTTCTGCCGGAAATTCCAAACAGCACGTCAGTGCTCACGTTGAAAACCGTTGCAAGGGGAATTACCTGTGAAATATCGGGCATTCCCGTGTCATTCTCCCATTTGGAGATCGCCTGAGAGGTTACACCCAACTGCTCGGCAAGCTCGTCTTGGGTCAAGTTTCGCTCCTTGCGAAGCCTTCTTATGATCTGCCCCATTGTTTCTTTCATAAATATATCCTCCGAATCATCTATATCGGTACCGTATTTATATTATCACATACAAAAAGCATTAATTGAAGCGACGCAAAAGATAGTATCACTCAACGCTCCGTTGAGTATATTGTATCACAGATTTGTGAAAGAGTGGTACTCAAGATGTTTTTATCTGTACATTGGTAGGGACAGGCGTCCCCGACTGTCCTATACAGACGGAACGCCCTGCGGTAAATATTGTTTCGTTATCAGGACAGTCGGGGACGCCTGTCCCTACAACAACGTATACCTTTCGTCTCCGTATGTGCATCAAATCTTGTTTACACATCAATGTACTCTTATTCTTGATAAATTCAACTAACGGTTGTATAATTATATAAAAACAGTATGTGGACTGAAGACGGAAATCGTATTATAATCAAGGCAAAGAGGTGAGAAAATGGAGCTTATAGGAAAGAAGATCAGAAATTTGAGAAAATCTAAGGGACTTACACAGGAGGAACTGGCAGAAAAGCTTGCCGTTACGTCTCAGGCGGTAAGCAAATGGGAAACAGGACTGTCATCTCCCGACATTTCCATACTTCCTGTGGTTGCCCGTTTCTTTAATATCACTATGGACGAATTATTCAACTACCGTTTGGATTCTTTGACCTACAAGGAGCGTTTTATCCGCTTTATGGCAGACAACGGAGTTCTCAAATTCGGAGAATTCAAGCTGAAAAGCGGTCGCATTTCTCCCTATTTTATTAATACCGAAAGGTATTCCTCCGGCAGTCAGCTTTCAAAGATCGGCGAGTTTTACGCAGAGTGTATAAGAGACAATAACATTTCAACAGATCTGCTAATTGCCAACACTCACAAGGAAATACACATCATCACAGCCATAGGCATGGTCATGTATCAGAAATACGGAGTGGATATCAACTACTGCATCGAAAACAAAATAGGAAAGCCCACCTCTCCCCGCGACGAGATAACGGTCATCAAGGACACCCTTGCATCGGGAGATACCCTGCGCTGGATATTTGAAAACGTGCGTGAGAGCACGGGCAAATACCCCTCAAACGTAGTCCTTTCCGTGGACAGGCTTGAAATGGGCCTCAGAAGCCGTATGAACACCTCCCGTGAGATCGAAGAGGAATACGGCATAAAGATACATTCTATCGTTACCGTGGACGATATTATCAAGGCAATAGAAAACAGAGTCATAGCAGGACAGGAATACCTTGACGCTATGAAAGAATACAAAGAAAGATACAGAGGTAGATAATGAAAAAGCTTTATTTAATGGCAAAGGGACACACTCTCCGTTTTCCTAACGGAAACGAGCCCTTTCAGATAACCACAAGGATCCTTGAGGAATGCGGCGAGGTAGCGCAGGAAGTGAACCGTCTTGAAAAAAGCGGGATAAAAGAGTTAAAGCATGGCACAGCAAGCAAAGCAGACCTTGCAAGCGAAATACGTCAGGCAATGATGTGTCTTGCTCAGCTTGCACAGTATTACGAATGCGAAGACGAGGTAGCCGCGGCGATCGACGATTCTATTGCCCGACTGCAAAGGGACGGTGTTTTGTAATGGCTTCATGGATGATACATTTAAGAGTTGCAGATATTCTGCTCTCACGCATTGACGGTCTTTTTGAAATGGAGTTTGTTGTTGGCAATCTTGCCCCCGACAGCGGTGTACCAAACGCCGATTGGTCAGATTTTTCTCCAAGCCCCGTAATTTCTCATTTCAAAGCCGAAAACAGCGAAGGACGGGTGACCACCTGCCCCGAAAAATATATCGCTTCTCATTTTACAAAGGAAATGCAAAAGAGCTATACCAAAGAGCAGTTTTCCTTTTATCTCGGATACCTCGTCCATCTTTTAACCGACGTTTTATGGGTCAAAAACACTTTGCCCCTCTGCGCATCAAAAGCTCCCGAGGAATACAGCGCCGATCCCAAGGGCATCGTTTGGAAATGGAAAAAGGATTTCTTTGATCTTGATGCGCTTTATCTTATGGAAAATCCCGATTTTCGAGCATTTCGCATATACGAAGGTGCAAAGGGCTTTGTCAACGAATATCTTGACATTTTCTCTCCCGATGCCTTTGACCAAAAGAGAGAATATATCGTCAATTTTTACCGTCAGGAAAGAACCGATCTTCACCGCGATTACGTTTACTTCACGAAAGAAGAGGCCGATCGCTTCGTTTCATTTGCATCAAAAGAGATCGAAAGGATGCTTGAAAAATACATTAAAAGATAAAAAAGAGCAGTTGCTTTGCAACTGCTCTTTTGTTATGTCAGCCTTTGATTTCCTCAACGGCTTCTTTAAGGTCCTCGTATTCAAGGGCGCTTACGAACACCTTTGAAACTACGCCCTTTTCATCAAGAATGACTGTATAGGGGTATGTTCCGCGGCCGCCGAGGAGACCGTAGTAGCCTTCAAGCTCAAGGTCGCGGGCGAAGGTTATCTCGCTGTCGGGATAATAGGTCTTGATATAATCGGGGGCTGTATCGGAAACCATCTCCGTATGGACGGCAATTACAGCCACGTCTTCCTTATACTCGGCTGCTATCTGATCGAAATAAGGAAGCTCATTTACGCAAGGAGTACACCAGGTTCCCCAGAAATTGATAATGGTGATCTTTCCCGTTTTCGTGGGGTCTACGGTCTCTTCCTTGATGCCGTCGCCCTCGATAATGAGAAGATCTGCGCCGTAGCAAAGATCGCCTACCTCATTGCCCTGCTCTGCATCTCCGACATTGGGATCGGGCTGACGCTTATCCTCAAGGTTCCAATAATAAACAAGAGCAAAGCCGAGAAGGCCTGCAAGGAGAACTGCTACCACGCTTCGGGTGATTGTACGCGCTTTTTTGTTGCCCTCAATGGCATCGTAAAGGTTTTCCTTCTTCTTTCCAACCTTGGGGCCCTTCCACTTTATAGCCTTCGTGGGGCACACGCCGACGCACTCGCCGCAGGCGATACACTCAGCGTCGCCAACCTTCTTAATGTCCATTTTACAGTGATTAACGCAGAGATTACAGTGGGTGCACTTATGCTCCTCAACCTTCACTCCAAAGACGGAAATGCGGTTAAACAGGCCGTAAAGAGCGCCGAGAGGGCACACGAAACGACAGAACATTCTGAATATGAAAACGCAGGCCACGGATATGCTGACGAGAAGCAAAAACTTCCACGTGAAGAGGGGGCCGAGCATTGAAAAATAGCTCTCGTTTACCTTGTTTGCAAGGAGGCCGATGCCGCCCTCAAGGGTTCCCGCGGGGCATATGTACTTACAGAATGCAGGCAGTGGCGTATCGCGGAATGCGTACATTATGGGAATAATGAACACAAAAACCGCAAGGACCACGTATTTAAAGTATGAAAGAACTCTCGTTACGGGGCTCTTTTTGAGCTTCGGAGTTTTTATTTTATAGAACAGCTCCTGCACGAGACCGAAGGGGCAGAGCCAGCCGCAGATCATTCTTCCGAAGAGGATGCAATAGAGAAGAAGGATGCCGCCGACGTAAAACATGGTGCTCTTTCCCGCAGAGAAGGAGCCCTGCAGAGACCCTATGGGACAGGCGCCCACAGCGCCGGGGCAGGAGTAGCAATTTATGCCGGGAACACACATTTTTTTAGTGTCTCCCTGATAGATATTTCCCGTTGCAAAGCCCTTCAGATTTGCATTGAAAAGAAGGGCAAAATAGAGCTGCATGAGCTTTCTTTTGGTGGGCTTCAGGGCCTTTAATTTATTAATAATCTTTCTCATTTTTTCACCTTTTTAACCCAGTCCGATGCACTCTGTGCAGATGTTTACGGCCTTTGTCATAACGTCGGAAAAGCCGCCCTCGACAGCGCCGTATACAAGGCAAAGCACGGCAATTGCCAAAATTGCGATCTTCCTTACTGCCCAAAGGGTTTTTGCGATTTTTTCATTTCTCGTTTTTTCTTCGTTTTCACCCTTTTTATCGGGGATCTTTTTAAGGAGCGCGATCTCCTTTTCAAGGCTCTTTTCGCAGAAGAAAAGAGTGAAAACAGAGAAGCCTGCGCAAAGGAAAAGAAGGGGGCAAAGAAGGGTCATAACACCGATAACGCTATCGTTTATCTCCTCCTTATAAAAGGTCTCGGGATTGAGAGAAAAAGCAAGGAGTGCGACTGCCGAAAAGAGGACCAGAGCGCCTCTGACGATAGCGACCCAAAGCCTCTTTTTCTGCTCGGCTCTCACTGCCCTTTCAAGGTCTCCTCCGCAGCCTTCAAGGTCCTTTTTCAAAAGGAGCTTTTTGCGGATATTTGCATTATCGCGAAGGGGCTTTTCCTTTTTTGCCTTCAGGGGAGATGCGATCTCCCACACCCAGCCCGCAACGATAAGGGCAAGGCAGACCCATACGGGGACTGCCATATAGGTGAAAACGCCCGCTACGGTCTCGCGGGTATATTCGCCCACTCCGAAGTATATGTACAGACATCCCGCCGAGAGCAGAGCCCCCGAAAGAAGGATGAAAGCACACAAAACAATATTGAAAATGCGGTGAAGTCGCATTGACATATCTTTTGTCATATTTTTTGCCTCCGTGGCTGTTTTTCTTCGCTAAACAGTATACCACGATATTATTAAATTGTAAACAATATTTCCAAAAACAAAAAAAGATATGTAAATATCTTGAATTTTGTCCTAAAATGATGTAGGATAGATTGGATATGTTTGTTTGAGAAAAATATATTAAATATAATAAATATAAAGTAAGGAGATTTTTACAAGAAATGGAGAAAAAAACGTTCACAAAAACGCTCAGCTCTTGCCTCTCATTCCTCTTGATCTTTTCCATGATCGCGGGTATGGTTGCAATTCCTGCAGCGGGCGCTTCTGAGTACACCCCCTCGTTTATTCAGAAGCTTGACGGACTGACGGCGGACTACAAGAGTTATCTTGATAACTCAAAGATGTTTCAGCTTTCAGACGACATAAACGACAGTGAGGACATATCCGTCATCATCTCAGTTGACGATACCGCCCTCATGGACGCTTATGAGAACTCCGACAAGACGATGAGCTTTGCAGACTACGTTACCGACAGCAGCGACGCTGCCGCTCTTAACGCAAGCATTGCAGAAAAGAAGGCCAAGGTGCTTTCCGCTCTTGACAAGAAAAACATCGCATACGAGGAGGGCGAGAATTACAACACTATTCTCGCAGGCTTCGAGCTCGTTATCAAGGCGGGCGACTTTGAGGCCACTGCAAAGTCCCTCGGCGATAAAATGGGCATTATGGTTGGCGAGGTGTACAACACCTGCGAGACCGAGCTCGTTGAAAACGAGGTCAAGGTATTCGATACGGGTATCTTCGACTCCTCCGATGCAGGCTACGATGGAAGCGGCATGGTGGTTGCAGTTCTTGACACAGGTCTTGACTCAAACCACACAGCCTTCTCCGTTGACAACTTCACAAGCGAAAAGCTGGGCCTTACATATAAGGACGTTGCAAAGGTGGTCAAGGACACCAAGGCAGCAGAGCTTCTCGACGGCCTCACCGTTGACGACGTTTACGTTAACGAAAAGGTTCCCTTCGGATTTGACTACGCCGACGAGGACCCCGACGTTTACTCAACTCACAATAACCACGGTACTCACGTTTCCGGCGTTATCGTCGGTAACGACGACACCATCCGCGGAGTTGCCCCCAACGCTCAGCTCGTTTCCATGAAGATCTTCTCCGACATTATGGATACGGCGAGAACAGCGTGGATCCTTGCAGCTCTTGAGGACTGCGTTACTCTCGGAGTTGACGTTATCAATATGTCCATCGGTACGGCCTGCGGCTTCTCCCGTCCCACAGACGAGGACGCCGTTGACGGTATCTACGACAAGATCCGCGAGGCAGGCATCAGCATGATCGTTGCCGCCTCCAACAGCTACTCCTCCGCATACGGCTCTGAGGCAAACGGTAACCTCGGTCTTACCTCTAACCCCGATACCGGTACCGTAGGCTCTCCCTCCACATACGACGGAGTTATGTCCGTTGCCTCCATCGCAGGCGCGGAAACACCCTATATCGAATTTGACGACAAGATCATCTACTTCACCGAGTCCTCCAACGCAGCAGGCGAGGAAAACAAGTTCTGCGAGGCCCTTCTCGGCGATAAGGGATCTCTCCAGATGGAATACGTCGTTATCCCCGGCGTCGGCCGTAGCGCAGACTACACAGGCATCGACGTCAAGGGCAAGATCGCTCTCGTTCGCCGCGGCTCCAACACCTTCGAGGAGAAGGCCCTCATTGCTGAGGAGCAGGGCGCCGCAGGTATCATCATCTACAACAACGTTTCCGGTGATATCCGAATGAACGTTAAGGATGCGACCCTCGCAGTTTGCTCCATTTCTCAGGACGACGGCGAGATGCTGGCAAAGAAGAGCACAGGCAAGCTGAAGTTCAGCACGAAGCAGACCTCCGGTCCCTTCATCTCCGACTTCTCCTCCTGGGGCCCCACACCCGACCTTCGCATCAAGCCCGAGATCACAGCCCACGGCGGAAGCATCCTCTCCTCCGTGACCGGCGGCTCCTACGACAGACTCTCCGGCACTTCAATGGCCTGCCCCAACCTTGCAGGCGTTGTAGTCCTTCTCAGACAGTACGTTGTTGAAAACTTTGAGGACATCGCAAACGATAACCTTAAGGTCAACGCAATGGTCAACCGCCTCCTGATGTCCACAGCGGACATCGCTCTCGGCAAGAACGGCCTCCCCTATCCCGTCAGAAAGCAGGGCGCAGGTCTTGCAAACCTTACCGACTGCCTTGAGACCAAGACCTATATCTCTACATACGACGCTGAAGGCAACCTTATGGATAAGGCAAAGCTTGAGCTTGGCGACGACCCCGACAGGAACGGTGTTTACGAGATGAGCTTCACCATCAACAACATCGGCAAAAAGAAGGTCACCTACGAGATCGGCTCCTACGTTATGACAGAGGGCGTCAGCGAAACCAAGACAAACTCCGGTAAGACCACCGTTACCGAGGAGTCCTACCTCCTTGAGGGCGCCGAGATGGAGATCGTCTCCGTTGAGGGCGGCAAGAAGAGCGGCGGCGACAAGGTAAAGGTCTCCGGCGGCAAGGAAGCAAAGGTCACCGTTAAGATCACTCTCTCCGATGAGGATAAGAAGTATCTGGACAAGTCCTTTGAAAACGGTATGTACGTAGAGGGCTTCATCACCCTTGAGGCAAAGTCCGGCACGGATATCGACCTCAACGTTCCTTACCTCGCATATTACGGCGACTGGACCGAGGCTCCCCTCTTCGACCTTACCTACTACGATACCAACGCAGACGAGCTTGACGACGGTATCGACATTGAAGACAAGACCATGGCAGACGCTTACGCTACCCGCCCCGTGGGCGGAGTGGAAGAGGACTACGTAAGCTACCTCGGCTCCTACTACTTCCTCCAGGACCCCAAGGATATGGTCATCTCCGCAAATGAAAACTACGTTGCCCTCTCCAATCAGGTGGGCACCGTCCACTCTCTCCGCTTCGTTTGGGCAGGTATGCTCCGAAACGCTGAGAAGATCGTTATCACCATTACCGACGATATGACCGGCGAGGTGGTATTCGAGCACGAGGAGATCGCAGTTCGCAAGTCCTACAGCGACGGCGGCGCAATGATCTACCCCGCAAACGTGAAGATCGAATTCGATACCACGGAATACAACCTTGAAAACAACTCCGAATATACCGTTAAGCTCGTTGGCTACCTTGACTACGGCGAGGACGGCGGACTTAAGTCCAACAAGAACAACACCTTCGAGTTCCCCCTCGTTGCAGACTTTGAGGCTCCCACCGTCTCCGACGTTGAATTCTACTACGAGTACGATAAGACCCTCAAGAAGAACCGCCTCTACGCAGACGTTCTCATTTACGATAACCACTACGCAATGTGCTCTCAGCTGGGCTACGTTATCATGGGTGAGGACGATAACGGAAACGCAACTCCCGAGCTTAAGGGCTTTGAGCAGTTTATGACTCCCATCTTCTCTGAGCGCAACAGCACGACGAGAGTTAAGTACGAGCTTACGGATTACGTTTACGATATCAAGAACCTCTCCGTTAACAAGAACAGCTTCGTTCTTACGGTCTACGACTACGCGCTCAACTACGCGACCTACGAGATCGGCCTCCCCGACGATTACTCCGACTTCTATTTCGAGGGTCTTGAGGGCGAGCTCACTCTCAGCCCCAACGAGATCTACTCTCTTGAGCCCACCGTTACTCCCGACACTCAGTGGGCAGAGCTTCTCGACTTCACTTCCTCCAAGCCCTCCGTTGCACGTATCGTTAACAACAAGCTCGTTGCAGTTGCTCCCGGTACGGCCACCATCAAGGCTCAGGATCCTACCACAAACAAGTCCGTTACCTTCAAGGTCACCGTGCTTGACGAGGACGATGAGGGCTACAGAAGATACGATAAGCCCGTAGCCGACGTTTTCACCCTTGACGGCTACAACACCATCAAGGCATACTACGTTATCGAAAACGAGGATAAGGATATCGGCGAGATCGGTAACACAAACTTCTTCGAGGGCAATTACAAGCTTGAGATGTATCCCTCCGAGTCTGTAAGACTTAACTACTCCCTCGACGCATACTTCCCCAAGGATACCACCGTTGAATTTGAATCCAGCAACGAAAGCATCGTTACCATAGATCAGACAGGTACCGTTACAGGCGTTGCAGAGGGCTTTGCCTCCGTTACAGTTAAGGTCATGATGGACGGACAGAGCACCTACTACTCTGAGACGGTCACCGTTGAGATCAAGGACCCCTACATCACAACGGGCCCTCAGCTCACTCACTACTACGGTCTCGGCGGCCTGGTTGAGGTTCCCAAAAAGCTTCAGCTCACAGAGATCGGTCAGTTCGCATTCTCAAACTTCGAATATATTATGAAGACCCCCGAGGAGCTTGCATTTGACGATGCAGAGACCTCCAAGGCTTGGTACATCGGTGACAACACCATTACAAAGGTAGTTCTCCCCGAGGGTATCGAAAAGATCAACTGCTACGCATTTGCAAACCTTACGGCTCTTGAGGAGATCGTTCTTCCCTCTACTCTTGAGTCCATCGAGTACGGCGCGTTCGTCGGCTGCTCCTCTCTCCAGAAGATCACCTTCTCAGGTGAGAACAACCTGAAGATCATCAGCCAGAACGCATTTGAGGGCTGCGACCTTCGCGGCACTCTTGAGCTTTCCTCCATCTGCGTTATCTCCGATTACGCATTCGCAGGAAACCAGAAGCTTGAGGGCATCAAGCTCGGCAAGACTCTTCTCTCCGTCGGTCAGTACGCCTTTGCAGGCTGTAAGGCCCTTGAGGACGTGACCATCGAGGCAAAGAAGGTCAAGTACGCGGCATACTGCTTCACAGGCTGCGAATCTCTTAAGGAATTCTACGTTAACTCCGCAGTTCTTCCCGAGGGTATGTTCTACGAGTGCGAAAACATGACTAAGGTCACCGTCGGCCCCGACGTTAACGACATCGGCGTGTTCGCATTCAGAGATACCGCTATCAAGGAATTTGAGATAGCTAAGAAGAACAAGACCTATAAGGTTCAGACAGCAGACCACATCCTCTCCGATAACGGAAAGACTCTCATCGCAGTTTCTCCCCTTATGAAGGGCGAGTTCACAGAAGACCTTATCTCCTCCGATAAGGTAGAGACCATCGGCAAGGGCGCCTTTTCCCATAACCAGAAGCTTACAAGCGTTACTATGGAAAAGGTCACCGTCATCGGCGAGTACGGTCTCGCATCCAATAAGAATCTCAGCTCAGTGAAGCTCGGCGAGCTTGAAGAGATCGGCGATTACGCCTTCTTCGAGGCCTCCATCACAGAGATGCCCGCATTCACCGCAAAAACTGAGATCGGCAAATACGCATTCTCCTATACTAAGCTACAGAGCGTTACTCTCCCCGATAAGATGGAGATCGCTGAGGGCACCTTCAGCGAATGCCTTGATCTTACCACCGTCGTTATCGGCGACGACTGCGAGATCGGCAAGTACGCATTCAGCCTTAATAAGGACCTTGCCTTCAAGGTTGAGGAATATAAGGAAGACGGCAAGAAGCTCTTCCGCTACAGATTCTACTCTCCCCTCAAGTCTCTCACCATCGGCAAGAACGCCGTTATCGGCGAGAGCGCATTCCAGAACGCGGCAAGCCTTGAGGCTATCACCCTCGGCGAGGGCGCAGTTCTTGAGAAGATGGCATTCTACAATATGTCAAGCCTCAAGAGCGTTGACCTCTCCAAGGCTGAGAAGATCGGCGACTACGCCGTAAGCGGCGACGTTTACTACTCCTGCAAGGACCAGGATATGACGGTTGCAGACGTTACCGGCGACGGAATGTACAGATACACCTACCACGGTCCCGTTATTGAAGCTATCGACGTTTCTGCGGCAGAAAGCATCGGCGAATACGCATTCTCCTACTGCAGACTCCTTAAGGACGTTAAGCTCAATCCCGAGCTTGAGGAAATTCCTCCCTACGCATTCGCAGGCTGCGATGCTCTCAAGAACATCAACCTCGAAAACGTAGAGACCGTCGGCGAGTACGCATTTATGGAGTGCGGACTTGAAAAGGTCGACCTCTCCGGAAGCGAAAAGATCGATCAGTACGCATTCGTTTCCAACAGACATCTTGCAAGCGTTAAGTTCTCCGAGGAGGAAACCACCGTCGGAGAGGCTGCATTCTCCTACTGCGATCCTCTCGCAACAGTTGAAAACCTCAGCTTCGTTACGGAGATCGGCGACTATGCATTCGCTTATATCGCTCTTACCGAGGCAGACCTTACCGACGCCGTTAAGATCGGTAAGAACGCATTCCTCAAGGAGGAGCTCACACCCTTCAAGGTGACTCTCGGCGAGGACCTTGAGGTACTTTCCGATAACCCCTTCGCAATGTGTAAGGTAGAGCCCTTCTTTGAAACGGTTACTGAAAAGGATAAGAACAAGGGCACGGAAAAGACTACACGCTCCTATACCTTTGAGCTTTCCGACACGGTATCGGTTATCGACGGCTCTCTCTACTGCAAGATCGGCACGGGCTTTGAGCTCATCACCTTCGCAGGTACAGAGACTGACGACGTTACCGTTGCAGATGACACCACAAGAATTTCAGCTCTTGCCTTCGCAGGCAGCGACGCTGTCAGAGTAAAGCTTCCCTTCACCACCACCGCTATCGGCCACAAGGCGTTCTTCGGCTGCGACAAGCTGGAAATGGTCATCTTCGGAAGCTACACCGTTCCTACCTTTGAGGAGGAATTCGATCCCCAGTACTACGGCACACTTGAGCATATCCCCGGCACGGGCGACTTCGGCACCTACGAGGACTACGACGGCAACGAGGTCACCATCACTCCTCTTGAGATCGTTCCCTACTTTATGTGGAACGCTACCGGAGGTATGTACTCCAACGTATTCTACGGCGCAAACTTCGTTGACTATATCGGCTACGTTGAGGATAAGCTCACCATGGTCAAGCCCGTCAACGGCGTAAGCTACGACTCCTTCGTTTGCGACCAGTACTTCGATCTCCGCATCGACGGTCCTGCAGCTCCCGACGAGACCGGCGTTGAGGCTATCAACGCTATCAAGGCTATCCCCGAAAGAGTTTCTCTTAACGATGCCGCTCTCGTTAAGGCTGCAAGAGAGGCATACGAAAAGATCGCAACTCTTGAGCAGAAGGCACTCGTTAATAACTACTCCGATCTCGTCAGCGCAGAGCAGCGTATCAAGGCTCTTGAGGCTGCTGAGAAGGAGGATACGGAAAAGGACGATTTCGGCGAAGCTGCAAAGAAGAAGCCTAATGTTCTCGGCATCATCATTACCATCATTATCATAGTAGTTGCTCTTGCAGCTCTCGCTTCTCTTGCATTCTTCGGATTCAAGAACCGCGAAAAGCTTGCAAAGCTCCTTGCGACCCTCAAGGAAAAGCTCGCCCCCGCAGCAGCAGCTCTCAAGGCAAAGCTTGCAAAGAAGAGCGAAAAGGCTGAGGCTGAGGCTGCTCCCGAGGCTGAAACAGAAACAGAAAAAGAAACAGAAGAAAATGAAGAAGAAAAGAAGGAAGAAGGAGACTGTGATGAAAAAGAAGACTAAAATTACACTCCTTGCGCTGCTGACCTTGGCGGCTATCACCTTCGCAACAGGCTGCGCGCTTGAAAGATCTCCCTACGAGATCAACAACTCAGAAAACTACACCGTTAGCGTCAAATATGACGCTAACGGAGGTATCTTCACAACGAACACCTACGTTATCGTTGACTCCTTTAACGTGGACGACGTTGAAAAGAACTCCGAGGGCGAGGCTGAGATCGCTCTCATCTCCCCCGACGATAAGAGCCGCAAGAACGATGCCTTCACGGCTATCAAAAACGGCTACTTCCTTGCAGGCTGGTATGCAGAGCGCACTGAGACCGGCAAGGACAGCGAGGGAAACCCCACATACACCTACTCCGGCAAATGGGATTTTGAAGAGGACCTCTTAAAGGTGGACACAGAGAAGGAGTATTCGGCAGACGAGCCCGTGCTCACTCTCTACGCCGCATGGGTACCCCTCTTCGAGATCGAATTCTACTCCGCTGACGACGGCGAATACCTGAGCAACTTTGTCTACAATCCCCTTGAAATTGAGGAGATAAAGCTCCCCGTTTGGGATGAGGAAACAGGCGCTATCGAAATGTTCAACTTCCCCGAAAGAAAGGGCTATACCTTTGAGCGTGCCTTCTATGACGAGGACCTTGAAGATCAGGTCACCACAGAGGCTATCCTCCACCCCGCCGAGATAGACTACGCTACCGGCACCGTTGAGAACGAGGTAATGAAGCTCTACGTTGAATGGACCGAGGGCGAATGGTATCACATCTATACGGCAGAGCAACTTCTGGACAACGCAAGCGTTAACGGAAACTACGAGATCTTCGCAGACCTCGACTTTACTGACGAGATCTGGCCTACGTCCTTTATGTACGGCAATTTCACAGGTGAGATCCGCGGAAACGGTCACACCCTGAAAAACATCGAAGCTGTCCAGACGAATAACTCCAAGGTCAATTCCGGCCTTTTCGGACATCTTACGGAAAGCGCAAGGATCTCAGACCTTACTCTTGAAAACGTTACCTTTACGGTCAAGGGCGGTACCCGCGTGGTGGGCGCCTGCTTCGGTCTCTTTGCGGGAAGCATCTCCCCCGAGGCCACCGTTACTGACGTTTCTATCACCTCCGGCACCCTGCAGATAGACTCTGCTTGCTACTTCGGTGTTGACGATTATTCCATCGGCCTCGTTTGCGGCCTCGGAGACCCTGCCGTTATCGCAAATGCAGATATCAAGGCTGTCTCCTGCGGCGATGAGCCCGAAAAGATCACAGTTACAGCAGGCGGTAATACCGTTACCGTTTCCGAAAATGAATAAGCAAAACTCTACATATATATTATAAAGGAGAAAAAAATGAAAAAGATCATCTCACTTTTGCTCATCTGTGCAATGTGCATAGGTATGGTATCCGCCCTTACAGGATGCCAGGGAAGCACCGCTGATGCCTTCGTTATTATGACAGAACAGCTCGACGGCCTCTTTAACCCCTTCTTCTACACATCCGCACCCGACGGCACCATCGTTGCAATGACTCAGATCAGCATGCTCAGCGCCGCTTACAAGGACGGTAAGGTCCAGGTAGCTTACGGCGAGGACGAGGCTGTAGTCGTTAAGGACTACGAGATCGTTGAAAACGACGACGACACCACAACATATAACTTCGTTATCAAGAACGGCATCAAGTTCTCCGATGGCGAGCCCCTCACAATGGAGGATATCCTCTTTAACTACTACGTTTATCTTGACCCCGTTTACACAGGCTCAAACACTCTCTACTCCACAGATATTATCGGTCTTTCTGAGTACAGAACTCAGACCGTAGGAAGCGCTTCCGATGACTCTGACGACCTTATCTCCTCTCAGGCATCCAACCGCGCAGCAGCAAGACTCAACGAGCTTATCAACCTCTTCAACTCCGAGCTCAAGGCTTCCTCCACAAAGGAAGTCGGCTACGATGCAATGGTTGACGCTATCAAGGGCCACACAGTAAGCTCCGGCTACCAGTCCGCTATCTCCAACGATGAGGACAGCGTTACCGAAAAGGACCTCCTCGCTGATTATGAGTACGCTCTCAAGCTCTTTAAGGAAGAGCTTGAAACAGACTACCTCGGCGCTCAGGAATCCTACACGGATAAGCCCTATACCTCCTATGAGGAATTCAAGGACGAGATCTTCTGCTTCATGTACTCCGAGGGCTACGTTGAGGTTGAGTACGAGGAAGGCGAGGACGGCAAAATCGACCGCACAAAGATCAAGAAGCTCACTCCCGCTTACCCCTCCTCCATCGACTCCAAGGAAAAGGCTATCGACTATATCTACAACGATAAGATAGCAAGAGAGCTCAATATCATCCTCCAGTACTGGGCAACTGCTAACACTCTTACAACAGAGTTCACAGCTAAGGCTAAGGAAGTTATCCTTCACGAAAATGTTTCCGATGACGGTACTCTCGCAGTTCAGAACATCTCCGGTATCGTTTCTCTCGGCCACACAGACCGCGCAGGCGAGAAGATCTCCGTTAACGGCACAGAATACACCATCGCTTCCGCTCACAATGACGACGGTACAGTCAAGGCAGAGGGCGAATACGACGTTCTCTCCATCACTATCGACGGCATCGACCCCAAGGCTATCTGGAACTTCTCTCTCACCATCGCTCCTCAGCACTACTACGGCGAGGGCTCAAAGGTTGGCGTAGATATCGAGAACAATAAGTTCGGCGTTGAGTTCGCTTCCTTTGACTTCATGACAGATATCATCCAGTCCACAAGAAATATCAAGATCCCCATGGGTGCCGGCGCTTACAAGGCAACCGACACAAAGAACACAGACAAACCCTCCGAAAGCTCCTTCTACACAAACAACGTTGTTTACTTCAAGGCTAACAACAACTTCGAGACTGTTGGCGAGGGTCTCTCCAACGCTAAGATCGAAAAGATCCGCTATCAGGTAGTTTCCTCTCAGAACGCTATCGCAGCTCTCGAAGAGGGCAACGTTCACTACATCTCCCCCTCCCTTACAACAGATAACTACGAGAAGCTTGAAAAGCTCTCCTCCAAGGGTATGGTTACCCTCTCCACAGACCAGCTCGGTTACGGTTACGTTGGTATCAACTCCGCTAAGGTTAACGATATCAACCTCCGTAAGGCTATCATGTGCGCTATGAACACATCTCTCGCTCTCGACTACTACCGCGCAGGTACTGCAGAGCAGATCTTCTGGCCCATGTCCAAGGTAAGCTGGGCATACCCTCAGGGCGCTGACGCAACAGACAACGGCTTTGACTATCCTCCTCTCGGCGCTTGGAGCGAGGAGATCGCAAGAGCAAATATTGAAAAGTATATGCAGGAGGCAGGCGTTTCCGCAGGCGACTCCGACCTCAAGGTCAAGTTCACCATCGCAGGCTCCTCCCTTCAGGATCACCCCACTTACAAGGTATTCCGCGATGCCGCTGCTCTTCTTAACGACCTCGGCTGGGATATCGAAGTAGTTTGCGATACTCAGGCTCTCACAAAGATCAACACAGGTTCTCTTGAGGTTTGGGCTGCTGCTTGGTCCAGCGCTCTTGACCCTGACCTCTATCAGGTATACCACAAGGATTCTACTGCAACAAGCACACTTGCTTGGGGCTACAACTACCTCAAGACAAGCGGCACCGCCGAGGAGCTTGACATCCTCGACGATCTCTCCGAGCTTATCGACGAGGCTCGTGAAACAAACGATCAGGAGGAAAGAAGCGAGCTCTATAAGGAAGCTATGACAGAGATTCTTGACCTCGCTATCGAGCTCCCCGTTTACCAGAGAAGCGTTCTCTACGCTTATAACTCCAAGGTTATCAGCTCCGAGAGCCTCCCCGCAGAAGAAGATATGAACCCCTATTCCTCTCCCCTTGACCGCATCTGGGAAGTTGAATTTGCTGACTGATCTTAAAAAAACAAAAACGAAGAAATGTTAAAGTATATTTTGAAAAGACTTGGAATGTCTATTCTTATACTTCTCGGCGTTTCTCTCATCATTTACTTCCTCATCAGGTTGATGCCCGTTGATTTTATCCAGGATAAGATCAACGCCATCAACCAGGGAGGAGCTACGGTAAGTGAGGAAACGGTAAACGCCATGTATGAGATGTACGGACTGGGCGATAACAGCTTCCTCGGCATTCTCAAGGGTTATTTTTCATGGCTCGGCGCTCTTGCCAGATTTGATCTCGGCACAAGCTTCGTATACGGTATCCCCGTAGCTCAGGTAATTTTTGAGCATATGGGTATCTCCTTCGCCATCGCTCTTATCGCAACCGTTTTCGAATTTATGATCGCCATCCCTCTCGGTATCACGGCGGCTACCCATCAGTACAGCTTCCGCGATTACCTGGTTACCGTTCTCGTTATGATCGGTATATCCCTCCCCTCCTTCTTCTTCGGTAATATGCTGAAGGACTTCTTCGCCTTAAAGCTTGGCTGGTTCCCCGCCTCCGGTCTCGTTGATGCTACCGCATCCTATACGGGCATCCAGCTTCTCGGCGACTACTTCGTTCATATGTTTATCCCCATTCTCACAATCGTTATCCTTTCTATCGGCGCGAGAATGAGAATGACCAGAACAAATATGCTTGAGGTAATGAACTCCGACTATATCAGAACTGCCCGCGCAAAGGGCCTCTCCGAGAGAGTCGTTATCAATAAGCACGCATTCCGCAATACCCTTATCCCTCTCGTTACCAGCCTTGCAGGTCTTCTCCCCTCTCTCTTCTCAGGTGCTATCATCACAGAGCAGGTATTTGACCTTCCCGGTATCGGTAACATCGCTCTCGATGCAATGAACCGAGGCGATATCCCCTTCATCATGGGTTATAACATGTTCCTTGCGCTTCTCAGCGTTCTCGGCGTTCTTCTTGCCGACCTTATGTACGGAATCGTTGACCCGAGAGTAAAGCTTGAGTAAAGGAGGCGCAAAAATGGAAGAGCTTAATAATAAAAATGAAGAGATCGTTGAAAAAGAAGCAGCCAAGACTGACGTGCCTCTGGATAAAAACGTGCGCCTCATGTCTCCCACCCGAATGGTGGTTCGCAGATTTTTCCGCTCAAAACTCAGTATCGTTGGCCTTATAATGGTCATTGGTCTTTTCGTTTTCAGCTTCGCAGGTCCCTTCCTCTACACGGAGTGGGGCGAGACAGAGCTTGATACAAGCGGTAAGACCGAATACTCCACCTCTGTTACGACCTATACCGTAGACGGCAAGGAATACACCCTCCACCAGACTACGGAAAAGTCCCTTAAGGATAACTTCCTTGCTCCCCCCTCCGCCGAGCATATCCTCGGCACGGATAACGAGGGCTACGATATCTTCGTCCGTCTTATGTACGGCGGCCGTATCTCACTTACGGTAAGCTTTATCGCAGTTTTCCTCATCACTATCCTCGGCGTAATACTTGGCGGTATCGCAGGATACTTCGGCGGCGCCATTGATAACATCATCATGCGTCTTTGCGATATTCTTATGTGTCTGCCCGGTATCCCGATCCTTCTTATTATCAGTACTATCCTTGACTCCTCAAATATAGATGCAAAATACCGCATCTACCTCCTTATGATCTACCTCACCTTTATCTCCTGGCCCGGAACTGCCCGCCTTGTGCGCGGACAGATCCTCTCCCTCCGTGAGCAGGAATATATGGTTGCGGCAGAGGCTATGGGCTACTCCACAAGCCGCCAGATCTTCAAGCATCTCGTTCCCAACGTTATGCCTCAGCTCATCGTTTCCATGTCACTTTCACTTGGCAGCATGATCCTCTACGAGGCGACCCTTTCTTACCTCAATCTTGGCGTTAAGGCTCCTTACGCCGCTTGGGGTACGATGATCAACATTATTTCAACAAATCAGGACATCCTTCAGAACCACCTGAACGTTTGGGTACCTGCGGGCGTTTGTATCGTTATCGCGGTTCTCGGCTTCAACTTCATCGGCGACGGTCTGCGCGATGCCCTTGACCCCAAGGCAAGGAGGTAATTGAATATGGCTAACAAGAATTACCTCACCGGTAAAGAAATCCGCGCAATTGCCAAGGAAAACAACAAAATAATGAAGCGCCTTGAGGCTTATAAGAACCGCAAGTGCGACGAGAGCGAATACCTTACCGAAATGAAGGATGCAAAGAACATCCTTGAGATCGACAGCCTCCATACCTATTTCTTCACAGAGCAGGGCGTTGTCAAGGCTGTTATCGGCGTTTCTCTCAACATCCCCAAAAACGCAACCGTCGGTATCGTTGGCGAGTCCGGCTGCGGTAAAAGCGTTACAAGTATGTCCGTTATGAGACTTCTTCAGGGTCCCACGGGCCAGATCTATTCAGGCGAGATCCGCTTCAATGCAAAGGAAGAGGACGGCACCGAGAAGGTATACGATATAGCTAAGATGCCTATGCGCGATATCCATAAGATCCGCGGAAATCAGATAGCTATGATCTTCCAGGAGCCTATGACGAGCCTTAACCCCGTTTTCACCATCGGTCAGCAGCTTGACGAGGTCACCTTCATTCATAAGAAGGGCGCCTCCAAGGAGGATGCCAAGGCAAAATCCATGGAGATGCTCAACCTCGTTGGTATTGCGGCTCCCGAAAGAGTTTACGCAGCATTCCCCCACGAGCTTTCAGGCGGTATGAGACAGAGAGTTATGATAGCTATGGCTCTCGCCGCAGACCCCCGACTCATTATTGCAGACGAGCCCACCACAGCTCTTGACGTTACTATTCAGGCACAGATCCTTGACCTCCTTCGCGACCTTAAGGATAAGATCGACGGCTCTATCATGCTCATCACCCACGACCTTGGCATCATCGCAGAGATGGCTGACTACGTTGTAGTTATGTACGCAGGTAAGGTCATCGAGCAGGGTACTGCAAAGGAGATCTTCCATAACCCCATGCACCCCTATACCATCGGCCTTCAGAAGTCCAAGCCTACTCTGAACTCCGATAGCGATATGCTCTTTAATATCCCCGGCAACGTGCCCAACCCCGTTAATATGCCCGACTACTGCTACTTCAAGGAGCGCTGCGACAAGACCTGCTCCAAGTGCTCAGGCGATTACCCCGGCATGGTTCAGGTGAGCCCCACCCACTACGTTGCCTGCCATCTTTACAGTGAGGAGGGAAAGAACAATGGCTGATGAAAAGTGCGTTCCTTTCGACGCAAATAACGACGACGTTATTCTTGAAGTCAATAACCTTTGCAAAAGCTTCCCCCTCAAGAAGACTATTACAGGCAAGGTCACTCAGGAGCTTATAGCCGTTGATAACGTTTCCTTCAAGCTGAAGGCAGGCGAAACTCTCGGTATCGTTGGCGAGTCCGGCTGCGGAAAGACCACTCTCGGACGCGCTATCCTCAAGCTCCACGAGCCTACGGCAGGTAATATCATCTTTGAAGGCAAGGATATTACAAAGTATAAGAAAAAGCAGATGAGAGAGATCAGAAAGAAGATGCAGATCATCTTTCAGGACCCCTATTCATCCCTTCCCCCCAGAAGCACCGTTGGCGGTATTCTTTCCGAGCCCGTTGAGGTTCACAAGATCGTTCCCAAGGGAGAGATCAAGAACTACGTTCTCGAGCTTATGGATAAATGCGGCCTTCGCGACTACTACTACGAGAGATATCCCCACGAGTTCTCAGGCGGACAGAGACAGCGTATCTGTATCGCCCGCGCACTTTCGGTAAATCCAAAGCTCGTCGTTTGCGATGAGCCCGTATCGGCTCTTGACGTTTCTATTCAGGCGCAGAACATCAATCTTCTGAAAAAGCTTCAGAACGATCTGGGACTTACTTATATCTTCATCTCCCACGACCTTTCCGTAGTTAAGTATATCTCCGATAAGATCGGAGTTATGTATCTTGGCTCTATGGTAGAGTTCGGAACGAAGGAGGATATCTTCTCCAATCCCCTCCACCCCTATACAAAGGCACTCTTCTCCGCAATT
>JAZQAS010000114.1:0-2617 GCA_045545335.1 Candidatus Avispirillum sp. | reverse complement strand
GCCGCGAATTGTCCCTCTGTCGTACCTTTGTACGCCGACGACGGACAATTCACGGCTTCTGCATCCTTCTCGACAGCCCGAGGTCAGCTTGTCGATATCTTTATCGACAAGCTGAAAAATTAATGAAGAAAACCGCCATCGGCGGTTTTCCACATCAATTATTCATTATTCATTTTTCATTATTCATTCTCAGAACGTTCCGCCGTTTTCCATCTGGCTCATAAGCTTCTGATTGAATTCAAGAGCCGTGTTGTAGCCCATACGCTTCTGGCGGTTGTTCATTGCGGCGATCTCAAGAATGACCGCAAGGTTTCGGCCGGGCTTGATAGGCACGGTGAGAGAGGGAATGCGGATACCCATAATATCCGTATAATTCTCGTCCATACCAAGGCGCTCGTACATCTTGCCCTGCTCCCAAGGCTCAAACTCAACAACGAGGTTGACCTTTTCCGTATCCTTAACGGCGCCCATACCGAAGATGCGGCGCACGTCGATAATGCCGATACCGCGAAGCTCGATATAGTGGCGGATAAGCTCAGGTGCGCTGCCGACGATGGTCTCCGCAGAAACTCGGCGAAGCTCTACCGCATCGTCTGCAATAAGTCTGTGTCCGCGCTTGATAAGCTCGATAGCCGTCTCACTTTTACCAACGCCGGAGTCACCGACGATGAGGATACCCTCGCCGTATACTTCCACGAGAACGCCGTGGCGGGTGATGGTGGGAGCGAGCTGAACGTTGAGGTATGCGATAAGAGCCGCGGTGAATTCGCTGGTGTTGCCCGCCATAGTGAGAAGGGGAACCTCAAACTCCTCTGCCGCCGCGAGAACGATGTCGTCCGCAGGCATACCGTGGGTATAGATAAGTGCGGGGGGCTTGTAAGCGAAGAGGGCGCGGATATGCTCTTTTCTCACCTCGGCGTCAAGGCTCTCAAGGTATTTATATTCGGTGGTACCGATTATCTGGATACGCTCAGCCTCAAAGCAGTCGAAAAAGCCCGTGAGAGGGAGGGCGGGTCTGTTGATAACGTTCTTATGGATAAGGATCTCGGCGGGGTCCTTGGGAGAATAGAGGACCTCAAGATTAAATTTCTTGATTATCGCCTGAAGGGAGATAGTTCCCGTTGCCATAATATCATTCCTTTCGCGAAATACTTTATATTTAGAGTATAGCACACTCCCGTGTCGAATGCAACAAGAAAAAATCGCGAAAAAAAGGTAATGCCGCTATTCACTTTTCAATATTCATAAAAAAACAGTCTGCCGTTCGGCAGACTGTTTTAATATTCTTATCTTGCGACCTCTTCCATAATGAACGCCTCAAGGATGTCGCCTTCCTTGATATCGTTGAACTTCTCAAGACCAACGCCGCATTCGTAGCCCTGCTGAACTTCCTTTGCGTCGTCCTTAAATCTCTTGAGAGAGGAGATCTTATCCTCAAAGATAACAACGCCGTCGCGAACTACTCTGATCTGCGCGTGGCGGGAGATCATACCGTCCTGAACGTAGGAGCCTGCGATGGTGCCAACGTTGGGAACGCGAATGGTCTGGCGGACCTCTGCGTGGCCGAGGACCTTCTCAACGAACTCGGGAGCGAGCATACCCTTCATAGCCGCGGTGATCTCCTCGATGCACTCGTAGATAACGCGGTAAGTGCGGATATCAACGCTCTGGCGCTCTGCGGAGTCGATAGCGATCTTATCGGGGCGAACGTTAAAGCCGACGATGATAGCGTTGGATGCTGCAGCGAAGGTAACGTCGCTCTCGGTGATACCGCCTGCGGCGGAGTGGATAACGCGAACCTTGACCTCGTCGTTGGAGATCTTTTCAAGAGACTGCTTGACAGCCTCGGCGGAACCGCCAACGTCTGCCTTAACGATGATGTTAAGCTCCTGAACACCCTCCTTGATCTGAGAGAAGAGATCGTCAAGGTTGACCTTAGCGTTTGCCTTGAACTCCTCCTCCTTCGCCTTTTCGCGGCGCTGCTCAGCGAGGGTCCTTGCCATTCTCTCGTCCTCAACTGCGTTGAACTCGTCGCCTGCGAGGGGAACCTCTGCAAGACCGATGATCTCAACGGGAACGGAGGGGCCTGCAGTTTTCAGGGTCTTGCCCTTATCGTCTGTCATAGCGCGGACACGGCCAACTGCGGTGCCTGCGATAACGATATCGCCTGAGTGGAGAGTACCTGCCTGAACGAGAACGGTGGCAACGGGGCCGCGGCCGCGGTCAAGCTTCGCCTCGATAACGATACCCTTTGCGTGACGGTTGGGGTTAGCCTTATATTCCTTGACCTCTGCAATGAGGAGGATGTTTTCAAGAAGATCGGAAATGCCCATGCCTGTGAGAGCAGAAACGGGAACGCACATAACGTCGCCGCCCCACTCCTCGGGAACGAGGGAGTAGTTTGTGAGCTCAGACTTAACGGCGTCGGGGTTAGCCGTAGGCTTATCCATCTTGTTGATGGCAACGATGATCTCAACGCCTGCAGCCTTTGCGTGGTTGATAGCCTCAACAGTCTGGGGCATGATACCGTCGTCTGCGGCAACAACGAGGATAGCGATATCCGTAGCCTGTGCGCCTCTTGCTCTCATAGCTGTGAAGGCCTCGTGGCCGGGGGTGT
>JAZQAS010000113.1:0-2018 GCA_045545335.1 Candidatus Avispirillum sp. | reverse complement strand
CCTCGGGCTGTCGAGAAGGATGCAGAAGCCGTGAATTGTCCGTCGTCGGCGTACAAAGGTACGACAGAGGGACAATTCGCGGCTAAAAAGCCGCATACAACAACGAAATCCGCCGAAAAGATCGGCGGATTTCTACTTTTTTGCTGTATTTTTTCTCTAATCTATATGTTATATGTTTTGCGGCTTTTGTTCTGCGCCTTTTTCGACAGACTGAAAAGATGCCGCAAAGCGGCATCTTTTTATCACTTATTCAAATCTTTCGAGAAGCTTATAGAGAAGGGTATGGAGCTCATATGTCTCTTCTCTGTCAAGCTTTATGCATTTAGACACTTTTTCGGGAATTGCGGAGGCCGTGTTTCTCATATTCTCTCCCGCCTCGGTGACCTCTACCATAAGAACGCGTTCATCGTCCAGAGAGCGGCTTCTGGTGATCAGGCCCTTTGCCTCAAGGCTTTTGAGAACGGGCGTGAGGGTGCCGGAATCGAGGAAAAGCTTTTTGCCGAGATCTTTTGCGGATATCTTCTTCTCCTGCCAAACGACGACCATTGCTACGTACTGAGTATATGTAAGATCTATCTCCTCAAGATAGGGGCGGTATGCCTTGATGACCTCGCGGGACGCGGCATACAACGGGAAGCAGAGCTGGTTTTCAAGATTTATATTGTCATATATTTCTTTTTGCATGAGTCCCCCCAAAAAGCACAGTAATATTGGTATTATACGCTCTTTTTGTTACAATTGCAAGTGTATTTGTACAATTCTGTAACAATATCTTAATTTTTGGTTCTTTTATTCCGTTCAATTGTTAATATTAATAGCTTTTTTGTTCTTTTTTCAAGCAAAAGCTTATCAAAGCGTCCGAGAAGCCATGAAAAGCCCCACGCACAAGGGATGACCGTTATTACGGCGAGGACTGAAAACAGCATATTATTACCGTTAAGGCCCGTGCGCCGAAGCACTGTCACGGGCACTTTCCGGATGATATATATGACGGGTGACGATATCCCGTTATTTTAGTTTTAAAGCTCTCTGAGGGATATCTCCTCAACCGCAGGAGCATCGCTGCACTGAGCTGAAACTGCGTATCGGTAACCGTCTGAGAGGTCGTATTCAAAAAGGCTGTAATCCTCTCCCTCACAGGAGAGGCGCTCAGACACCTCACCGTTTTCTCCCACAACGGAAAAGCTCTCAAAGGGAAGACTCATTCCATAGCCCGTGGCCTTTACGAAGCTTTCCTTCAAGGTCCATATGCGGTAGAACGAGGCAAGCCTTTCCTCATCTGTCCTTCCCCTCTCGATAAAAGAGAGCTCTGCGTGAGCAAAGAAACGCCTTGCAACCTCAAGGCTTCGGGGGCGGACAGCCTCCGTATCGCACCCTACGGGACGGGAGGAGACGGCGCACATCACGGTATTTCCCGAATGGGAAAGATTAAAAAAAAGATCTCCGTTATTTTCAAGAAAGGGCTTTCCGTTCTCGCCGAAGGCAAATCGGGGGGCATCTTCCCCGTTTCTTCGCAGAGCCTCCGTAAGAAGAGCCCACGCGCCAAGGGAGAGGCGCTTTTCACTTTCGTTTTTTTGGCGCTCTATCCTTTCGCGGCGCCATTTCGGCACCCTTTGAAGAAGAGCGCTGAAAAGCTCGCTTTCAAAAAGGCAGTCTACCCTTGCAATATACACCCTCGTCATCGGCGCTCTCCTTTTTCGCATTTTTACAATTTTACCATACTTATCAATAAAACACAATAGAAAATTACTTTGCCGAAGCAGCATAGCAAAATGAAAAAAGGGTCGCAACGGAGACACTTCGTAAAGAAGTTGTCTCCGTTTTTTCTATGCAAAGATAAAATGACACTTTCAAAAGTTGAAAGTGTCATAACTTTAAGAAAGGTTATACTTGCCGAAAATAAAGAATATCTTATTCGGCAGGTACAGTGATATTGCAAACTAAAAGTTTGCAGTTATATTTGACCTGCGGTCAAGTTATATGAAAGCCTTGCGGCTTTCGTTATATTATATTCGCCA
>JAZQAS010000112.1:0-20749 GCA_045545335.1 Candidatus Avispirillum sp. | reverse complement strand
AAAGGAAAGACTTGAAGTATACGCCACGGTTACAGATAAAAATATCAATTATTAAAAAATAAGTTATTCATTTTTTCTTCATCGGTCTTTTTTCAGCTAAATTCGGCGACAATATTGCTCATTAGGGTGTATGGTTTACTTTTTGTTAAATATGCCCAAAAATGTGCTCACTATTTTGGTTTTAGAATTGTGTTATAATATTGACTTTAAATGTATTTATTATGTATAATCAGCATAGTACAATGCCGTACTTTGGAGGTGCGACCATGAAAAAAATATTAACAGTTACAGTAGCATTGTTTTTGCTCCTTGCTATGACGTGCTCTGCATCAGCCGCGCTTATCGAACTGTATGTCTATGAAAGACATATGCTGTACGATGAGACCTTTGTTCTCGGAGACGCAAACGAGGACGAAAGCGTAGACGGTAAGGATGCGCTCAGTCTTAAAGCTGCTATCGCAGGCTCGGCAGAAGTGGAGATAAACAGTCAGGCGGCAGACTTTGATGCAGACGGAGAAATAAGCGCAAAGGACTCCTATGCCCTGAAGTTGGTTAACTCCGGTGTTAAGACGACCGCTGATTATGAAACAGTAAACGGAAAAAAGGTAAACCTTTATAAGTTTACAATTGCGGGCAACGATATTTCCAAGTATTCTCTCGTTCTCAATGAGGATGCGACCGATGAGGATAACTCCAGCCTTGCGGCAGTATATCTCAGAGATTATATTGAAAAGGCAACAAATATCACTCTCCCCATCGTTTTCGGTGAATCTAATATGACAACCGAAAAAATGATCCGTATCGTTCAGTACGATTTCTTCTCCGAAAAGGGACAGGAGTACGGTGCTGACGGTCTTGAATACGAGGTAAAGGACGGTAACCTTTATCTTTACGGAGCTCTTCGCGGAACAATGTATTCTGCATTTGAGATCCTTGAGACCTACGTTGGAATGCGCTTCTATTCCAATGAAAAGACCTTCGTGTATAAGAACAGAACCGTTGATATTCCCGAGGGCACCTCATATGAGTATTGCCCCAAGCTCCGCTTCCGCCACGCAAGCCATACATACGGCTCAAGCGGCGCGCTGAAGCACTATTTCCCCAACAGACTTTGCGGAACACAGCTTTATTCATATTCTCAGAAGCTTTACGGTACACTTACAGGACCTCTCTTCAGTAATGCGCATTCCTTCAATGAGTACTGGAAGATGGGAACAGGTAAGATCCCCGCGGATACCACGGGTATGACCGATGAAGAGATCAGAGCTGCAAGATGGGAATCAGGTAACTATCCCGACCCCTATAACTGGCAGCCCTGCGCTACCAATAATACTGACTATGAGATCCTTTTCGAGGGTATGCTTGAATGTACCCTTATGGCTCAGGACTGGCATAACGAAGCGCATTTTGAAGAAGGCGTGACCTGCATTTCCTTCTCTATCTGCGATAACGGAAGCTATTGCACCTGCCGTTACTGCAGAAGAGTAGCCATCACCGAGGGCGAAGGCTATTGCGGACTTAACCTTATGCTTTATAACCGCGCTGTAGAGGATATCCAGGAGTATTATCCCGGAGTTAAGCTCATGGGAATTATGTATGCAAAGGACTTCCCCAAGACCATAAAGCCTCACAAGGACTTTATCATCATCTATTGCGGCGTTTGCTGCCATAACCATATTATCGGTCAGGAAGCTTGCTATCCCGAGGGCGGACAGTGCGACGGAATGAAGAACGATAAGGACCTTATCGCGCTTAAGTATTGGGGTGAGATCACACAGGAAACAGGCACTGAGATCTGGTTCTGGATCTATCCCGTAAACTATCATTACTTCCTTTGCGATACACCCAATATACCTAACCTCTATTGGAATACAAGATACCTCATTGACGAATGCGGTGTAGACGGATTCTATTACGAGGGTGGCGGCCAGGCATACAGCTTTGAGCCTGTCAAGGCATACGCAATGTCCAAGCTCCTTTGGGATTCCGATATGACCTATGATGAATTCAACGATGTTATCAAGGATTTCCTTTACGTATACTTCGGCGGCGGAGTAGAGGAGATATTTGAGTATATGGGAATGCTCACCGAGGCGGGAGACCTTAGCGGTACTTGCTTTGTAAATAACTTCGACCGTCCCGGCGATATGTATTCTTATGAATATCTCGCAGAGAACTACGAATATATGAGAGGACTTCTTGTGTCTGCCCTTGATAAGGCAAAGAGCAAGGATCAGCAGGATCACGTGCTGAAGGCACTCGTTTGCTGTGACTTTATGGGTCTTTCCAGCGTACATACCGATTGGTACGTAAACGGCGAAAATAAAGAGCTTTATTGCGAGAGATATACTTGGATGTATAACACTCTTATAGAGCAGGGAATGACAACAATATTCTCAACACCCGATTATTATCTCGTTCCCTCAACCATTGATTTTGAAATCAATCCCATGATCCAGTTCTATGAGCTCGGATCCCGCAGAGACGGAGTGTATCCGTAAGAAAAAGCGCCCTTCGGGGCGCTTTTTCTTAGCTAAATTCGGCAAGCCGAGCTAAATTGACCTATGGTCAGCTAAATTCCTGCGGAGCTAAATTGGCTACGCCAGCAATAAGGCGAATTTTGAAAACGCATCTTCTGATGCGATTTTCTTTTTGATAAATTTGGGTTTGTGTGAGAGGGAGAAGGGATTTTATCAGTAAACAAACAAATCAATTGTAGGGGAGCTGCTTGCCGCTCCCGCATATCAGAACGATAGCGAAAAATTAAGAATACCGAAATTTTGTAGGCAAAACGAACAATTCATTTGTAGGGACCGGCGTCCCCGACGGTCCTAATAACAAAACCATATTTACAGCGAGGCGTTGCGTCTGTAGAGGACCGTCGGGGACGCCGGTCCCTACAACAACGTGTATCTTTTTCGCTTATTTACGTACAAAATTTCGTTTAGGATCGCGTGCTGATGTCGGACGACCAATGGTCGCCCCTACAGTAATCGTAATGTCAACAGACAAAATCTACAATTCTGCCGTAGGGGCGCACTGTGTGCGCACGCCTATCAGAACGGTAGCGAAAAATCAGGAATACCGAATAAATTTAAACAATACTTTTTCAAAAACAGTTGTCATAAATGGGAAGTTGTGATATAATACATAAATATTAAAATGGAATAGTGTTACTTTTAAAGGAGTGAAATATATGATAGACGAGATCAAGATGATAGCAGACAGAGTTCGCGAGCTGAGAGATATTCTTGAGATAAGCGTTGCCGAAATGGCGGAAAAGATCGGCGTCACAGAGGAGCAGTATCTTATGTACGAGAACGCCGAGGATGATATCCCCGTAGGCAAGCTCTATCTTATGGCGGCTGAAATGGGCGTTGACCCCACGGTCCTTCTTTCCGGTCAGACTCCCCGTATGGAGGATTATACGGTGGTGCGCGGCGGCAAGGGCGTGACCGTTGAGAGATATGCGGGATATCGCTTCACCTCTCTTGCCTTCAATTTCAAAAACCGCGATATGGAGCCTATGATAGTATCTCTCCTCCCCTCAGACGAGGTCCCCGAGCTCGTTTGCCACGAGGGACAGGAGTTCAACTACGTGCTTGAGGGCAAGGTCGCCGTGACCATCGGCAAAAAGACCCATATCCTTGAGGCGGGGGACAGCGTATATTTCAATCCCGCCCTCCCTCACGGTCAGCACGCCGTAGACGCACCCGCAAAATTCTTAACAGTAATCAACGAGTAATAAAGGAAAAAGACCATGAACCTCCTCAAAAAATTCCTTCCCAGAGTTGAGTTTGACTCTTATGAGGATTTTAAGAAAAACTATAAGGTAGAAGTTCCCGAAGGCTTCAACTTTGCATATGACGTTGTGGATGAGTATGCCCGCCTCGCTCCCGAAAAGCAGGCCCTTATCCACGTTGATGAAAACGAAAATATAACCCGCTATACCTTTGCCGATATCAAGAGACTTTCCGATAAGTCTGCAAACGTTCTCCGCGACCTCGGCGTTGAGAAGGGCGATAGCGTTATGATGATGATGAAGGAGCGTCCCGAGGCGTGGATACTTATCTGCGCGGCTCTGAAGATCGGCGCAGTTATCATCCCCGCAACCTATCAGCTGACGGAGAAGGATATCGTGTACCGCTGCGAGGCGGCAAACGTAAAGGTCGTCTGTATGGCAGAGGACGATGAGGTCATCGCCCATATGAGAGGCTCCCGCGAGAAATGTACAACTCTTGAGAACGTATGCCTTGTAGGTGAGAACGTTTCCGCGAGATTTGGCGATGAGTTCGTAGACTGGAGAAGCTCTGTTTCGGCGGCTTGCGAGTCCTTTGAGAGAGTAAAGAATGAAAACAGCGATACTATGCTCATTTATTTCTCCTCGGGAACTACGGGTATGCCCAAAATGATAGCACATAACTATACATATCCTCTCGGACATATCACAACTGCAAGATACTGGCATCAGGTAGAGGATGACGGCGTTCATTTCACAATGGCAGACTCCGGCTGGGCAAAGTTTGCCTGGGGCAAGATATTCGGTCAGTGGATCGCGGGCACGGCTCTCGTTGCCTTTGATACGGGCCGCTTCAATCCCGAAATGCTTATGCGAACAATAGGCAGAGTTCGCCCCACCACCTTCTGCGCACCTCCCACCATTTACCGCTTCCTTATTAAAGAGGACCTCTCCAAGGGAGATTTCACCTCTATCCATCATTGCACCACCGCAGGCGAGCCCCTAAACCCCGAGGTCTTTGACCGCTTCAAGGAGGCAACGGGCCTTGAGATACACGAGGGCTTCGGCCAGACCGAGTCGTCAGTTCTTATGGCAAACTTCGGCTGGGATAAGATAAAGCTCGGCTCCACGGGCCTTCCTTCACCTCTTTACGAAATCGATATCGTAGACGATGAGGGCAACTCCTGCGAGGACGGCGTAGTCGGCAGAATAGTAGTAAGAAACGCAGTTGCAGATCGCCCCGTAGGCCTCTTCTTTGAATATAAGAACGACGAGGCGGCAATGGCAAAGGCTTGGTATAACGGAATGTACGATACGGGCGATATGGCCTGGCGCGACTCTGACGGATATCTCTGGTTTGAGGGCAGAAGCGATGACGTTATCAAGTGCTCGGGCTACCGTATCGGACCCTTCGAGGTAGAGAGCGCCCTTATGACCCACCCCTCAGTCCTTGAGTGCGCCGTAACCGCAGTACCCGACCCCGTACGCGGTCAGGTAGTAAAGGCTACCATCGTTCTCGCCCGCGGATACGAGGCGTCGGACGAGCTCAAAAAGGAGCTGCAGAACCACGTAAAGAGAGTAACAGCGCCCTATAAATATCCCCGCGTTGTGGAGTTTGTAAAAGAGCTCCCCAAAACAACAAGCGGAAAGATCAAGAGAACGGACATCAGAAAATCCGACGCGGAAAAAATGAATAATGAATGATGAATAATGAATAATTATGGTTGATTTCCGCCGCAAGGCGGAAATCTCCATTTTGAATTATGATATAAACGGAGTTCGGGTAAGACAATACGAATAAATAGACCGAAAAAACTTTCAAAAACCTCTTGACAAAAGGGGATACCTATGATAGAATAACTGAGCAAAAGGAAGAAGAACGTACTCCGTTCTCACCGTGCCGCAAGGGCGAGCATCGGTCTGATACAGAAATTTATCCCTCATAGGGGTAGTTTTGTGCGGAGTAGGTCCGCACTTTTTTATTGCCTATCACATTTTTGGGGGTGCTTTGTTATAAGCGCAAAGGAGCTTTTTATCAACGATGATATCCGCGCAAAGGAAGTCCGTCTTCTTGATGAGAACGGCGATCAGCTCGGTATCAAGAGCCTCGAAGAGGCAAAGGAATATGCGTACGAAAAGGGCGTAGACCTTGTTTGTATCGCACCTCAGGCTACTCCTCCCGTATGCCGCGCAATGGATTACGGCAAGTACCGTTACGAGCAGCATAAGAGAGAGAAGGAGCAGCAGAAGAAGCAGCAGACTGTCGTTATCAAGGAGGTACACCTTTCCTGCCGTATCGACAAGCACGACTTCGACACAATGGCAAACCGCGCCATAAAGTTCCTCAGCGAAGGAAACAAGGTAAGAGTAACACTTCGCTTCAAGGGTAGAGAGATGGCTCATCAGGATCTCGGCCGCGAGGTAATGATGAAGTTTGCAGAGACCTGCTCTGAGGTATCCACTCTGGATAAGAAGCCCGCACTCGAGGGCCGTCAGCTCATGATGTTCCTCCTGCCCCTTAAGGGATCGGCAAAGAAGGCCGAAAAGGCAGAAAAGCCCGAGGCACCTGCTGAAGAAGCAGCTGAATAAGTTAGCAATTTCAAAGCGGTAGCACCGCAAATACAAATCGAAAGGATTTACTAAAATGGGAAAGATCAAGACACATAAGGCATCTGCGAAGCGTTTTTCCGTAACCGGCACAGGTAAGGTAAAGATGCACCACAGCGCACACCGCCACAACCTCAGCACAAACAAGACTGCAAAGCAGAAGAGACACCTTCGTTCCGCTGATATCCTCAGCCCTGCGATGGAAGCAAACGTTAAGAGACTCATCATGAAGTAATCCCTCGGGGATATCAATCACTATCGGATAGAAAGGATTAAGAGAAATGGCAAGAGTAAAAGGCGCTATGATGACGCGCAAGAGAAGAAATAAGGTACTTAAGGCAGCTAAGGGTTACTGGGGCGCAAAGTCCAAGCACTTCAAGATGGCTAAGCAGGCCGTAATGAAGAGCGGTAACTATGCATATATCGGCAGAAAGCAGAAGAAGAGAGAGTTCCGTCAGCTCTGGATCGCTCGTATCAGCGCTCAGGCAAAGGTATGCGGCATCAACTATTCTCAGCTTATGTGCGGTCTCAAGAGAGCAGGCATCAACCTCAACCGTAAGATGCTTTCTCAGATCGCAATCGAGGATAAGGCTGCATTCGCAGCTCTCGTAGAGAAGGCAAAGGCTGCCCTCTAATCTAAGATGATCGGAGAACCCTCGCGCGTATGCGCGTGGGTTCTTTTGCGTGAATTTTAAAATAGGATATAATTATGCATACTTATATATCATCAAGAACAAATCCCCTCGTCAAGCTTCTTTCCTCCCTTCAAAAGAAAAAGGGCAGAGAAGATGCGGGGCTCTATCTTTGCGAGGGCGCAAAGCTTTGCCGCGAGGCCGTTGGCCGCTGCCGCGTAAAATATGCAGTCCTTCGTGAGGATAAAAAGGAGGGCGAGCTGCTCTCTCTTTGCGAGAAAAGCGGCGGCGAGGTCATCATCCTTTCCGAGAGCGCCTTTGAAAAGATAAGCACGGATACCTCGCCGGACGGTATCGCCTTTGCCGTTGAGGCAGAGGAGCTTTACGGCCTTCCCGAAAGGGAAGAAAAGGTAATTATGCTTGATTGCGTCCGCGACCCCGGAAACGTGGGAACCGTTGTCAGAAGCGCGGCGGCCTTCGGCTTTGACCGCGTAGTGCTCTACGATTGCGCGGATATATATAATCCCAAAACCGTCAGAGCGACTATGGGCGCTTTCTTTAAAATCAGGTTTACCGTGGCAAAAAGCATTGAAGAGGTCATCTTTGCCATGAAGAGCGACGGCAGAAGAGTCATCGCCGCATCTCTCGGCGAGGGCGCACTCACTCTCGGAGAGTCCCCCCTCAAAAGAAGCGATTGCATCGTTATCGGCAACGAGGGCCACGGAGTGAGCGAGGAGACCGTAAAGGGCGCGACAGACCTTATAAAAATACCTATGACAGATAAGACCGAAAGCCTTAACGCTGCCATTGCCGCATCGGTAATAATGTGGGAGCAGCGATAAGGAGACAGATCATCGCATATGGTGAACGGAGAAGAGTATGGCACTGAGAAATAAAGACCTTAGAAAATATTGGATATGGCTGTCCTTTGCCGCAGGTCAGGGCTCAAAGGTGGCCGTTAACCTCATAAGAGTTTTCGGAGACGCAAAGGCCGTCTATGAGAGCGCTCCCGAGGAGCTGAAGGATAGCGGCGCCGTGCCCGATAAGAGAGTCCTCGCCCGCCTTGCAGATAAGGATCTGAGAGAGGCTGAGGATATTCTTGCCTGGTGCGATGCGAGCGGCGTTCGCGTAATGATCCCGACGGATGAGGATTATCCAAAGGGCCTGAGAACCTTGCGGGATGCTCCTATGGTCCTTTATATGCTCGGCACTCTTCCCGATTTTACAACGACTATGTGCTGTGCCGTCGTCGGCACGAGAAGCATGAGCGAGTATGGAAAGCGTGTTGCCTATGATATGGGCAGCGGCCTTGCAGACGGCGGCGTATGCCTCGTCAGCGGACTTGCCCTCGGAGTGGACGGTATGGCAATGGCAGGAGCCGTTGAGGCAGGAGGAAGGACTATTGCAGTGCTTGGCTGCGGTATAGATATCGTCTATCCGAAGCAGCACGAGACCCTCCTTCGCGACGTGCTTGCAAACGGCGCCGTCATCACCGAGTATGCTCCCGGAGTATCTCCGAGAGGCCATCATTTCCCCGTAAGAAACAGAATAATCAGCGGCCTTTCTCAGGCAGTTCTCGTGGTTGAGGGTAATATGAGAAGCGGCTCGCTCATAACGGCCCGCCATGCCATCTATCAGGGCAGAAGGCTGTATGCCGTTCCCGGCAGAGTAGGCGAGGCGGGAGCCGAGGGAACGAACCATCTTTTGAAGCAGGGCGCCATCCCCGTGACTGATGCGTCGGATATCCTTGCGGAATATGAGTTCCTCTATCCCCATTCCATCGTAATGGGCCGCGCCGTGCCCCATATCTCCCCCGATGAGGCGGAGGATAAGCATAACGTGGGCAGCCCCCTCAGAAGGAAAAAGGCAAGGGAAGAGAAGAAGGAAAGGGAAAAGCCCGCAGTAAAAAAGCAAAAGAAGGAAAAGAAGGAAGATAAAAATCCCTTTGCAGACGAGGGTGAGAAGAAGGCCTCCGTGAGGATAGATATGGAAAGTCTCACCGCGGAGGATATGCAGGTGTTCGAGGCAATGATACCCGACGTGCCCATGCTCTGCGAGGAGATAGCCGCAAAGGGCTTTGACCTCACCCGCGTAATGGTATCCTTGACCATGCTTGAGGTAGCGGGAGCAGTTGAGGCAGGAGCAGGCGGCTATTATCTCAGGCGCGCCGCAGACTTCGGAGGCGAGCCCGAGTATATAACAGAGGACGACGCAGGCCTTTGATCCTTTGGGCAAATTGTTAAAATTTAATTTTCCTACTCTTGTTATAAAAATTTATGTTGCAAAAAAAAAATATCGTGCTATAATATAAAACTGTTGGCAATAAAAGAACGATTTTTTGTTAAGGAGAGATCATATGACCAATCTCGTAATCGTTGAGTCACCTGCAAAGGCGAATACCATAAAGAGCTATCTTGGCCAGAGCTATAAGGTCATCGCCTCTAAGGGACACGTGCGCGATCTTCCCAAGTCTACCATCGGCGTAGATATAGAAAACGAATTTGAACCCCATTATATAAATATCAGAGGCAAGGGCGAGCTCATCAAGGAGCTCAAAAAGGAAGCGAAGAAGGCAGACCGCATCTTCCTCGCAACGGACCCTGACCGCGAGGGCGAAGCGATCTCCTGGCATCTCGCGCAGTCTCTCGGTATTCCCGTTGATAAGATCAACAGAATTACCTTTAACGAGATCACAAAGTCTGCGGTAAAGGATGCCATCAAGGCGCCCCGCGCCCTTGATATGGACCGCGTAAACGCACAGCAGACGAGAAGAATATTTGATAGAATAGTTGGCTATAAGCTTTCTCCCTTCCTTTGGAAGAAGGTCAAGAGCGGTCTTTCCGCGGGCAGAGTTCAGAGCGCCGCAACAAAGATCATCGTAGAGCGCGAGAACGAGATCCGCGCATTTGTTCCTCAGGAATACTGGACCGTAGAGGCCCTCCTTGTCACCGATAAGGGACAGGAGCTTTCAGTTCGCTATTTCGGCGATACCGCCACCCGCGAAAAGGCAGAGCTCTCCTGCGCCGCAGATGCCGAGAGAGTAAGAGCGGCAACGGAGAAGAATCCCTTCAGGGCAGTAGAGATAAAGCAGGGAACAAAGCAGAAGTCCCCCGCGCCCCCCTTCATCACCTCTACCCTTCAGCAGGAGGCATCCAGAAAGCTCAATTTCCAGTCTCAGAGAACAATGAGAGTGGCACAGGAGCTTTACGAGGGTATCAACCTGGGCAGCGACGGCGGCGTGCAGGGTCTTATCACCTATATGCGTACAGACTCTCTCAGAGTGGCAACAGAGGCGCAGAACGCGGCAAGAGCATATATCTCCGAGAAGTACGGCGATGAGTATTGCACAAAGCTCCCCCGTATCTATAAGTCAAAGGCCACGGCTCAGGATGCTCACGAGGCTATCCGCCCCTCATCCATGAAGCACGAGCCCCAGAAGGTAAAGAAGCACCTTTCAAGCGATCAGTATAAGCTCTATAAGCTCATCTGGGACAGATTTATCGCAAGCCAGATGGAGAGCGCAACTCTTGCAACGGTGGTTGCAGACTTCGATTGCGCAGGCAACCTCTTCCGCACCCGCGGATATACCGTCACCTTTAACGGTTATATGGCCGTGTATGAGGAGTCTCACGATGAGGCAGAGGAGGAGCAGGCAAAGAAGCTTCCCCCCGTTAAGGAGGGCGATATACTTGAAAACCGCTCCGTTGAAAAAACTCAGCATTTCACAGAGCCCCCCGCAAGATATACGGAGGCCTCCCTCATCAAGTTCCTTGAGGAGAAGGGCATCGGCCGTCCCTCAACCTATACCCCTATCATAACTATCATAACCACCCGCGGCTACGTAGCCCGCGAGGGTAAGGCTCTCGTGCCCACCCCTCTCGGCGAGGTGACCACAAAGCTTATGACAGAGCATTTCCCCGATATCGTAGATTATAGATTTACGGCGGGAATGGAGGATAAGCTTGACTCCATCGAGGCAGGCGAGGCAGAGATGATAGGCGTTCTCCATAGCTTCTACGACGGATTCAAGGTAGAGCTTGACCGAGCAATGGAGACCGTATCCAAGGATGATATCGAGATCCCCGTAGAGGAGACCGATATGATCTGCGAGAATTGCGGACAGAAGATGATAGTCAAGAACGGCCGCTTCGGCAAGTTTGCGGCCTGCCCCAATTATCCCACCTGTAAGTCAACCAAGCCCCTCGTAAAGAAGGAGGAGGTAAAGGAAGAGAAAAAAGCCGAGCTTGCTCCCTTCAAGTGTGAGCTTTGCGGCGGCGATATGGTGCAGAGAAGCGGCAGATACGGCTCCTTCTATGCCTGCGTGAACTATCCTCAGTGTAAGTTCACAAAGCAGAAGGTGCGCGAGCTCGGCGTAAAGTGCCCCAAGTGCGCAAGCGAGCTCGTAACCAAGTACGGCAGAAACAGGACCGTGTTCTATAGCTGCTCAAAGTATCCCGATTGCGATTTCTCCTCCTGGGATATGCCCACAAACGAGACCTGCCCCCGGTGCGGCGAGATGCTCTTTGTAAAGAAGGGCAGAAATCAGCTCGTTTGTAAGAAGGAAGGCTGCGGCTTCAAGAAGGAAGCCCCTAAGACCGAAGCAGAAGAATAAAGTATCAGCGTAGGGGACTTTTAATAAAGTCCCCTACGTCAACGAAAAACTTTGAAAAAAGGGCAATAAGCAGCTTGTTACCCATTTTTCAAAGCTTTTTGCAGATCTGAAAAAAATGATTTGGAAAGGCGAAGCTATGAAGATAACAGTGCTCGGCGCAGGCCTTGCAGGCTGCGAAGCGGCCTGGCAGGCGGCTAAAAGAGGCGTAGAGGTGACCCTTTTTGAGATGAAGCCCAAAAAGAAGTCCCCCGCCCATAATTATAACGGCTTCGGAGAGCTTGTGTGCTCAAACTCCCTCAGAGGAGCAGACGTCACTCAGGGCGTCGGCCTTCTCAAGGAGGAGATGCGCCGTATCGGCTCTCTTATAATGGAGGCGGCAGATGCAACGTCAGTTTCAGCAGGCGGATGCCTCGCGGTGGATCGCTATGCCTTCTCCGATCATATAACGAAAAGAATAAGGGAGTGCCCCCTCATCACCGTGGTCGAGGAGGAGGTCGTAAGGCTTCCCGATGAGGGAATATGCGTTGTTGCAACGGGCCCCCTCACCTCCGATGCCCTTGCAGGGGAGATAGGAGAGCTGGTTGGCGGAAACCGCCTTTCATTCTTTGATGCGGCGGCCCCCATCGTGGATTTTGCAACGGTGGATATGTCAAAGGCCTTCTTTGCCTCAAGATACGATAAGGGAACCCCCGATTATATCAACTGCCCTATGACCGAGGAGGAGTATAAGGCGTTTTATAATGCGCTTATAAGCGCCGAGGAGGCCGAGCTCCACGATTTTGAAAAGGGCGAGGGCCTTAAGGTGTTTGAGGGCTGTATTCCCGTTGAGGTAATGGCAAAGAGAGGAGAGGATACCCTCCGCTTTGGCCCTATGAAGCCCGTAGGCATCCATCATCCCGAAACGGGTGAGACCTACTATGCCGTAGTTCAGCTCCGCCGTGAGAACGAGGAGGGAACTATGTTCAATATCGTAGGCTTCCAGACCCACCTCACCTTCCCCGAGCAGAGAAGAGTGTTCAGAATGATCCCCGGCCTTGAGAATGCGGATTTTCTCCGCTACGGCGTAATGCATAGAAACACGTTTCTCAATTCCCCCGGTATGCTCTCTGCGGATTATTCTATGAGAGCGCGTCCCTCTCTTTATTTTGCAGGACAGATGACGGGCGTTGAGGGCTACGTGGAGTCAGCCGCTTCAGGCCTTGTTGCAGGTCTTAACGCCGCAAGAAGGGCTATGGGAAATGAGCCCTTCATCTTCCCCGATACTATGATGATCGGCGCAATGGCCCGCTACGTAAGCGAGGGCGGAGATGCGGATTTCCAGCCCATGAACGCAAACTTCGGCCTTGTCCGCCGCCACGATCAGAAGATAAAGGGCGGCAAAAAGGTGCGCTATCAGTTCTATGCAGAGCGCGCCCTCAGCGAAACAGAAAGAATTTTGAAGGAGGAAGAATTGTAATGTCAAACGTTCAGAGGCTCCCTCTTGAAAAGGAGCTTTTAGAAAAGCGCATAGGATATAGCTTTGAGAATAAAGAGCTTCTCTGCGAAGCGCTCACCCATTCCTCCTACGTAAACGAGCATAAGGGCAGGGGCGAGGAGCTTGAGTGTAACGAGCGCCTTGAATTCCTTGGCGACTCCGTCCTTTCCATCATCGTTTCAAGATATCTCTTCGGCGAGTATTCCTCCCGTCAGGAGGGAGACCTGACGAAGATCCGCGCGGCGGTAGTCTGCGAAAAGGCTCTTGCAAAGTATGCAAAGGAGATATCCCTCGGGGATTATCTGCGTCTCGGCAACGGAGAGGATAAGAATAACGGCAGACAGCGCGCATCCATCACAAGCGATGCCTTCGAGGCGCTTCTCGGCGCATTTTATATCGACTCGGGCTATAATGCCCAGCGTGTATCCGAGTTTCTTCTCCCCTTTGTCAAGGAGGAGATAGAGTTCATCCGCAAGGGAACTGCATTCACGGATTATAAAACTGCCCTTCAGCAGATAATCCAGCAGGCAGAGGGCGAGAGGCTTGAGTATACCGTAGTCAGCGAGGAGGGTCCCGATCATGATAAGACCTTCACCGTTGAGGCAAGACTCAATTCAAACGTAATAGGCCGCGGAAACGGCCCCTCCAAGCGCGCCGCAGAGCAGAATGCGGCAAAGGAAGCCCTTTCTCTCTTCGGAGATGCGCAGAATTTAATGGAGTAAGGTGCAGAAATTGAAGCATATAAATATTCCGATATTCATTCAGCATATGGGCTGCCCCAATCAGTGCGTGTTCTGTGATCAGCACGCCATTTCGGGCGCCCATTCTTTTTCTTTTGCAAAGGTGAGAGAGGATATAGAGGCCTCTCTTTCAACGGCTGAGGGCGCCGAGTGCGAGATAGCATTTTTCGGCGGCTCCTTCACGGGAATTGAGAGAGGGCTTATGATAAGCCTCCTTGATCTTGCAGAGGAATACGTGAGGGCAGGCAGGGTCAGCGGCATCAGAATGTCCACCCGCCCCGATTATATCTCAGAGGAGATAACCGATATACTCCATCGCTATACGGTCAGTCAGGTGGAGCTTGGCATACAGAGCTTTTCCGATAAGGTGCTGTCCCTTTCAAAAAGAGGTCATAGGGCAGAGGCGTCGTATAAGGCGATGCAACACCTGAGGCGAGAGGGCTTTTCGGTGGTGGGCCAGATGATGACGGGCCTCCCCGGCGCCGATATCGAGAGCGAGAGAGAAACTGCAAGGATCATCTGCAGCGAGGGTGCCGCGGCTGCCCGTATATACCCCTGTATAGTTTTCAAAAATACTCCCCTTGAGGAAATGACGAAAAGGGGAGAGTATACTCCCATGACTGTGGAGGAGGCCGTCAGGCGAAGCGCCGCGGCATACAGAGTTTTTCTTGAAAGGGGAGTGGATTGCCTGAAAATAGGCCTCCATGAGTCAGAAAACCTCCACGGAGAGGATACGTTTTTCCAAGGTCCCAATCACCCCGCAATAGGCGAGCTCATAAGAGGAAGGATATATTGCGAAAATATACTTTCCGCTCTTGAAAACGAGGATTGTAAGGGCCGCGAGGTCACGGTTTACGTCCCAAAGGGAGATACCTCAATGGTAGTGGGACAGAAAAAGTGTTATAAAGCTTATATTACTGAAAAAACGGGCGTAAAAAAGCTGAAAATCCTTGAAAAAGACGGCAGTAAGAGATATAATATATCTATTGACATAAAATAATAAAGAAGAAAGAGAGGAAGTTTTCAAAACTATGTACTTAAAAACACTTGAACTGCATGGCTTTAAATCCTTCCCCGATAAGACAGTGCTTCACTTCAACCCCGGCGCTACGGTCATCGTAGGCCCTAACGGAAGCGGTAAGTCCAATATTACCGACGCAATGCGCTGGGTGCTTGGCGAAATATCAACTAAGAATATCCGCGGAAGCAAGATGGAGGACGTTATTTTCGTCGGAGCTGACGGACATCGTCCCATGAGCTTTGCAGAGGTCTCCATAACCTTTGATGATTCCGAGGAGCCCCGAAAGCTCAATTGCCCCTACAGCGAGGTAACGGTGACCCGCCGCTACTACCGCGCAGGCGAGAGCGAGTATTATATAAACCGCAAGCCCTGCCGCCTTAAGGATATCAAGGAGCTGTTTATGAATACGGGTATCGGCCGCGACGGCTATTCCATCGTCGGTCAGGGAAAGATAGCCGAGATCATATCCAAAAAGAGCGAGGACAGAAGAGGCATCTTTGAGGAAAGCGCGGGAATAACCAAGTTCCGCTATCAGAAGAACGAATCCGAGAAGAAGCTTTGCGAGACCGAGGATAATATGAACCGCGTTCTTGATATCTTCAATGAGATAGAGTCCCGCATCGGCCCCCTTGAGAGAGATGCCAAAAAGGCAAGACAGTATCTTGAGCTCTATGATGAGAAAAAGGAGCTTGATGTTTCCATCTGGCTCTACGATACGGAAAAGGTCCGTACCGAGGCCGATAAGGTCTCTGCAGATTGCCGCCTCTCCGCTCACGAGCTTGAGATGATAGAGGACGATGAAAAGCAGCTTGAGGCAAGATACGAGCGCCTCTTCGAGGCATCTCAGGAGAATAAGCAGGAGTCTGCAAGAGTATACGAGCGCATCCGCGAGATAAACGAGTATACGCGAAGATGCGAGGAGTCCTACAGAGTTCTTGAGAATGAGGCCACCCATAAGGAGGCCCTTGCAGATGCGGCCCTCTCGGGAGCTGAAAAGAGCGCCCTTGATGCAAGGCTTGAAAACGAGAATATCGCCGCCCTCCTTTCAAAGATAGAGGAGATAGGCAAAAAGATAGACGAGGCAAATAAGAATATCGCCACCCTTGAGAAAAAGAAGGAAAGCGCAAACGCTTCTGCAAGCGAGCTTGAAGAGGAGCTTTCCGCGTCTCTTAAGATCCTTAAGGAGACTGAGAACGAGCGTCAGGACCTGAGAGTAAGGCTTGACGTTATCAAAAACAGCCTCACCGATCAGTCCGACCGCGAAAGCACCGTTGAGCGTGACCTTGAGAGATATACAAAGGAGCTCTCCGAGATAGATGAAGAGTGCGAGGGCCTCAGAAAGTCCGTTGAGATGTATGAGGCGGCCCTTGCAAAGTCCGATTCCGAGATCGCAAAGTGTGACAAGAGCCTCCTTGAGCTTTCCGATAAGGCTGAGGTGCAGAGAAGAACTCTCTCAGGCCTTAAGGCCGAGAGTGAGGCTCTCCATAGCCGTATCGCCGCCCTTTCAAGAATGCAGGAGCATTTCGACGGATATAATAACAGCGTAAAATACGTAATGCAGGCCGCAGGCGAGGGAAGGATACGGGGAGTGCACGGACCTCTCTCCCATCTCGTAAAGGTTTCGGAGAAGTATACCGTAGCTCTTGAAACGGCTCTCGGCGCCGCTCTCCAGAATATCGTAGTGGACGATGAGGCGGCGGCAAAGGCAGGAATCATGGCGCTGAAGAATGCGGGCGCCGGCCGTGCGACCTTCTATCCGCTTTCAAGCATCAAGGGTCAGTCGAGAACGAGAGAGCTTGAGTATGCAAAGAACGCCGAGGGCTTCGTCGGCTATGCAGACGAGCTTCTCACCTGCGATGCAAGGTATCGCGATATCGTTTCCTCCATCATCGGCAGGATCGCAGTTTTTGATAATATAGATAATGCAACGGGCGTTGCAAGAAGAAGCGCCTGGAAGATAAGGATAGTCACCCTTGACGGACAGCAGATCAATATGGGCGGATCCTTCACGGGCGGCTCCGTCCGTAAGGACTCGGGTATGCTCTCAAGAGCGTCTCATATAGATAAGCTGAGAGGCGAGGAGAAGGAGCTTAATGAAAAGGCCTCCGTTGCAGAAAAGAGCCTTGCTGAGGTAGAAAAGAAGATAACGGAGCTTTCCAATTACCGCCGCAAAGAGGATGAAAAGGTAAAGATCTCCGAGGTAATGCTCCGCACTGAGAGAGCCCAGCTTGACGAGTGCGAGGCTAACCGCAACATGGTCAATAATCTTCTTGAAAAGCTCAGGAGCGATAAGGAGAATATGGCTGAAAGCTCAAAGCGCGGCGAAGAGGATATCGTAAAGCTTGAAGAGGCCATCGCCCGCAATGAGAAGACCGCATCCGAGATCTCCCGCGAGAGAGCCGAGCTTGATATTCAGAGAAATGCGTATCTTGATGAGGCGCAGGAGTGCGAGAAAGGGCAGAACGAATACCGCCTTGAGATCGCAGGCCTTATGCGCGACGGCGAAAACGCCGAGACCTCGGTAGCCGAGGCACGAGAGAGAGCGGCCCGCCGCGAAAGCGAGAGAGCAGAGAGCGAGGAGAGCTCCCGCGCCCTTCGCGAGGAGGCAAGGGCAAAGCGCGAATCCATCAAGGAAAAAGAGGCAGAGGTAGAGGTCCTTCGCCGCGAGCTTTCCGAGAGGGAGGAGGAGCGCGCGTCTCTTGAGGCAAACGACGCAGAGTATGATAAAAAGCTCAACGAAGTAAGAATAAAGACCAAAGAGGTCTCAAATAAGAAGGAGCTCACCTATCGCGCCCATATGGCAAACGAGGCCCGCCTCGAAAAGCTGACGGGGGAGATAGATAAGATGGTCTCCCGCCTCTGGGATGAATATGAGCTGACCCACGCAACGGCGATGGCTCTTGATTATCCCGCAGTGACCGAGAAGGAAAGACCTCAGAAGTTTGCCCGTCTGAACGAGCTCAAAAAGGCGGTAAAGGCTCTGGGCCACGTAAACGTAGGCGCCATTGAAGAGTATACCGCCCTCAAGGAAAGATACGATTATCTCAAGGAGCAGCTTGACGACCTGACAAAGTCAAAGGCTGATCTCACAGGCATCATCGAGTCCATAGAGGCCGAGATGAAGAAGATGTTCGTAGATGCATTTGAAAAGATAAATACCTATTTCGGCGAGACCTTCCGCGAGCTCTTCGGCGGCGGAAGCGCCCACCTTACGCTGACAGACCCCGAGAACGTTCTGTCAAGCGGCGTTGAGATAGACGTAGCCCCTCCCGGAAAGATGATAAAGAACCTAACTCTTCTTTCAGGTGGCGAGCAGGCATTCGTTGCCATCGCCCTCATCTTCGCCCTCATAAGAGTAAACCCCTCTCCCTTCTGTATCTTCGATGAGATAGAGGCGGCCCTTGATGAGGTAAACGTAACGAGAGTAGCAAACTACGTCAAGAGATTTTCAAAGGAAATGCAGATGATCCTCATCTCCCACAGAAGAGGAATGATGGAAACTGCAGATACCCTCTACGGAGTGACAATGCCCCGCCACGGTATATCAAAGGTGTTCACCCTTGACGTAAACGCAGTGGCAGAGAACCCCGCAGAGGCGGAAAAATACGTACAGTAATACATAAACGGAGGCACTATGGGCTTTTTCGATAAGCTGAAAAGCGGACTGGCAAAAACGAAGAACGCGGTATTCGCTCAGGTAGATAACGTGCTTAAGAGCTTTGTCAAGGTAGATGAGGATCTTCTTGAGGAGCTTGAGGAGGTGCTTATCTGCTCAGATATGGGTATGGAGACCGTGGAGGAGATAATAGACGAGCTGAGAGATCAGATAAAGAGCGACAGACTCAAGGCTCCCGAGGACGTAAAGGTAGCCTTAAAGGCTCTTCTTCGTGAGCGTATCGGCGACGGCGAGGGCCTGAAGCTTGAGACCTCTCCCTCAGTCATTCTCGTTATCGGTGTAAACGGAGTCGGCAAGACCACCTCCATCGGCAAGATCGCCGCAAACCTTAAGGCCGATGGCAAAAAGGTCCTCGTTGCGGCGGCAGATACCTTCAGAGCTGCGGCAATAGATCAGCTTGAGGTGTGGACCGAGAGGGCAGGCGTTGAGCTTATCCGACAGAACGAGGGCAGTGACCCCGCGGCAGTAGTTTTTGATGCGGCTCAGGCTGCAAAAACCAGAGGAGCCGACGTGCTTATCGTAGATACCGCAGGCAGACTTCATAATAAGAAAAACCTTATGGCAGAGCTTGCAAAGATAGACAGAGTTCTCTCCCGCGAGCTGCCCGACGCTTCAAGAGAGACCCTTCTCGTCCTTGATTCAACAACGGGTCAGAACGCGGTAATGCAGGCAAAGGAGTTCAAGGAGAGCGCCGATATCACGGGCCTTATCTTAACAAAGCTTGACGGAACCGCAAAGGGCGGCGCCGTGTTCAGCATCAAGAGGATACTTGATATCCCCGTAAAATATATAGGAGTAGGCGAGCAGATAGGCGATATGCAGCCCTTCGATGCTGATATGTTCGTTTCTGCCCTCTTTGACTGATATGAAGATCGTACTTGCATCAAGAAATAAGAAAAAGATAGGCGAGATGAATGCTCTCCTGTCAAGGTATTGCGAAGGTAAGGTAGAGGTCCTCTCTCTTGACGATATCGGATTTGTCGGAGATATCGAGGAGGACGGAAATAGCTTTGAAGAGAACTCCGCAATAAAGGCCTGCGCCCCCGCGAAAATGGGCTATATCGGCATTGCCGATGATTCGGGCCTTTGCGTGGACGCCCTCGGCGGCGCTCCCGGCGTTTTCTCCGCGAGATATTCGGGAGAGGACGCAACAGATGCGAAAAATAACGAAAAGCTCCTTAAAGAGCTTGAAAACGTAAATGACCGAGGCGCGCAGTTCAGAACTGTAATATCCATGGTCATTCCGAAGTCTCTCGGTCTTAAGGTGTTCCACCCCCTGACAAACCCCGAAATAGAGGAATATATCCTTGAAAGATTCGGTATAGACGCTCACGTTTGCTCCTGTGAGGGAGAATGTTGCGGAGAGATCCTTCGCGAGATGCGTGGAGAGGGCGGATTCGGATACGATCCTCTCTTCTTCGTTCCCGAAAAGGGAAAGACCTTCTCCGAGCTGTCGGCTGAGGAAAAGAATGAGATCAGCCACAGAGGACAGGCAATGAGATGCTTAGGAGCTAGCTTTAATATTTTGATAGAAGACAATAAATGAGGAACGATTTATGATAACGAGTAAACAGAGAGCAGCCCTCCGTAAACTTGGTCACGATCTTGATACCATATACCAGATCGGCAAGGGCGGAATGGGCGAGGAGCTTCTCAAGGGAATAACCGATGCCCTTGAGGCAAGAGAGCTTATAAAGTGCCGTACCCTTGAGAATTGCGAATACTCCTCCAAGGAGGCGGCAAACCTTATTGCAGATGCCGTCGGAGCCGACGTAGTAAGCGTGGTAGGCTCAAGATTTGTTCTTTATAAGCAGAGCTCCAAGGAAAAGAACAGAAAGATCGAGATATAATGGCAGAAGAAAAAATACTGCTGTCGGAGGATAGGCTCCGTCTCCTTCGGGAGGAGGTTCGTGCCTTTCAGGATGAAAAGAGGTATTCCCATACCCTTGCAGTTGAAGAGGAAGCGCAGAGCCTCGGCGAGATATTTCTCCCCCGAGAGATAAACCGACTGAGAGCGGCGGCTCTTCTTCACGATATAACAAAAATGTATGATAGCGAAAAACAGTTGAAAATATGCAAAGACTTTGGTATAATAGATGAGAGTGACCTTGTTCGCTCGCCAAAGCTCTTTCATGCAGTAACGGGAGCCGCCGTTGCCGAAAGAGATTTTTGCGACTGTACCGATGAGGGCATCATCTCGGCTATCAGATGGCATACCACGGGAAAGCGGGGTATGACCGTATTTGAG
>JAZQAS010000111.1:0-15351 GCA_045545335.1 Candidatus Avispirillum sp. | reverse complement strand
TGACACTGTTGAAGGCTTTATAAATCTTGATGAAGAGGGTCTTGCTGCATATATCAAGGCCAAGGGTCTTGCCATGGACATTGACGATCTGCGCTTTGTCCGCGACTATTTCAAGGGCGAGGGCCGCGACCCCTCCATCACTGAAATCAAGGTTATCGATACCTACTGGTCTGACCACTGCCGTCACACCACCTTCCTCACCACCATCGATAAGGTGACCTTCGCGGATCCTCTGCTGCAGGAAACTTACGAGGACTATATTGCCGTCCGTAAGGAATTGAACCGCACCAAGCCCGTGAACCTCATGGATATCGGCACCATCGCCGCCAAGATCCTGCGCAAGCGCGGCATGCTGAACCGTCTCGATGAATCCGAAGAGATCAACGCCTGCACCGTGAAGATCGATGTGGATGTCAACGGGGAAACGGAAGAATGGCTGCTCCTCTTCAAGAACGAGACCCATAACCACCACACCGAGATCGAACCCTTCGGCGGCGCGGCCACCTGCATCGGCGGCGCTATCCGCGATCCCCTGTCCGGCCGTTCTTACGTATATGCCGCAATGAGAGTAACGGGCGCGGCTGACCCCTTAAAGCCCGTTTCAGAGACCATCAAGGGTAAGCTTCCCCAGAGAAAGATCGTTACAACAGCAGCAGCAGGCTACTCCTCCTACGGTAACCAGATCGGTCTTGCAACAGGTATCGTTGACGAGATCTATCATCCCGGCTATGCCGCAAAGAGAATGGAGATCGGCGCGGTCATCGCGGCGGCTCCCGAAGAGAACGTTCGCCGCGAGCGTCCCTGCCCCGGTGACGTGGTCATCCTCCTTGGCGGAAGTACAGGCCGTGACGGATGCGGCGGCGCTACAGGCTCCTCCAAGTCCCATACGGAGGAATCCCTTGAAAGCTGCGGCGCTGAAGTCCAGAAGGGTAATGCTCCCGAGGAAAGAAAGCTCCAGAGAATGTCCAGAAATAAAGATGTTACCCGCATGATCAAGGGTTGTTACGACTTTGGTGCAGGCGGCGTTTCCGTTGCTATCGGCGAGCTTGCAGACGGTCTTGATATCGACCTTAACGCAGTTCCCAAGAAGTACGAGGGCCTTGACGGTACTGAGCTTGCAATCAGTGAGTCTCAGGAGAGAATGGCCGTTGTAATCGAAAAGGAAAACGTTGAACGCTTCCTTGAGCTTGCAGATGAGGAAAACCTCCAGGCACGTCCCGTTGCTACAGTTAAGGAAGACCCCCGCCTTACAATGTACTGGAACGGTAAGGTCATCTGCGATATCAGCCGCGAGTTCCTTAACTCAAACGGCGCTGAAAAGCATATAGACGTAAACGTAGTAAAGCCCGAGGGCTTTGCAAAGAAAATAGAAGGCACCTTTACGGATAATCTTAAGGCGGCGGCAGCCGATCTTAATATCTGCTCAAAGCGCGGCCTTTCCGAGAGATTTGACTCCACCATAGGAGCAGGCACGGTGCTTATGCCCTTCGGCGGAAAGAATCAGCTCACCCCCATTCAGGCAATGGCGCATAAGGTAAGCGTTGAGAAGGGTCATACCGATGACGTTTCCTTTATGTCCTGGGGCTATAACCCCTTTATCACGGAAAAGAGCCCCTACCACGGCGCATATCTTGCAGTTGTTGAGTCAGTTGCAAAGCTTGTGGCATCGGGCGCAGAATTCAAGGAAGTTTATCTCACCTTCCAGGAGTATTTTGAAAAGCTCGGCCGCAATGCTGACCGCTGGGGCAAGCCTATGGCAGCTCTTCTTGGCGCATTCAAGGCTCAGAAGGGGCTTTCCATCGGCTCCATCGTCCGTAAGGACTCCATGAGCGGAAGCTTTGAGTCTCTTGACGTGCCTCCCACCCTCGTTTCCTTCGCCGTAACAATGGGCAAGGCAGGCGAGGTAGTATCCCCCGAATTCAAGAAGGCGGGCAATAAGGTGTACCTTATCGCTCCCGAATATGATGAAAACGGCCTCCCCGTAACGGAGTCCCTCCTTGCAACCTTTGATAAGGTAACGGCGCTCATGAGAGCGGGCAAGATCGTTTCCGCCTATACTCCCACCCTCGGCGGCGTTGGCGAAGCTGTAATGAAGATGTGCTTTGGTAACGGTCTCGGCTTTGAGTTTGCAGATGGCTGGTGCCCCGTTTGCGCCTTCAAGTATAACTACGGCGCATTCGTTGTTGAAGCGACTGAGGATATCGAGGGCGCAAGACTTGTAGGTAAGGTTACCGAGGAGAAGGCTATCGCCCTCGGCGACGAAAAGGTATGCCTCTGCGAGCTTCTCTCTATCTATGAGGATAAGCTTGAGAGCGTATATTCCTGCAATATCCCCGCCGCAGGCAAGGATATCCCCAATTTTGAATATAAGGCTGAGAAGTGGGCTGCTCCCGCAGTAAAGGTAGCACGTCCCAAGGTTCTTATCCCCGCATTCCCCGGCACAAACTGTGAATACGACTCCGCAAAAGCTATGCGCGATGCAGGTGCTGATCCTGAGATCATCGTTATCAATAACCTTTCCGCAGACGGAATTGCAAGAAGCGTTGAAAACTTCGCAAAGAAGCTTGAGAGCGCGCAGATGATCTTTATGCCCGGCGGCTTCTCCGGCGGCGACGAGCCTGACGGAAGCGGTAAGTTTATCACAGCATTCTTCCGTAACGAGGCTGTCAAGGCAGGCGTCACAGACCTTCTTGAAGCGCGTGACGGTCTTATCTGCGGTATCTGTAACGGCTTCCAGGCGCTTATCAAGCTTGGCCTCGTTCCTTACGGTAAGATCATTGATACAGACGAGAATTGCCCCACCCTTACTTTCAATACTATTTCCCGTCACCAGTCAAAGATCGTCCGCACGAGAATAGCATCCAACAAATCTCCCTGGCTGTCCCTTACAAACGTAGGCGACGTTTACAGTGTGCCGATCTCCCATGGCGAGGGTCGCTTCCTCTGCTCCGATGAGCTTGTTCGCGAGCTCGCAGCTAACGGACAGATCGCAACTCAGTACGTTGATCTTGACGGTAACGCAACAGACGACGTACACTTTAATCCCAATGACTCTGTATGCGCCATCGAGGGTATTACATCTCCCGACGGCCGCGTATTCGGTAAGATGGGTCACTCCGAGAGAATAGGCAGCGGTCTTTACAAAAACGTTCCCGGCAACTACGATATCAAGATGTTCGAGGCTGCCGTTAAGTATTTCAATAAGTAAGAAAAGGATGGTATAAAACAATGGCATACTATTTCGAAGAAGCATCTCATACCTTTAATGAATATCTCCTTGTACCCGGCTATTCCTCTTCCGAGTGCATCCCTACTGCAGTAAATCTTGACTCTCCCCTCGTCCGCTTCAAGAAGGGCGAGGAGAGCGCGATCACTCTCCACACTCCCCTTGTTTCTGCTATTATGCAGTCTGTTTCCGGCGAAAGACTTGCAGTTGCTCTCGCGCGCGAGGGCGGTTGCTCCTTTATCTACGGCTCTCAGTCCATCGAGGACGAGGCGGCAATGGTTGCGGCAGTTAAGGGCTATAAGGCAGGATTCGTTGTATCCAACTCCAATATCCGCCCCGATCAGACCCTTGCAGACATTATCGCTCTCAAGGAAAAGACAGGTCACTCCACCGTTGCAGTAACTGAGGACGGCAGCGCAACAGGTAAGCTTCTCGGTATCGTTACAAGCCGTGACTACCGCGTTTCCAGAATGGATCCTGCAATTAAGGTGTCCGAGTTTATGACTCCCCTTGAAAAGCTCGTAACTGCTCCCGAGGGCACAACTCTTAAGGGTGCAAACGATATTATCTGGGACAATAAGCTCAACTCCCTTCCCATCGTAGATAAGGATGGTAACCTCTGCTACTTCGTATTCCGTAAGGACTACGACCAGCACAAGGCTAACCCCAACGAGCTTCTTGATTCAGAAAAGAGATATATAGTAGGCGCAGGTATCAACACCCGTGACTACGCAGAGAGAGTTCCCGCACTTGTTGAGGCAGGTGTTGACGTTCTCTGTATCGACTCCTCCGAGGGATTTTCCGAGTGGCAGTCCCGCACCATCGCCTGGATCCGTGAGCATTACGGTGAGGACGTAAAGGTTGGTGCAGGTAACGTTGTTGACCGTGACGGATTCCGCTTCCTTGCTGAGGCAGGCGCTGACTTTATCAAGGTAGGTATCGGTGGCGGCTCCATCTGTATCACACGTGAGACCAAGGGTATCGGCCGCGGTCAGGCAACTGCTCTTATCGAGGTTTGCAAGGCGCGCGATGAGTATTTCGAGGAAACGGGCATCTACGTTCCCGTATGCTCCGACGGCGGTATCGTTCACGACCATCACATCACTCTCGCTCTTGCAATGGGCGCAGACTTTATCATGCTGGGCAGATACTTCGCCCGCTTTGAGGAGAGCCCCACAGCAAAGGTAAACATCGGCGGCACTCTCATGAAGGAATACTGGGGTGAGGGCTCTAACCGTGCACGTAACTGGCAGAGATATGACCTTGGCGGAGCAGGCAAGCTTTCCTTTGAAGAGGGCGTAGACTCCTACGTTCCTTACGCAGGTACTCTCTCCGATAACGTAAGAAAGACTCTCGCAAAGGTCAAGAGCACGATGTGCAACTGTGGCGCTCTTTCCATTCCCGAGCTCCAGCAGAAGGCAAGACTTACTCTCGTTTCTGCTTCCAGTATCGTAGAAGGCGGCGCTCACGACGTAGTTCTTCATAAGCAGAACGGTAATTAATTGACAGTTAAATCCCCCAAAATATATTTATACATTAAGGAGATCAACACCAATGGCATATCTTTCCGACATCGAGATCGCACAGGCGTGCGAAATGAAGCCTATTGGCGAAATCGCAAAAAAAGCACACGTAGATGAGAAGTATATCGAGCAGTACGGCAGATATAAGGCAAAGATCGATCTTTCTCTTCTCGAAGAAACAGACCGTGAAAACGGAAAGCTCATTCTTGTAACCGCTATCACCCCCACACCTGCAGGTGAGGGTAAGACAACAACCACAATCGGCCTTGCAGACGGTCTTTCCCGCATCGGCAAGGACGTTACCGTAGCTCTCCGCGAGCCCTCCCTGGGCCCCGTATTCGGCGTTAAGGGCGGAGCTGCAGGCGGCGGATACGCGCAGGTAGTTCCCATGGAGGATATCAACCTCCACTTCACGGGCGACTTCCACGCCATCGGCGCTGCAAACAACCTTCTTGCCGCAATGCTTGATAACCATATCCAGCAGGGCAATTCCCTCGGTATCGACGTTCGCCGCATCACCTGGAAGAGATGCGTAGATATGAACGACAGACAGCTCAGATTTATCGTTGACGGTATGGGCGGCAAGGCAAACGGCGTTCCCCGTGAGGATGGCTTTGATATCACCGTTGCAAGCGAGATCATGGCAGTTCTTTGTCTCTCCAATTCCATCACAGACCTTAAGGAGCGCCTTGCCCGCATCATCGTTGGCTATAACTATCAGGGCGAGCCCGTAACCTGCGGTCAGCTCAAGGCTCAGGGCGCAATGACAGCTCTCCTCAAGGATGCTCTCAAGCCTAACCTCGTTCAGACTCTCGAGGGCACTCCCGCATTCGTGCACGGCGGCCCCTTCGCTAACATCGCTCACGGATGTAACTCCGTAATGGCAACAAAGCTTGCTCTCAAGATGGGCGACTATACGGTAACAGAGGCAGGCTTCGGCGCTGACCTCGGCGCTGAGAAGTTCCTTGATATCAAGTGCCGTATGGCAGGCCTCACACCTGACGCGGTAGTAGTAGTTGCAACCGTTCGCGCGCTTAAGATGCACGGCGGCCGCGCAAAGACCGAGCTTGGCACAGAGGACATTGAGGCGCTTGAAAAGGGTATCCCCAACCTTCTCCGCCACGTTTCCAATATGAAGAACGTTTATAAGCTTCCCTGCGTGGTAGCTGTAAACCGCTTCCCCACGGATACGGATGCTGAGATCGACTTCATCATCGCAAAGTGCCGCGAGCTTGGCGTAAACACCGTTCTTTCCACCGTATGGGCAGAAGGCGGTAAGGGCGGCGAGGCTCTTGCACACGAGGTAGTTCGCCTCTGCGAGGAAGAAAAGGGCGACTTCACCTTCTCCTATGAGCTTGATTGCTCAATTGAAGAGAAGATCGAGGCAGTAGTAAAGAAGGTGTACGGCGGCGCAGGCATCGTTGTAACACCTCAGGCAAAGAAGCAGATCGCAGAGCTGACAGCTCTCGGCTTTGATAAGATGCCCATCTGCGTTGCAAAGACACAGTATTCCTTCTCCGATGATCCCGCAAAGCTGGGCGCACCCGAGGGCTTTGACGTAACTATCAAGAACGTTAAGGTCTCCGCGGGAGCAGGCTTCATCGTAGTTCTCACCGGCGATATCATGACGATGCCCGGCCTTCCCAAGGTTCCTGCGGCAGAGCGTATCGACGTAGACGAAAACGGCAAGATAACAGGATTGTTCTAAGGAGATACGGAGAGTGAAAATGCAAAACCTTTTTTGAAAAAAAGGTTCTGCACTCCAAAAAACTTTCAAAAAAGAAAACAAAAACGGCTACCGAAATTCAACGGTAGCCGTTTTCTTATGCAAATATTGGCGGGATTGCGTAAATTCCCCGTTTGCTCGTAGGGGCGAGCATCGCTCGTCCGCCATCAGCATGCGAGAAAACGAAATTTGATGCAGGAACAAAACGAAAAGCACACACGCTGTTGTAGGGACAGGCGTCCCCGACGGTCCTAAATACAGACGCAACGCCTTGCGAAAAATATCGTTTCGTTAAAAGGACCGTCGGGGACGCCGGTCCCTACAAAAAATTGCCTTTTTAAATCTTTTTATCAAATAATCGCCGAGCATTGACATTTTTCAAAAATGTGCTATACTGTGAACATAAAGTAACGGAGGGAAAGCTGATGAGAGAGAGCAGGATGGATAATATCCGCTTCGTACTGATCTTTTTCGTGGCGCTGGGTCATTTTTTTGAGGTTTCCCAGAGCGGCGTCTTGAAGGATGCAACGGAGTTTATTTATTCCTTTCATATGCCCGTGTTCGTGTTCGTTTCCGGCTATTTTGCGAAATTTAATCCGAAGAGAATAGTCAGAACGTATTTTTATTGCGGCATACTGATGCAGATATTATATTTCTTCTTTCAGAAATACTATATCTATAATAACGGGATGAAGCTATCGTTTTCCACACCCTATTATACCCTGTGGTATCTGTTTGCCATGGCGTTCTATACAATGATAGTTCCCCTTATAGATACCGAAAGCATTGGCAGAAAGGTTGCGATAGTTGCTGTTTGCTTTGCTATTGCAATGATAGCGGGAACAGATCCCGGAATCGGATATCCTTTCGCATCCGGCCGCTTTTTCGCATTTCTTCCCTTCTTCGTTCTCGGCTTCTATTGCAGAAAGAGCGGTCTGACCGAGAAGATCTCTGGCCTCAGGCTACCCGCAAGAATTCTTGGCGGAGTCCTTCTTAGTGCAGCTGTTGCGGTTCTTGAGCTGTATATCATCAAGAGCCCGGGAATTAAGTTTATAGATATGACGTATTGCTTTCATTACGATCAAACCGTCATGGGATGGAAGGCGAGAGCCATTCTCCTTGCGGGAGGGCTTCTTTGGGTGGCTCTCTTTCTTGTGGCAACGCCGAATAAAAGGATACCGCTCATTTCAAATATTGGTGCAAATACCTTGCCAATATACATATTCCACGGATTTGTGGTGAGAATACTTTTGAAGTGCGGTCTTCTGCGCCTGAGCGTTGGGACATACGTACCCGTAGCTGTGGCTGCTTCCGTCCTTTTCTTGCTTGTATTTGGAAATAAGATCGCGTCAACCGTGGCAAAATGGGGATTTACCGGTCATTGGCTCAGCCTGTTTGATAAAAAAGCAAATTAACAAAAAAAGCTACTTCGGGGCAATGTCATTAAGTTAAAATAATGACAAAAAAGGGAAAGCACTTAACAAAGCAAGAAAAGGCGAGTTAAGTGCTTTTTTCCGTATGACATTGTACTTCGGGTAGCTTTTTTGTTTTGCAGATTTTGGTGGGATTGCGTGAATTTCCCGTTTACCCGTAGGGGCGAACATCGGTCGTCCGTTTGCGGTACCCGAAATTGCAAGCTCGCTTACGCTTGCGCAATTTCGACCGCGGCACCCTCACGTCGGTCGCTTCATCCTCCACCGGAGGCGCTCCCTCGTTCGTCCGATATCAGCACAATTGCGAACGATTAGGAATACCGATATTTTATAATTTAAACGAACAATTCATTCGTAGGGGAGTGCCTTGGTGCTCCCGCATCTGCACGCGAATCTGATTGAATTTGATGCAGGAACAAAACGAAAAGCACACACGTTGTTGTAGGGACAGGCGTCCCCGACTGTCCTAATTACAGACGTAACGCCTTACGAAAAATATCGTTTCGTTAAAAGGACAGTCGGGGACGCCTGTCCCTACAAATATAAATATCGTTCTTCCGCCTACGTACCGTTCTTCTTTAAACCTTCGTTTTCAAACGGGAGCACCAAGGCACTCCCCTACGGGTTTGTGTGGAGTTTGTCTTTTCCATCTCGCCGCAACGGCATTAACGACCGTTCGTCCGCCATCAGCACAATCGCGAACGATTAGGAATACCGATATTTTATAAATTAAATGAACAATTCATTCGTAGGGGAGTGCCTTGGTGCTCCCGCATCTGCACGCGAACAGAACGAAATTTGATGCACAAACAAAAGGAAAACATATACGAAATGCAGAGATATGATCGCATTTCACCCCCAAAAAAGATCCCCTCTCCTTTTAAAAAGGAGAGGGGGGAGATCAATTAATTCTGACGTAGCCGTTTTCTTCAATAAGAATTTGCCCCTCTTCGCTGAGAAGCCAGTCGATGAGCAGGGGAACGTTCTCATTTTCATTGTCAGCTCTGTATATCGCATAGAATTTTGCGATAATGGGGTATGTGCCGTTCCTGATATTCTCGGCGCTTGGGTATACTCCGTTTAAGGCGAGCATCTTAACGTCAGAGTTTTCAACTATACCGTCCATATAATAGCGAAATGAGAAGCCGATGGAGCCGCCAACTATTGCAAGGGGAGATTTTCTTGCTATCTCTCTGTCGCCCATAAAGGCGTTCATAGCCGACTGACTTCCGCTTCCCTCAAGACGGGTAACGGGGTTTATGGGACGGAACGGACCGCCCACGGACTGCCAGTTTGTTATGTCGCCGCCGTAGATATCGCGCACCTCGTCTGTGGTAAGGCTGTCAACGGGATTGTTCTTATTGACGAAGAACACAAAGCCCTCAAGGCCTACGGGAACGTACACAAGCTCAACGCCCTTTTCCTTGGCGTATTCCTTTTGCGCCTCTGAGGGAGAAGCGCAGAAAAGAATATCACAGTCACCGTCCACCACCGCCGTGTAGCCGCGAACGGTGTTTCTGTACTGCATTTTGCTGTCGGGGGCGAAATTTTCTCCGTAATAGTTATCGTCGGAGAAGGCGCCGCCCTCGTAGGTAACGCACCCCTCGGGGTATACCGTGTCGATAACCGAGGCGTAAACGGGAACGAGTGCTGCCGCGCCGTCAAGAACGGGGAGATCTCCCTCTAATTTAAAATCAGTTTTGATATCGGGCAGGTCAGAGCTCTCCTCAAAGGGAAGATACGAGCCCACGTCGATCATCTGCGCCCGATCTGCTCCGCTGAAATTATTGGAGAGCCTGCGGGTCATAAGAAAATAGATGCTGCAATTAAAAAGCGCGAACACTAACACCACTGCCATGATCATACAAATCTGTTTTATCAGTTTTTTCATATTACCACAGCTCCTTAGAAATGAAATAAATGATGGAGCAGTGGTCGTATGCGTAAGCGGCCCACGCCACGTGAGCGATCGTGGCAGCAAGGCAGATGGCAAGGACTGCTACTATAATAATACCAAATGTTTTTTCTTTCATAATGTTCACATATAAGCTATTGCATTTGCAAATCCAACGAGAATGGCGTAATAGATAATGATAATTGATACGATCAGTACTATAGAGATTATGAGCAAGAAAAGTTTTATTATATGCTTTCGGGGGGCGAAGGTCTCGGGGGATCTTTTGCGTTTGACTGCCGATATGATAAATAATATGAGACTGACAACGAAGAAGGCAAAAGCAAGCAGAGGCGTTATCATAAATATCCATGCTATTGCAATCATAAAAAACTCCCAGTAATTAAAAATCATAAAATGAACTCCTTACATAAACGTTATTTCAGAGGAATATTTTGTGATCATCACGAAATATAAGGTCATCATAATGATGGCAATAATGAGCGAGATGATGAAATACATCCTTCTTTTTTTATATTCCTCCGCCATAGAGGGCTCGGTGGAGGAATCGTATTTTTTCTTTGCGTCTGTAAATTTTGCAAGATTGATAACGGCAAATACGACTGTTGATAAGGGTGCCACGTAGAATATCGAAAACATGGCAAGCATTATGTTGGTCGTAAAGAACGCCTGAATGATCTCTAATATAAATTCCATTATTATGAACATACCTTTCCTTGCATTTGTGCCGTTTCGATGAATTCTTTGCGGATTGCAAAGAAAGGCGCAAAAGGGGCTTGAAAATAGCAAACATACGCTTTGGGGTTTGCTTTATTTTTAAGCTTAATCCTCAAAAAGGAGCTTTACCTCGCCGCTTTCGGCGTTAAATCTGTAAAAATTGCACTTCTCGACCAAAAGACCGTCCGTCTGATCCTGCGCTATGTAGAGGTCATTGTCGTTTGCAACGAAAAGGTAAGTGAACTCCGAAATGTCGAAGTTTATCTTTTCGTAGGTGTTGTCTGCAAGGGAGATGCGGTAAATGCCGCTTGCCTCATCGAAAACGGCCTCCCAGGAGTTGCGGTCGGTGTCGTAGCAAAGGGCGTAGGCGTAGTCCTCTGCCGCGATAAGGGTGTCGATCTCGGCGGGGAGAACGAAGCTTTTGAGCAGGCCGTTTTCTATGGTGTAAACGTAATATTTCGCGTAGTCGCGGCTCTCTCCCGAGAAGATGAGCTTATCCTTTGTGAAGTTGAAATGGAGAGACTCCTCGTAGAGCTCGTCGTCATAGGCCATCTTTCCGTCAAAGGAGCCGAGCAGGAGTGACTTTTCGGCCTTGGTGTCGTATTCCCACAGCGAGAAGGTCCCGTCCTTCAGGGTAACGTATCTGAGAGCGCCGTCAACGAAGGAAAAGCTCCAGATATCCTCGCAGATATCCGTGGTCCTTTCCTTTTCCATATCGTAAAGGAAAAGCCCGTGGGGATCATCGTCGCCGTAAGCGTAGCCCTCAATGTCCTCGATATAGCATTCCTCGCCGTATTTTGAGTAGGCGCAAAGATCGCCGCAGACCATCCAGCAGTCTAAGGTATAGCTGTTGACCGAGAATACCTCCTCGCTTTTGCGCTCTATGCGGTCGTAGCGGTATAAATAGGTCCTTTCGTTCGTCAGAGGGTCAGTATCCTCGGGGTCAACGCCGTTTGCGGTGTAGTAAAGATCGTTGCCCTCTATGGCAAAATCTCCAACGAGGATATCGGAGGAGGAGTAGGTGTCCTTTTTGATAACGTGGCTCTCGCCGTCAAAGGCGCAAAGCTTTGTTGCCATGGTCCCGGGGAGGAGGATCGCCGTCGGATACCAATCGTAGTAGAATACCGTGTCTTGCGCGGCGGCCTCGATCCTTGAGAACAAGCTGTTATGCACGTTGTTGTAGTTTTGTTTTTCTATTTTGACAGTCTGCCAGAGGTCGGGCTCTTTATTCTTTCCGCAGGCAAAAAGCGCCGGCGCGAGCATAAGGAGTGCGAGAAGGGTAGCGATTATTCTTTTGTTCATAAGGTATTTCTCCTTTTGGGTGGTGGCCTTTAAAGCATTTCATAATACCACGTAACGGTCGCAAGGTCGGTGAGCTTCCCATAAAACACGGCATCAAATGAAAGTGGCTTTGGAGGCTCAAGCTCAATATGCACCTTTCCCTCGGTGGGAAAGCTTTGGCTTTTCATCTTTGTTTTCAGGCAGATGAGCTTTTCTTCGCCGCTTTCCTTGATGGAATAACCGATGATCTTAAAGGGCTCGCCGTTCAAAAGAACGGTGTAGTGTTTTTTCGTGTTTTCTTTTTTTTTATCTTTCAAATCTATTCCTCAAATGTATGTGGTCGATAATTGTGCAGATATGCGGGAGCATATGGAATGCGCCCCTACGGGATTGCGGGGGCCTTTCGTATACCGATACCCAATACAATTTTGCGTAAATTTCCCGTTTGCTCGTAGGGGCGAACATCGTTCGTCCGATATTAGCACGCGAACGGGACGAAATTTGAGCAGGCACAAACGCAAAAGTTATACATTGTTGTAGGGACCGGCGTCCCCGACGGTCCTAATAACGAAACAATCTTTACAGCGAGGCGTTGCGTCTGTAGAGGACCGTCGGGGACGCCTGTCCCTACAAATATAAATATCGTTCTTTCGCCTACGTACCGTTCTTCTTTAAACCGTTCGTTTCCAAACGGGCGCACACAGTGACGCCCCTATGGGTTACCGTGCCTTTTGCCGTCTTGTGATTTTCAGCTTCGGAAGCGTTGGCTTCCCTATGAATCCTATGGCGCTTGTGCTTGAAAAGTTCAAGATCAGATAATAAAAGAGTAAGCAACCTGCAATGATAACACTTGCAATTGCAAAAACAAATGTAAAAATATTTTTAAAAGCTGTCATATCGTTTATTTGAGCTATCTTTTATCTTTTTTCTTTTTTCTTTTTTCTTTTGTGCTTTGAAGCCTTCAAAGATCTCAAGTCCCGCAAGTTCCTCGCCGGCCGTAAGCAGACCGACTACTACGGCGGCTATGATCGCAATAGCGCCGAAGCTTGCAAGTGAAAGAGCGGCGAGTGACGTTGATTTCCTATCGGGACTGTCTCCCGCAATGGCGAGAATGTAAAATAAGGCCATGATAAGAGAAAATATGGCAAAGCTGCGTACCGCAGGGCCGTCAATTACCCACATAACGATACATCCTGACGTCAAAAGCACAAATAGGGCAACGGAGGCGATGAGGGTTGCCTTTCTCGGCGCTTTAAAGATACGCCAAAGCAGCAGAGCAAAGGTAAGCAAGCACAATGCGTCAAAGTGGCCCTCCACGGTCTCGAAAAGCCGCAGGGGAATATCATTGAGCAAATAAAAGCAGGAAACAAACATGGCGCTTGCCGCCGTATTTAAAAAGATGCAGACGAAATAGAGCCATGGGCGCTCCTTTGCCTCAAAGTGAAGCACCAGCGATATGATGATGCCGATGATACTTCCGAAAAACGGAATATCGATGTCGTTTCCTACAAGTTCTGCGCTGAAAAGTGTGAATGTGAGAAACAACTGCAAAGAAGCGAGGGCGATCAGCGGGCCCAAAGGGTGTTTAACGTATTTCATAATATCAATTCTTCATACTGTGTTTCGAGAGCTTTGAAACGTGCGTCGTCAATGCTTGAACAGTTTGGTTATCTTGTTTTCGTCGGCATCATATTTGTATACGGTGACCGCGGCGATTATGGCTTGCATATTACCTTGTTCTATAATGACCTCATCATCGGATATTACGAATATATCCGTATGATCATTTACGGAAAAATCAAGCTTTTCATAGGTTCCGTCGGAGAGATCGATCTTGTAGATGCCTCTGCTTTCGGCATAAGAATCTGAGAAAACACCGTTATCGTTTCCGTCATCCTCACGATAACAGTCATAAGATCCCACTACGGCGTAGGCATATTTTTCGCCTGCAATAAGGGAGCTTATGGAGGCGGGCAGAGTGTATTTGCTTACGGTGCCGGAATTAATATCAAGCACCAGCATTGCATCGTATTCGCCGTTGATATCCGAAAGAATAAGCTTTTCATCTGTAAAATTAAGGGTCAGATAAGCATCGTCGTAGAATATCGCGCCGTGCTTGTTGGGGTTGAAGCTTCCAAGCTCTGCCGATTCGTTTGTTTCTTTGTCGTATTCAAATAACGTAAATACGCTGTTGCTGTGTGTAACGTATCTCAGCTTATTTGAAACGAAGCAGCTGCCGATAACACTGTCACAAACGGTAACCTCTTCTTCTTTGGAAATATCGTAAAGGGTCAGGGAATAGGCATATTCGTCTAATACGTAACCGTCTTCATCATATTGGTTGGGCTTAAACTTTTTAAAGGCAAACGCACCCTCTGAAACTGACCACGAGCGGATCAGAGGTCCTTCGATGGTAAACAGCTTTTTATACAGCTTATTGGTGAGATCGTATTCGTAAAAGTTGCATACCTCGGTTTCGGACTGCTTAGTCGTATCTATGGAGACCATGCCCTCGATCTCGTCTTCTACGTTAACGGATTCTGTACAAAAATAAGCTTTAGTCCCGAGCACAAAAAAGTCGTAAGAAAGCTCTTCGGGGGCAAGCTGAAGTCCTTGAAGGATATGGTGCTTTTTCTTTGCATCAAAAACGGAAAGGTGGGGATTGTAAAATCCGTCCCAGCTATAGAATACCGTATTATCCTTTGCAGATACAACTGAGGATAACTCAGCATTTTCAATATTGTTGTAATTGGGGGCGCTGTTATTATAGTTCTGCCAGCCTATTGAGTCACCCTCTTGGCAGGAAGAGAGAAGTGTGGCCATAAGAATGACTGCAATAATCGGGGCAATTATTTTTTTGACCATAGCTTTCTCCTTTCTTAGTTTATCAGTTTTCGTCGTCTGCAAGGTGTATTTCAATACCGGGGAGGGATCTGTCGTACTTCAGAGCGCCGTCCTTATTGCCGGCAAGAGTTCCCTTGAAGATCACGGTATAGGTGCTCTCGGAGTTTGCGGGTAATGTGAAGGTCGTGCTTTTGTTTTCGTCCTCGCCTGCAAGAAATATGGAGGTGATGCAGCCCATATCGTATTCCTCTTCAAAATCGCCGAGGAGGCTGACTGTCACGTCCTCGTCGGTGCCGTTGCAGATATCAAGGCTGCAAAGGTAAGAGACCGTGCCGTCATCCGAAACTGTTACCTCGCTGAAATAGCTTTTTTCATAATCAATATATATCTCATCTTCGTCGGGATAAACGCCCGAAAATTCAACGTACTCCCCGTCCGGCACGTAGGTGTTGAATGCGGAAAACAAAAGAAGAGAGCAGGACGAAAGAGAAAAGCAGAGAAGGAGAGAGGTTATTATCAGAAGTAGTTTTTTCATTTTATTTCTTTCCCGATCCGTGATCGAAATGTATGGTTTTTATGTAAGGGACAGGCGTCCTCGACTGTCCGTTGCAAACGTAAATCCTCGCGGTGATATCGTATAGGTTCGTGTGCTGATCCCGGACGTGCAATGCACGCCCCTACGGGTT
>JAZQAS010000110.1:0-10295 GCA_045545335.1 Candidatus Avispirillum sp. | reverse complement strand
GGACAGTCGAGGACGCCTGTCCCTACATTTCGTATATGCTTTTTTTCCGTTTGTGTATCAAATTTCGTTTTGGTTCGTGTGCTGATAATCGGGGCGTCGGGGACGTCGACCCCTACATCAATGTGTATCTTTTTCGCTCATTTACGTACAGAATTTCGTTTTGGTTCGTGTGCTGTTGTGCGGGAGGATGATATCCTCCCCTACAACAAAACTACTGCAATCTTCCTGTCAAACCAAAATTCGAAGAATAAAGGCTGTCGCAAAATGCGACAGCCCCTTCATTGTTATATGCGGCTTTTGTTCTGCGCCTTTTTCATCTTTTCATATCGTCCGTTGCGGGGTTATCTATGAGCTCGCCTTCGCGGGTAAAGCGGGAGCCGTGGCAGGGGCAATCCCAGGTGTTTTCCTCGGCGTTAAATTTCAAGGCGCAGCCCATATGGGGGCATCTCGGAGCCGTTGGCGTCATCAGGCCGAGGGCGCTTTCAAGGGCGTTTTCAAAAAGCCTCGGATGAAAAAGAGAGCGGGCGGGAGAATAAAGCCTTTCATACTTATTCTCCTTTCCGCAAAGAAGGTCGCAAAGGATATCTGCCGCTACCATAGACGAGGTGAACCCCCATTTATTAAACCCCGTTGCAACAAACATATTCGGAGTGTTTTTCGAATATCTGCCGATATAGGGCACCCCGTCAAGGGTCATACAGTCCTGCGTTGCCCATTTTGCCAAAAGCTGGGCATTGGGATAAGCGCGGCGGACAAGCTCAGAAAGCGCAGAAAAGCCCCCTCCTGATTTTCCCGTTCTGTGTCCGCCGCCGCCGAGAAGGAGCATATCCTTATAGGTGCGAAAGGAATAGCCACCCTCCTCACCGTCAAGAAACATTCCCTCGGGGAGCTTTACCCCCTTTAAGGCGTAAACGTAGGAGCGGTGCTGACTCATTTTCAGAAAATAGGCTCCGTGCTTATTGATAATGGGAAAATGGGTTGCTATCACTACCCTCTTAAAGCTTATCTTGCCGCCCGCGGTCACCGCCATATTCTCCGAAAGCTCAAGCACCTTTGTATTTTCAAATACGGGCAGGCCCCCAGCGATTGCTGACAACAGCTTTACGGGGTTCAGCTGTCCCTGAGAGCGCACTCTGACAGCCCCCACCGTTTCCACGGGAATATCGGGTACCCACACGTCTGCCTCGCCCCCAAGACTGTTTATGGCCTCGGCCTCGTTCTGTATCCTTTTTCGATCTCGGCAGAGATAGACGTAGTTATCCTTTTTTTCGTAATCGCAATCGATACCCTCGCAAAGCCCCTCCAATTTCAAAAAGGCCTCCCGCTGAGACGATAGATAGAGCCCTGCCGCCTCGCGGCCTAATCTTTTTATAAGCCGGCTGTATATCAGTCCGTGCTGATAGGTGATCTTTGCCGTTGTATTCGCGGTTATTCCGCCGCCGATCCTTTTGGCCTCGCAAAGGACCGTATCTGCCCCCGCCTCCCTGAGCCGCCTTGAAAGCAGCAGCCCTGCAAGGCCGCCGCCCACGATCAAAATATCCGTTGATATATTCCCTTCAAGGGGCCCGAAGCTCTTTATCTTTTCCGTTTCTTTCCAAACAGCACTCATAACTCTCTCCCGTTTTTTTATTATGAGTATTTCCCTTTTCTTTTGGAAAATGTGGAAAAGAGATAAATTTTATGGTATAATTTAAGGACTAAAACCAAAGAAGAAGCGTTATGAAAGAAAAGAAATTATCAAAGGATTTTACCTCGGGCAGTATTCCAAGGCAGCTTTTGCTCTTTGCCCTGCCCTTTATGGCTTCAAACGCCCTGCTCGTTTTATACAGCACAATAGATATGATAATCGTTGGCGAATACGTGGGAACTGCGGGCCTCTCCGCCGTTTCTCAGTCAAGCCAGATAGTCAATTTTGCAACGATGGTATGCCTCGGATTTTCCAATGCGGGGCAGGTGCTTCTCGCCCAGGCTATGGGAGCGGGAAAGAAACGGGAGATGAGCGACGTTATCGGCACGCTCTTCGTTTTCGTTTGCGCTCTTGCCGTCGCTCTTGCGACAGTTATCCTCGCCCTCTCTCACCCTATCCTCAAGGTTATGAACATCCCAAAGGAGTCCTACGGGATGGCCCTTGACTATCTTATCATCTGCGCATCGGGCCTTATCTTCACCGCGGGCTACAACCTTGTTTCCGCGATCCTTCGGGGAATGGGAGATGCAAAGCGCCCATTTCTCTTTATCGGCATCGCCTCCGTTATAAATCTTGTTCTCGATATCATCTTCACGGGGCATCTGGGCTGGGGCGTTGCGGGTGCGGCCTGGGCGACCATTATCGGTCAGGCGGCCTCCTTCATCTTCTCACTTTTCTATCTATACAGGAGGAGAAGCGCCTTCGGCTTTGACTTCAGGGCCGACAGCTTTATCCCCAAAGGCAAATACATAAAAATGATAGCCGCCCTCGGCACTCCAATGGCGATACAGTCGGGCTTTATAAACCTTTCCATGCTGGTCGTCAACGCTATGATAAACAACGTTGGCGTAGTTGCCTCGGCTACCTTCGGAGTCGGCGTGCGTATCGACGATATCGTTAACAAGATATCTCAGGGCATTCAGTATGCCGCAGTTCCCATGATAAGCCAGAATATCGGCGCATCGAGAAACGACCGCGCAAAAAAGGTGGTCTGCTTTGCGTGGATATATTCCGCGATCTTCACCGTTATTTTCGTTACCCTCTATATCACACTCGGGAGGGAGCTCTTTATGATCTTCTCGGACGATAAAGAGGTGCACGCAATGTCGGTCGAGTTTATCAGCGCAATTCTCTGGATGTTCCCCGCCTTTGCCGTTATGCGCGGAAGCGGCGCGTTTATTCAGGGCATCGGCAACGCGAAGCTGAGCATGGTTCTCGCAATTCTTGACGGAGTTGCCCTAAGGATCGGCCTCAGCTGGTTTTTCGGTATTTTGCTTGAATGGGGCTTTTACGGCTTCGTTCTCGGCTACGGCCTTGCGCCCTACGGCTATGCTATCCCCTCAATGATATATTTCCTTGCGGGAAAATGGCAAAAACGGCGCACGCTTGCAGAGGATATATAAAAAAATGCAATTAAATTAATTGTATTATGTTGACTACTGTAAAAGTTATATGGTATAATATTCATATATAATTAGTTTGGAGGAATTTATTATGGTAAACATTCTTTTATCTGACGGCGAATGGAAGCTTATGAAGGCTCTTTGGGAGAATGCTCCCGCAAGCCTCTCCACCCTCGTTACAGCTCTTGACGAGGAAACGGGCTGGACTAAGTCCACCATTTTCGTTATGCTCAGAAGACTTATCGCAAAGGAAGCCGTTATTCTCGATAAATCCGAGAAGATCCAGGTCTATATCCCCATCGTTAAGGAGGAGGACTGCGCCGTTCGCGCAACAAAGTCTCTTATCAACAGAGTTTATAACGGCAGCATCGGCCTTATGGTATCATCTCTTGCAGGCCAGAAGGAGCTCTCTGCCGATGAGATAAACGAGCTGAGACAGATCCTTGACGAGGCCGAAAAGGAACTTGACAAATAATTAAAGCTATGCTTGAAAACATTATTACGATCACAGTCCTATGTGCTTTTGTAATACTCGTTCGGGCAATTTTCAAAAAGAAGGTCAGCGCAAGGCTCGTCTATGCGCTTTGGCTCGTCGTTATCTTAAAGCTTTTTATCCCCGTTGATCTCATATCTCTTGAGGTCCCTCTCCCCGAGATGCCGAAAACCCGGGCCTTCTCAGCTTTTGAGCAGATGGGCGAGGCTATCGGAGAGGCGGATGAGGGCATCAAGGGCTCAGCCGCTACCTTTACGGAGAGCTTTTATCACGCAAGCGCGCCTCTTCAGTCTGCCCCCGTCGGCAATGAAGCCCAAGGTAATGCAGAGCCCATCCCACCCGTGACAGCTCCCGCGCCATCGGTGACGGATGATAAAGCAAAGGAAGCTGAGCCTCTTATCAGCCTTTCGGGCCTTGAGATAATTCTCGCGGTATGGGCGGCGGGATGCGGCGTTACCCTGCTTATTTTCTCTTCTCTCGGGCTCAGGACCGCTGTACGGCTGAGAAAAAGCAGAAGATATCACAGCACCGCGGGAAGGACAAAGGTCTACGTTTCCCCGCGCATATCATCCCCCTGCGTTACGGGTATCGTGCCCGCCATCTACATAACGCCCGAGGCTGAAAGGTGCCCCGACCTTCACCTGATACTGCTCCACGAGCGCACGCACATACGCCACGGTGACCATATCTGGGCCATTCTTCGCATTCTTTGCATCGCTCTTCTTTGGTGGAACCCCCTCGTTTGGGCGGCGGCTCTCCTCTCAAAGAGAGATGCGGAGCTTGCCTGCGACGAAAGCGTTGCAAAAAGGATGACGCCGAAAGAGCGCCTTTGCTATACGCGCCTTATTATTGATATGATCCCCCAAAAGAGCGCCTTTGCCGTTGCATTTTCAAACGGCCCCATAAAATACAGAATTAAAAGGCTTACGGGAAGGCACAAAAACCGCCTTCTTGCGGCTATCGTTGCAACTGTTCTTATTATCGGCTCGGGTATGCTTACCTTCATATCTGTTTCTGCTATTGCTGATGAAAACGATAGTATTATTGAAGCTACCGATCCTACACCTGAAAGCAAGGACGATAAACAGGCAAAGGATCACGTAGAGCTGCCCGACGATACAACTGCTGCATCCCACGATCACATCTTTGAGCCTGCGACCTGCAATGAAGCATCCGTATGCACTTGCGGAGAAACGAGCGGCGAGCCTCTCGGACATCTTTGGCAGAACAGCACCGATATCTGCGAAAGATGCGGTGCGACAAAGGACGAGCCTGCCTCTCAGCCGATGAAAGACTCTGCAGCCGACAACACGGCCGATACTGACGACTCAAGCATCGGTGATAAGCATGAGCACAGCTTTGCACCCGCCACATGCCATTCTCCCGCCACATGCACGATATGCAAAGCCACCAAAGGCTCTTCTCTCGGCCACGATTACACACCGGCCACCTGCCTTTCTCCTGCAACCTGCACCCGCTGCTATGCAACCAACGGCTCTCCCCTCGGGCACAGCTTTCACCTTGAAGCCTGCACGGTTTGCGGAGCTGAGAATAGCGCTTTGGCTGAAAAATATCAGACCGCATTCAACATATACCAAAATGCCATTTGCGGCCTCGGTATTTCCGAGACGGGATTTACTCAAAAGCTGATGCAGTCAGGATTTTCCGACGCTGAGATCGCATACGTTACCGAAAAACTAAAGATAGATTGGTTCAAAGAAGCAGAGCGAGCCGCCTCCCGCTATATCACCTGGAATCATTGGTATACGCAAGACGACCTGTATAATCATCTGATAAGCCTCGGCTTTGATAAAGCTACGGCAACGGAAGTGACCAAGGATTATAAGGGTAATCCTTCTCCTTATTCTGCAAGCTTGGTTCACAAGAATAAGGACAAGACTCCCGTTAGCGGCGAGGATCCGAATGCGCCTATCAGCTGGTACACTCCATAACAACAAAATTCCCACCTTTCGGTGGGAATTTTTATTGTGTCTTTTTTACGCTTCGACTGAGCCTGAAAGTATCTGCTTCAGGAGATTTGCATCCTTTGCATCGATTTTTTCATCTTTGTTTATATCGGCACTGTATCTGTCAATTTCGACAGTCTCTCCCGCTATGTATCTTTTCAAAACGTTGGAATCCTTGGCGTTTATTTCATTATCCATATTAACGTCGCCGTATACAACGGCCTTTTCCACAACGAAGGTCATTGATGCGCTGAGCCCTTTATTATTCGTTACGTTTACCGTGGCAGTTCCCTCCTTGAGACATACCACCCAATAATAGCCGTTATTCAATTTTGAAAAGCCGAGCACCTCGTCGCTGTCACAACTCCAAGAAAATGAAGGATATTTATCGCTATTCACGCCAACAGGCCTATACTCAGCCGAGAGATAAAAGGTATCTCCCACGTGAAGCGTTTCGGGCATTTCATAGGTTTCCAAAACCAAGGCATCTGCCTTATCGATACAATTATCAAAGGTTACGTAATACTCATGTTCACAATCATCGCTCAGACAGGAGATCTCAAGATAATAGGTGATGCCTGCGTACATCTCAACGCACATTGAAAAATTATCGCCTTCTACATGATTATCATTGCGGGCATAAACGTTAAAATCCTTATTTGACGTTAATTCGCCAAGGTATGCCTGAGTATCACAGCCACCCGTGCTGTGCAACATATAGTAACCGGTCTTTTCTATATCTATCTCTATCATCGTAGGAACGCCGTCGTTACTGTGAGATACTTTGACGGTGTCTCCGATATCCATTTTCACGGTAGGAAGACACTCAACGGTAATTCTGTCCGAAAGTCCGCTCGCCGTAGTTACAATAATAGAAGCCTTTCCTGTTCCCACAAGCTTTACATAGCATTCATTCTTATATGACTCAACTACCGCCACTTTTTTGTTGCTTGTGCTCCACTCAAGCTCCTCGAATTCTCCGTACACAGGATCAAATACGCAAGACAAGGAAACATACTGAGTAATATAACCGTAAAGCGCGGAGTTTGCTTCGATATTAACGGCCGTTGCCTTTTTTGACTTCTTTATCACAACGTCATAGGATGCGCCGGATCCGTCGTAATCTGACATTGCGATCACATAATCCGTACCCTTGGAAAGCTCATATTGCAACGCAAAATTATATCCCTCTCCCGAGTCGTCATCGCTCACAAGCTCGTTTCCGTCAATGTCTGCAAGAACAGCATAGCTGTCAGCCTCTCCCGTTGAATACACGGTGTACAACCCGTCCTCATCAGGAGTAAATATACGATAGCAAAAGCCCTCCGCGGGCGCATTGATCTTGCAGCACTCATCCACGGTCATCTTAGGTGTCATGATACAATTAAGAGTTATGGAAAGCTCAACCTTATTATTGACCGTAGCTCTTACTTCTACGGGTCCAACCTCTTTCATTACTACGACCGCATAATCCTCCTCCGCGAGTGCAATCGTTGCTTTGTTCTCATCAACACTCCAATCAATTCGATCGACCGTGGTGTCCGACGGAATAGGCATTACCTCAAGTTTCAGAGGTTCTCCTTGATATCCGATAGTCTTTTCTGCCGTCAGGACTGCATCCTCAAGACAGTAAATCAGATCTATTTTGAATACGTAGGTTCCTCTTTTGATGGTACCGTTGTTAATATCTGAGTTTCGTATCACAATTTCATATTCCACTCCTGCTTCAAGCGTAAGGGTCATGCAAAATCCCTCTCCCGACTTTTCACCCTCGTGAGAATCAATATGTTGATCCTTTCCGAAGATCGAACCAAGGGTTCGGATGTCTCCCTCGGTAAAAAGCGTGTATACTCCGCTGACCTCGGGAGTGAACGTAAACCACATCTCATCAACATTAGTCACGCTGATTTCCTCTCCGACCTTTACGGGCACGTAATCAGTAGCCGTACAGACAGGAACAGAGACAAGGATCATAAATAAGGCCAGAGTGATTGAAAAAATACTCATTAACGTCTTTTTCATAATAAGAACTTCCTTTCTAAAATATATACCAATCTGATTTGACCGCCGTCATATTATATACAACTATAATATAGCACATGTTTTTATATTTGTCAACACTCAAACGAACACAGCAGTAAAATTTATTTACTTTGAACATAAAGAGTAATTTTATACAATTATATTTCCAAAACCTTTCGGGTGTTCTTGAAATATTCACAAATTAATGTTAAAATTACCATGTATAAATATGTGCCACAAAATGGCAGAACGGAGGAAACAATGAAAAAACTTCTGGCAGCTTTCCTTACTGTCACAATGCTTCTCGGCGCTCTCTCTTCAATGGCGGGCGCGGTTTACTTCGAGCTTGAGCAGGATTTCTTCTATGACGAGACCTACCTCCTCGGCGACGTAAACTCTGACGGAAACGTTGACGGCAAGGATGCTCTCAGCCTTAAGGCAAACGTTGCAGGTCTTGACGGCTATCCCCTCGATATGGAGGCCGCCGACTTCGACGCAGACCGCGAGGCAAGCGCAAAGGACTCCTACTCCTTAAAGCTCATTCTCTCAGGCTCAAAAACAGCCGCGGATTTTGAGACCGTTAACGGCAGACAGGTGCAGGTTTACAAGCTCACCATTGCCGAAAACCCCATCTCCGACTACTGCATCGTTCTTCCCACAGATGCAACAGAGGAGGACAACATCTATTTCGCATACCTTAACCTTTTCAAGTACGTGAGAAAGGCTACGGGCGTTGAGCTTCCCCTCGCTTGGGGCACCCCCACCACCGAAAAGGCTATCTACTTCAACAACGTTAAGCTTGACTCCGAGCTCGGTCAGCATCTGGGCGTTGAGGGCTACCGCTACGACGTTACCGACGGCAACCTCAACATCTACGGAACCTACCGCGGAAATATGTACGCCGTTTTCGAGATACTTGAGGATTATCTTGGATTCCGTTTCTTCGCTCCCAGCGAGACCTTCCTCTACAAGGCAAGAATAGTTGATATCCCCGAGGGAGTATCCAGCGAGGTCATTCCCGATATCAACTTCAGATATGCGCGCCACACCTTCGGCCGCGGCTTTGCAAAGGGCCACTTCTTTGCAAACAGACTTAACGGCTCCGGCATCAGCGGATATGACGAAAAGTTCTACGGAACGAAGATAGGCCCCCTTTACAGCAACGCTCACTCCTTCCTTGAATACTGGCAGATGGGCACGGGCGATTGGCCCGACAGCAGCGTTAAGGACGGAATGTCTGAATACATCTACAGCTCCGACCTTTACAGCGCAAAGTTCAATTCCGGCGAGCAGAAGGATGCCTACGGCTGGCAGCCCTGCGCTACCAGCGACAAGGAATACGCTACCCTCTTTGAGGGAATGATCGACTGCAACAGAATGGTCATGAGCTGGGGCAGACCCACCTTTATTGCCGAGGGTCAGACCCTCTTCTCCTTCTCCATTGCGGACAACCAGAACTACTGCACCTGCCGTAACTGCAACAAGATCAAGAGAGAAGAAGGCTTCTCCGGCCTCTACCTCTCTCTCTACAACAGAGCTACCGAGGACGCTCAGGCATACTACCCCGGAGTTCACCTCTACGGCATCGTTTACGCAAAGGACTACCCCAAGACCATCAAGCCCCACTCCAATTTCGTTATCCTCTACTGCGGCATCGGCTGCAACAACCACCTTCTCGGCATTGAGGATTGCTACGAAAAGGGCGGTCAGCTCAACAACTCAAGCAATGCAGACGACCTTGAGGCTCTTCCCTTCTGGGGCAACCTCTGCAAGGAAACGGGCGCTCAGCTCTGGTTCTGGGTATACCCCGTTACCTACCACTACTACCTGGTCGGCTGTCCCAACGTTACCGCTTACTACTACAATCTGAAGTGGCTCCACGAGGAGGCCAACGTTACCGGCTTCTTCTACGAGGGTGGCGGTACTACTTATAACTTTGAGACCCTTAAGGAATATATGGCCGTTAAGTTTATGTGGAAGCCCGATATGACATTCGAGGAATGGGAAGACCTTCTCCTTGAATATCTCTATATGAACTACGGCAACGGCTACGAGGAGCTTTGGGAATACATTCGTATGCAGACTGAGGCGGGAGATCAGTGCGGAACCTGCTTTATCAACAACTTCGACCGTCCCGGCGATATGTACTCCTACGAATACATCGCCGAGAACTACGAGTATATGAGAGGTCTTCTCGTCACAGCCTATGACAAGGCTATTACAGACGATCAGAGAGGCCGCATTGAAACTCTCATCGTTTGCTGCGACTTCCTCGGCCTCTCCTCACTTCACACGGACTGGTACGTTGAGGGCAACAACGCAGAGCTCTACAAGTCAAGATACACATGGATGTACAACTACATCGACAACCACAATATGAGGATCTTCTCAAGCGACGTTTACTCCTTCCCCGAGACCATCGACTTTGAGACCAACCCCATGATCCAGTTCTACGAGCACGGCTCTCGCAGAAACGGAGTTTATCCGTAATGAAAAAAAGAAGGAAACCGCATCGGCGGTTTCCTTCTCAGTCTGTCGAAAAAGGCGCAGAACAAAAGCCGCAAAACATATAACATTTAGATTAGAGAAAATTGAGCAAAAAAGTAGAAATCCGCCGAGAAAATCGGCGGATTTCATTGTTATATGCGGCTTTTTAGCCGCGAATTGTCCCTCTGTCGTACCTTTGTACGCCGACGACGGACAATTCACGGCTTCTGCATCCT
>JAZQAS010000109.1:0-7622 GCA_045545335.1 Candidatus Avispirillum sp. | reverse complement strand
GGCTCACAGAACGACATGGCTACGATCCGACTTGGTATCGTTCATATCGCGCCCGCATTCGGTGAGGACGACAACAAGGTGGGCCAGAAGTACGGCCTTCCCTTCGTTCAGCTCGTCGACTCAAAGGGCGAAATGACCGCTGAGACAGACTGGCCCGGCGTTTTCGTTAAGGACTGCGACAAGCTGGTCCTCCGCGCTCTTGACGAAAAGGGTCTTCTCTTCTCCGCTCCCAACTTCGAGCACTCCTATCCTCACTGCTGGCGCTGCGGCACACCCCTTATCTACTACGCACGCGACTCCTGGTTCATCAAGATGACCGCAGTTAAGGATCAGCTCATTGCAAACAACAACACCATCAACTGGATCCCCGAGTCTATCGGCAAGGGCAGATTCGGCGACTGGCTTGAGAACGTTCAGGACTGGGGCATCAGCCGTAACCGCTACTGGGGCACACCTCTCAACATCTGGGAATGCTCCTGCGGCCACAGACACTCCGTCGGCTCAATCGAGGAGCTGAAGTCCATGTCCTCAAACTGCCCCGACGAGATCGAGCTCCATCGCCCCTATATCGACGAGGTCACCATCAAGTGTCCTGAGTGCGGCGGCGAGATGACGAGAGTGACAGAGGTTATCGACTGCTGGTTTGACTCCGGCGCGATGCCCTTCGCTCAGCATCACTATCCCTTTGAAAACAAGGAAGTTTTCGAGGCTCAGTTTCCCGCAGACTTTATCTCCGAGGCTGTTGACCAGACACGCGGCTGGTTCTACTCCCTCCTTGCTATCTCCACCCTCCTCTTTGACAAGGCTCCCTTCCGCAACGTTATCGTTCTCGGTCTCGTTCAGGACGAGGACGGACAGAAGATGTCAAAGTCCAAGGGCAACGCTGTAGACCCCTTCACCGCCCTTGACGCTCACGGCGCCGACGCTATCCGCTGGTACTTCTACACGAACTCCGCGCCCTGGCTCCCCTCCCGCTTCTCTGACCGCGCCGTTACAGAGGGACAGAGAAAGTTCATGGGTACCCTCCAGAACACTTACGCATTCTGGGTGCTTTACGCTAACATCGACGGCTTCGATCCCTCCAAGTATTCACTTGCAGATTGCAAGCTGAACGTTATGGACAAGTTCATCCTCTCCCGCCTCAACTCCATGGTCAAGGGCGTGGATGCAAACCTTGCCTCCTACAGAATTCCCGAGGCTGCAAAGTGCCTCTCCTCCTTTGTTGACGAGCTCTCCAACTGGTACGTTCGCCGCAGCCGCGAGCGCTTCTGGGGCACTGAGCTTACAGAGGACAAGATCGCAGCTTATATGACTCTTTGGCACGTGCTCGTAACAACAGCTAAGGCCGCAGCGCCCATGATCCCCTTCATGGCAGAGGATATCTACCGCAACCTCGTTTGCACAATTGACAAGAGCGCTCCCATCTCCGTTCATTTTTGCGACTACCCCGAGGTAGACGAGGCTATGATCGATACAGCTCTTGAGGACGATATGAAATTCATCCTTGACGCAGTTACTCTTGGCCGAGCTGCAAGAAACGGCGCAAACATCAAGAACCGTCAGCCTCTGAGCGAGATCTACGTTAAGACCGACCGCGAGGTAAGCGACTACTACCGCGAGATCGTTGAGGAGGAGCTCAACGTTAAGAAGGCATCCTTCGCAAAGGATATCTCCGCTATCTCCTCCTACAGCTTCAAGCCTCAGCTCAAGACCGTAGGTCCTAAGTACGGCAAGCTTCTCGGCGGCATCCGCAATTTCCTCAACGAGGTAGACGGCAACGCGGCAATGGCAGAGCTCAACTCCACCGGCGCGCTCTCCTTTGAGGTAAACGGAAGTCCCGTTGCTCTCACAAAGGAGGACCTCCTTATCGACGTTCAGCAGAAGGAGGGCTGGTTCTCCGTTGCCGAGGGCGATATCACCGTTGCTCTCTGCACACTTCTCACAGACGAGCTTATTGAAGAGGGCTTCGTTCGCGAGCTTATCTCCAAGGTTCAGACAATGAGAAAGGACTCTGACTTCAACGTTATGGACCGCATCGCAGTTTCCGTTGTGGGAAGCGACAAGATCAAGTCCATTCTTGACAAGGACAGCTCCGAATTTACGAGCGCAGTTCTCTGCGATACTCTCACCTTTGAAGAGGGCCTTGACGGCATCTCCAAGGATTGGAACATCAACGGCGAAGCTGTTACTATTACGATCAAAAGATAACGAAACAAAAAAAGGTTGCCTGAGGGCAACCTTTTTTGAGTGAAGAGTGAATGGAGAAAAGTGAAGAGAAAAGGAAGAAACCCGCCGCGGCGGGTTTCTTTTTATTCCAAAAACCGTCACAGTAATCACTCCATCCACATTTCACCAACATTCGTTGGTGTGTCAAATATTATAAACAACTATACTTAATTTGTCAACAACGATCGTTGGTGTTTTACTGTTTGCGAAAGGAAAGGTCATAATCGTGAAGGAAATTCTTGCGCAGCGCTTGAAAGAGCTGAGAAAAGAAAAGGGACTTTCTCAGATTCAGGTTGCCATCTATTGCGACATTACCGAAAACACTTATCAGAATTATGAGCTTATGATGCGTCAGCCGAAGTTAGACATTCTTATCCGAATCGCAGATTTCTATGACGTTTCAATAGATTATCTCGTTGGAAGAACGGACAAAAGATAAGAAACCCGCCGCTGCGGGTTTCTTTTTTTAATTCTTTTTCAGCTTATTTCTTATCTTTTCTCTGATGCCGTCAAGGCTGGGGGCGCTGGCCTCTCCGAAAACGCATCTGTAGGCAAAATGCTCGCAATTATTATGGAGGATATTATAATCCCCCTCCCCTACGCAGGAAAGCGCATACTCGCACACCTTTTCCCTCGGGCGGCTCTTCGCCCTCTCGCCTATGGTGAGCACTGCCCTTTCTACCTCTCCGAGAGAAAGGAACGTGGAAATATCTCCAACGATGACCTTTACGTCCTCGGCGCGGCCTACGGCATCCTCCGCAAGTCCGAACTGGACTACGGTATCATCGTCAATATAAATGCCGTAATGATAATAAAACCTATGCTTTACCCTGATGATATCTCCCCTCTCGGGAAGAGCGGCCTCCCACTTCATCAGAGCTTTGCCTCGATGCAACGAACCACGTCGCCTACGGTCTTGAGCTCTGCAAAATCGGAGTTTTCAAACTTGATCTCAAACTCCTCCTCAAGGCCCATTACCATATAGAGCATTGCGATGGAGTTCATATCAAGATCATCTCTCAGATCATCGCTCTCCTTGACAGCTGCAGAGTCTATCTCTCCCTCAAATACGCTGTCCAGCACGTTTCTCATTCTTTCAACGGTAGTCATATCTGTACCTCTCTAACTTCTTTATATTATTCCCTGCCATGCATCCTTTATTCGTATGCCTTTTCACAGGTATCCTTAAGTGCTTTCATTTCCAAAAGCAGGTCCTCTGTCAGCTTATCTATATCCTGCATGGAGGGGAACTTCTTCTTACATCTCTCGCGGCAATCAAAGCTATCGCCTATGACTACCACCTTTCTCTGCCACCAATGCTCTCTCTGAGAAAGATACACGGGAACGATGGGTACCCCTGCCTTGACAGCGAGAAGCACAGCTCCCGCCTTGAAGGTCTCAAAATTGCCGCTTCTCTGTATCTGACCCTGAGCGAATATTGCAAGCAGATGGCCTCCCTTGACGATATCGCAGCCCGTTCTCATTGCCTCAACGTCGGCAATATTGCGGTCTATCTTGATGCAGCCCATTCCCTTCATAAGAAAAGAGGAAAGGCCTCTGCCCATTACCACCTCTGAGGCAAAGAAGAAAACTCTTCTGTAAAGGAAAGTGGTTATAAGGGCTATGGGATCAAGCATTGCGATATGATTTGATACTATAACGGCGCCGCCGCGAAGACGGCCCTTATATTTATTGCCGTTTTTATCAAGCCTTTTCGTGCGGTAGCCTATTTTGAATACGTTGCACACAAGCCTTCCGAGATCCATCGGAAAGTGACGGATATCCAAAAGCCTTCCGTATTTGGAGCCTTTCATTTTTTCTCCTTCAGCCTTTCAAGTTCAATTTTCATTTCGTCCATACGCGCCTTGAGCCTGAGGGTGATCTCTGCGATCTCCTCCTCGGATGGGTCCTCGCTCTTGCACCAATCGCGGATATTTATCTCCTCGCCGAAAAGCACGTGGGTCCTCTTAAACAGGCCGTAGCTTCCGTCTGTGCAGATAGGAACGATGGGCGCGTCGGTCCTCAAAGCGATATACACGATTCCCGGCTTGAAGGGCAGATCCTTCTCTCCTCGGGGGAGCCTTCCCTCGGGGAAAACGCCCACGGTACCGCCGCGGTCAAGTATATCAAGAGCCTCGCCGACGAAGCTGAAATCATATGCATTTCTGTCCACCCTGATGCCGCCCATGCTGAGCAGGAACCAATTGAGCAGGGGGCGCCCGTCAAACAGCACCTCCGCCATAAGAAAACGAAGGGTTCTGAAATAGAAAAGGGCAAGATATAGGGCAAAATCGAAAAGCGCCGTATGGTTTGACATTATGATGCAGGGCTTCGGAGGTCTTCTCAGCCTTTTATTGCCGCCCTCATAATATATCTTAAATTTGAAATAAGCATACAGAGGAAGGCCCGTTATTTTCGCAAACCACAAAAGCGGATAGCTAAGCTTATGTTTCTTCATAAAGCACCGTTTATTTACAGATTTTCTGAAATATATTCTGCGAACTCGCGGACGGTATAGCGATATTTTTCACGGTCGGAATACTCGGTTATACCGAATTCGCGGGAAAGCTCTGAGATCATTGCAAAATACTGGAGGCTCGTTGCCGAAAGCTCGTTTACGATATGGGTATCGTCTCCCACCTTATCGGGAGAGATATCGAGAGCCTCTGCAACTATCTCGCGGATACGAAGGGTGAGAGGATCATCTACTGCCCCGTCTTTCTTTTTCGCTCCCGCCTTTTGCAGCTCTTCTGCAAAGGGAGTGAGGACAACGCCCCCCTCGCCTATGGCACGCTTAAGATATGCGCGGCCTACCTTTACGGCGGTGGGAGGAGAGAGAGGATCGTTCGTGAAATAGAAGTCCTTTATCCTCATTGCGCTGTCAAGGGTGTCGTTTACACTATACGCCTTCTTTGCAAGAGCCTCAAGCCTTCCCTTTGATATATAGGGATTGACGCTGACCACGAGAGAAAGGCGCTCGGCTTCTCCCTCTCCGAGGCCGAGGACTGAGAAGGCATCGCAATCTGAAAGATCGAAGGCTGCCTCAAGCATATCGGGGTCGATATTCTCGCCGTTTTCGCCGATGACACGGTCGCCCTTGCGGCCGCGGATATAATAATATCCGCCCTTCTCTTCCATAATATCGCCGGTGCAGAACCAATCGCCGTTATCTACGGTCTCGCGGTTTATCATCATCCTCTTACAGATGGAGCGGCCGCGGACCCAGAGCACACCCTCGCCGTCAAGGCGGTATTCCACGCTTGCAACGGGGTGGCCTATGGAATTTTCATTTCTCTTTTTGGGAGTTTTTCTCAATTCAACGCTTGTTATGCCTATCTCCGTCATACCGTAGCCGTTATAAAGGGGATAACCGAGAGCGTTGAAAAGATACTGCGCCGAGGGGCGAAGAGCGCTTCCGCCGCTTATGCAAAAGCGAACGCTCTTTCCGAATATTGCATCGGTGGCCTCGGAGAGAAGCTTTTTTGATATCTCCGCTCCCGCGCGGGGGAAAAGATTTTGCAAAATCGTTGTCGCCTTCATTGCGCTATGGAGCTTTGCCGCCTTCTTCTCGCCCTTTTTCTTTACCTGCTTTTCAAGCTGCTTTTCCACCGTATGCCAAAGCATGGGCACCGCGAAGATATGGGTGACCTCGTGGCGGCGAACGGTCTTTAAGATAGTATCGGGGGCGTAATCACGCAAAAATACGAAGGTCCTGCCGTAAAAGGTGAACCACATATAAACGGCGATAAGTCCGAAGATATGATAAAAGGGCAAAAATGCAAGCTGCTTTAAGGAGCCCTTATAATGATCGGCAATGCGGGGGCACTCGCGAACGATGCTGCGGGCGCAAAGCACCTGCTCGCTCATTTCAAGTCCCGTATAGAAGCAGACAACCTCCTTGAGGGTGGTTGCCGAGGTGGAAAGAGCTATCTCGTTTGCAAAGGGGGCGGAAAACTCAGGGCTTTCCTCTTCCAAAAGAGAGGAATACTCAATATATTCGCCGCTAAGCTCTCCTGCCTTATCCGCAACTATATACTTTATATCAAGGCTTTTGACTATGGCATCGGAAAGCCTTTTGGGATGGCGGCAGTTTACGAGATAAGGGCGGTTTCCGCTTCTGAGGATAGCCCAGAATGCGGCGATCCAACGGGGAGAATTCTCCATTTCAAGAGCGACGTAGGCATCGGCGGCTCCTATTCTTGCGAAAAGGCCGCGGGACACCTTTTCCACCGTTTTCTTCATTTCGGTATAGGTGGACTTTTTTATACGAAAGCCGTCGTTGGTCTCGCAAAGGACTTTGTCACCGTTTGAAAATATTATATTGTAAAGGGCCTCGAAATCCTTATCGGATTTTTCAAGGGCAAGGGAGTTATTCTCTATCAGTTCTCTGAGTTCTTTTTTCATATACCCATGCTTCCTTCTTACAGCTTAAAGACATTCTACACCATTATATAATACTCATCATATTATTATATTATTATTTGTTCCCAAAGTCAACAAAAAACGGCTGATTTTGACACAGTCTGTTCAAAATCGGCGTTTAATGTTGAAAAAACCGTTTTCTCGTGGTAGAATATATTTTAAAGAAACGAGGTAAGCGTGAAAATTCAAAAGCGTGAATTTAAGCCTTGCCCATTTCACGCACAAACTCAACCTAAAAATGGGACCCAACCCATTTTTGTTCTTACAGAACACGGCTGAGTTTCAAAATTATTTGAGCCGCCGCGAGCGGCGGAATGGAGACTTATATGAAACTTATGATAGCATCCGATATACACGGCTCCGCCCATTACTGCAGACAGCTTCTCGCGGCCCTTGAAAGAGAGGGGGCTGACAAGCTCCTCCTTCTCGGAGATATACTTTACCACGGCCCCCGCAACGATCTTCCAAAGGAGTATGCCCCCAAGGAGGTCATCGCAATGCTTGATCCCCTGAAGGATAAAATTCTCTGCGTTCGCGGAAACTGCGACACGGAGGTTGACCAGATGGTCCTTTCCTTCCCCGTTCTTGCAGATTACGCCGTTCTCTGGCTTGACGGCGCCGTAGTATACGCAACCCACGGACACAATTACAATGAAGAAAAGCTGCCGCCCCTTTCCGACGGAGATATCCTCCTTTGCGGTCATACCCACGTGCCCAAATGCACGGACCACGGCTCCTATACCTATATGAACCCTGGCTCGGTCTCCATCCCTAAGGAAAATTCCCCCCACAGCTATATGATCTACGAGGACGGTAAATTTTTCTGGAAAGACCTCAACGGCGAGGTTTACAAAGAACACTGCGCTATGTGATCTTACCCCTCGGCTAAAACGTATATTCGAGTACTCGGGAAGACCTTTTAAGGAAAGGTCCTCCCGAACCCTCCCCAAACCTTTTCGCAGAAAATCATTTTC
>JAZQAS010000108.1:0-32195 GCA_045545335.1 Candidatus Avispirillum sp. | reverse complement strand
GACATTTCGAAAGATATAGGAATAGCTGAAATTGATTCGCATAATGTGATGTATTTTGCTAAAACCGAAGATGGAAACATACTTGCTGCTCAGATGAAGTGTAAAAATGACGGCTATTTCTTTGTTGGCGATTATAGTTTGGCTTCTGATTATTCTTTTGAATCACTTTTGTCTAATGAGTATCCTTTTTCTAAGAACTGTATGTACAAGGAAAATGGCCTATTCAAGTGCAACTTTGAATATTTCATAACAAAAAAACTGGTTGATCCGAATATTGAAGGATGCACAGTTAAAAGATTTGATATAGGCACTGATGAAAATTTATATTTTGTATATACAATTATAGAAAAGTAACCTGACGGTAAAAATAATAACTAAAAAAATCCTCGGTTTTCAGGCACATTTCATTCGTGCCATTAAGTTCAAAACACCCACAAAAAAAAGGAACGCTTATGCGTTCCTTTTTATTAGTCGTGAATTCTACATTACCTCAACCGTTTCAATCCCTAAAGTATCGAGATGCTTAACAAGAATTGCTTTGACTATCATACACAAGGAAAGCCAAGTAGTTTTCTTTTCAGCATCGGTTTCGCTGATAATATGATTATCATGATAAAATTTTGAAAATGCTACTGCAATTTGATAAGCGTTTTCGCAAAGAATGTTGGGCGCCTTTTCGTTATATGCTCCCAAGAATGCATTTCCACTGAGAGCGAGCTTTAGCAATAGATCCCTTTCACCTTCGGAATAGACACCTTGTAACTTTATGCTACAGTTATCTTTGTTCTTTCTCATAATAGAATTGATTCTTGCAACTACGTAAAGAAGGTACACACCCGTCTTTCCTTCGGAAGCCATAAACTTATCTATATCAAAAACGCAATCTTTTGAATAATGGTTTATTAGGTCACCGAACTTGATTGCTGCAATACCGATTTTTTCTGCAGTTTCTTTCTTCACGGATTCTTCCACATTATCTGAGCGTCTTAATTTATCATATGCGCATTCTACTACGGTATCAAGCAAATCAGATAATTGCATAACTCCGCCGTCGCGGGTTTTGAAAGGTTTTCCATCTTTTCCGTTTACAGTTCCAAAGCATAAATGAGTAAGTTCAGTTGTGCTTGGAATCAACTCGGCTTTTTGAGCAGTACGGAATACTTGCGTGAAGTGAAGATTTTGCCTGAAATCTACTACGTACCAAATCTTATCGGGAGCAAAGTCTTTTTGTCTCTGTATGATAGTAGCGATATCCGTGGTTGCGTATCCTTCCGAACCGTTGGATTTTATTATGATAGTAGGCGGCATGGGTTGTTTGTCGTCCTCTTTTGCGACCTCAATTACTTGTGCGCCTTCACTCTTAACAAGGATGTTCTTGTTTTTTAGTATTTCTATCAATTCGGGAACGTATTTGCTTGAATCACTCTCTCCGTACCAATGTTCAAACGTCGCTCCAAGGCGAGTAAAGGTTTTTCTAATATCTTCAACAGAAAGAGCTATCATTGCTTGCCAAGTTGCTTTATAAGCAGGATCACCTTTTTGAAGTTTAGCTGTGATTGTTCTTGCTTTTTCAAGAAACTCGGTATCCTTTTTGCTTTTTTTGCTTGCATGTGGGTATATCTCATTCAAAAGATCTGTCGTCAAAATTGGTAGATTGTCTCCATACCTTTCTTCAAGTTCTGCGAGAACCAAGCCCATCGGCAGTCCCCAATCACCCAAATGCACATCGCCAATAGCTTTTCTGCCTGTTGCGGTTATGATACGTTTGAGAGCTTCGCCTATGATTGCAGAACGCAGGTGTCCTACGTGAAGGGGCTTTGCAACATTAGGATTTCCATAATCCAGCACAATGGTTTCCTCTTTCTCTGCTTGGGGAATTCCCATGTATTTGTCAGAATATACTTCCTGTACGTATTTTATCAAAAACTCATCCTTGAGAGAAATGTTGATGAAGCCGGGAGCAACGACCTCAAGTGAACCGATCATTTCATTTTCCGGAATGTGAGATGCAATTTCTTTTGCGATCAACAACGGTGATTTTCTGTATTGGTTTGCACCCGACAATGCTCCGTTGCATTGAAACTGGCATAGATCAAGTCTGTTAGACACAACAACCTGTCCAAGAGCCTCATCATATCCGCATTCTGAAAATGCGGTCTCAAAAATAATTGATAATAAATCTGTTACTAATTTCATTTTAAAAACCTCCAAATAAATAATAAAAAACACTGTATAGCTGTGATGCCATACAGTGTTTGAATCTATATCTCAACTCACTTTCCAAAGGCACACAGCAGAACAAAGCCTGTACCCCAAAGTGATACAAGCCTCATCGTCGACGTCGGATGGAAAGAGAGATAAAGTGATTCATCATTATTCTCCTTGAAAGTTATTGGTTGCCATTATATCACAATACTATACCGTTGTCAATTGATTTTCTGAAAGTTAGAACAATCGTTAAAAAGTTGAATCAATCATCCTTCACAATATTTTCATCCTCCTTATACAAAACTCCTTTTATATTGATACTAAAAGATGAATCAGAATCGCCTTGACCAAACGCCAGTATCAGCAAATGGGAGTATCCGGAACCTGCTATTCCCTATGGAAAGAATGATTTATATTCATACTGATATGGACGGAGTAATTGCTTGTAACTGTATATATCCAAGCTGGAAGCTTGAGATTTTGCAGGGGAAGGATTTTGAGATGCTTCAAAATGATCCTGAATATATAGCACTTTGCGACCGAGTGAAAGCGTTGATAAAAACAAGGGCAAAATAATTGTTTGATGGAATCATATAAATAGCACAATTATATTACAAAAAGGAACGCAAAAGCGTTCCTTTTTTTGTGGCTTTCTTTTGTTGGTTCGACCGAGATATTTCGTGCCTTTCAATCTTCTTACCTTTCAGTCACTTTGTTTCATTTATACATGTATCGTTTCATAAAGAATGAAACAAGTAAAGTACATATGAAACATTATAGCTTATTGGTAAGTAGCATAAAACAAAAGAGTTTTCCTTTCTCCTTCATTTTCTTGCTCTTTTAATACAGTTGTGATATAATCAATTAGAGGTGATAAAATGCTATTTTATTATATAAGACACGGCGAACCAATATATGAGCCCGATATGCTGACGGAGCACGGCCATGTGCAGGCCGAGGCCGTCAAGGAAAGACTGAAAAACAGCGGCCTTTCAAAAATATATTCCTCAACCTCCGTCAGAGCGCGGCAGACTGCTGAGCCCACCTGCAAGGCCCTTGGAATTGAGCCCGTTTTGCTTCAATTTGCCCATGAGTACCTTTGCTGGGTGGAGCTTACGCTTCTGAATGAGGATAAGATCGGCAGGCGATGGCTCTTTGAGCATCAGGAGGCCTGCGAGCTCTTTTGCAGCCGAGAGATACGGGAGCTTGGCGACCGCTGGTATGAGCATCCCTATTTTGAGGGCTACGATTTCAAGGGCGCCATTGAGCGCATCTACCGCGAGAGCGATGCTTTTTTTGCCTCCCTCGGCTACGAGCACGACCGCTATACGGGCAAGTACGTGATTAAAGAAAAGAACGACGACAGGATCGCCCTCTTTGCCCATCAGGGCTTCGGTCTTGCCTTTTTGTCCTGCGTGCTTGATATCCCCTATCCTCAGTTCTGCACCCATTTTGATATGTGCCATACGGGTGTCACGGTGATCGACTTTTCCGATAACGGAAACGGCATCTGCATCCCCAAGGTGCTCACCCTCTCCTCAGACAGCCATCTCTATGCAAAGGGAATGGAGAGCAATTACGGACTTATCTGATCATATTTTTAAGTATAGAAAGCATACCCTCAAAGGTGTGCTTTTCTTTTTTTTCGTGATTTTTGATTGGATTTTGCTCTATACAAAAAACATAATAAATCGCACAAAAATGTTATTAGAATATGTAGAAATTATAGATTTGATAAAAATAATTGTAAAAAAATTGACATAAAAAGTATAATATGTTATAATTTATAAGTTAAAATAGGTTAATTTTATGTTGTTGAATTTTTATATAAATTAACTAATAAATATGTATAAAATACGAACAAAAGGTTGGGTTTGTATATGAATTACATCGTATCAGCGAATACGGATATTGGTATTTCCAAAAATACAAATCAGGATAGCTTAACGGTAAAAGTCCTCAATACGTCTGCCGGAAGAATGTGCTTTGCCGTCCTTTGCGACGGAATGGGCGGTCTTGCCAAGGGCGAGGTTGCAAGTGCTTCTGTTATCAGAGCGTTTGACGCATGGGTAACTGAAGAGCTCCCCCGAATTTGCACGTCCCCTCTTGATCCCGAGGTCATCAGAGGTCAATGGGAAAGTATCCTTTTGAGCCAGAATAATATTATTAAGACTTACGGTGCGCGTCAGGGCGTTCGTCTCGGAACCACCTGCGTTGCCATGCTTTTGACAGACAGCGGATATTTCATAATGAACGTTGGCGACTCAAGAGCCTATGAGATCGGAACTTATCTCAATCAGATCACAAATGACCAGACCTTTGTTGCAAGAGAGGTCGCACTCGGAAATATGACGCCCGAGCAGGCAGAGGTGGATGAGAGAAGAAGCGTGCTTTTACAGTGTATCGGCGCTTCCGAAGAGGTTTATCCCGATTTCTTTACGGGACCCGTTCTGCAGAATGCTTCCTATATGCTATGCTCAGACGGCTTCAGGCATGAGATAAGCCCTGAAGAGATCTTTGCGGAGTTTTCTCCTAACGTTCTGATGAATGATTCTATTATGAATCAGAACACGCTTAAGCTCATTGAGCTGAATAAGCAGCGTATGGAGCGTGATAATATATCAGTCGTTCTGGTAAGAACCTTCTAAGGAGGAAACAGATGCTTGAAATTGGATCACTTGTTGACGGCAAGTATAAAATTCTTAATAAAGTAGGCCAGGGCGGAATGAGCGTTGTTTATCTTGCCATGAACGAAAAGGCAAATAAACAATGGGCTGTAAAAGAGGTCAGGAAAGACGGCGTTCTTGATTTTGAATCTGTAAAACAGGGCCTTGTTGCCGAAACGGATATTCTGAAAAAGCTGAGCCATCCTAACCTTCCCAGCATTATTGACGTTATCGATACTGAGGATTCGTTTATCATCATCATGGACTATATTCAGGGTAACTCGCTGAATAAGGCCCTTGAGGAATACGGCGCTCAGGCTCAGGATCTTGTCATAGATTGGGCAAAGCAGCTTTGCGACGTTCTCGGATATCTCCACAGCAGAACTCCTTCTATTATCTACCGAGATATGAAGCCTGCAAACATAATGCTGAAGCCGGACGGAAACATTACTCTTATCGACTTCGGAACTGCAAGAGAGTATAAGGAAAAGAATCTTGCCGATACTACCTGTCTTGGAACGGTTGGATATGCGGCGCCCGAGCAGTTCGGAGGAATGGGACAGACCGATGCCAGAACTGATATATATTGCCTTGGTGCTACGCTTTATCATCTGGTAACGGGAATGAATCCCTGCGAGCCTCCCTATGAGATCCGCCCCATAAGAGAGATCAACCCAACGCTTTCCAGCGGACTTGAAAGGATCATCCTCAAGTGTACGCAAAGAAACCCGGAGGACAGATATCAGTCCTGCGCGGAGCTTATGTATGCTCTTGAGCATTACGAGGAGATCGATGATATTTACAGAGGAAAGCAGAAGAAAAAGCTTGGTATGTTCATTGCCGCTGTTTCCCTTGCTGTTCTTTTTGGTGGTGTTTCCGCTTTTGGATACGTTTCTGCAGAGAACAAAAAGAGCGAGAACTATGAGGAGATACTTAAAAGAGCAGAATCTGTAGATCAGTATTATGAGGCGATACTTACAGACCCCACAAGGTCTGATGCATACCTTCAGCTCAATAAATTTCTCGCTGATGACTTTGCGCTTTCTCAGGAAGAGGGTCAGCAGCTTCTGAAGATCCAGCTTGGTCTTGATAAAAAGGATTCCAAGGGATATTCCAGCAGCGTGAACGTAATGAATTCTCTCAAGGCGTCAAATCCCGACGGATATATGGACGTTTGCTATGAGATCGGCCAGTCCTTCCTTTTCTATTACGATGCAAATGTTGACCGCGCAAGATACTCAAACGCGGCAAAGTGGTTTGAGGGCGCTGTGGAAAAGTACCCCATTGCCGGCGTATACTGTGATATTTCAGAATGCCTTGAGCTTATAAATCAGTATAACGGTTCAAAAATCAAGCAGACAGAGAAAATGTATGAGGAGTACGCAAAGCTTTGGAATATGATCTCCGATCTGAAAACAAAGGCAGACTCTTTCGATAGCATAGACTCTAAGCTTCAGGTGTGGAATGAGATCGATAAAATGATCAATTCCAATATAGCTCCGTTCCTTGAGGTCACGACATATGACTCTATAGCGGCTCTTCTTGATGAGATATATGCCGATGCGGGAGAGGTAGACGTTTCCGTTCTTAAGGAAGATATCGAAACCCTTCAGGCATCTGTTCTGGAAACGGAAAAGAAGCTTGAATCTGCAGGCAAATAAGGGGGTTGGTAATATGACGTACGATCTTTACAGATACATATTTATTATTGCAGCCGTGCTTTGCGGAGTGATGCTTGTGGTGTCGGTTCTCATATTCATTCTTATGAATATACCTAAGGTCATCAGCGACCTTAGCGGCGCAACTGCAAGAAAAGCTATCAAAAATATCAGAGAGAGCAATGAGCGCTCAGGCGATAAGGGACATAAGGTCAGCTCGTTCAACGAGTCCCGCGGAAGACTTACAGATAAGATATCTCCCTCGGGCCGAATAGTTCCCAATAATGCATCTCCCGTTCGAATGGGAATGGAAACCGCAAAGATACAAACTCAGGAGCTTTCCACGCAGGAGCTTTCGAACGAAACAACGGTTCTCGGTGCAGCAAACGAAACTACAGTTCTCGGCGCAGCAAACGAGACTACGGTTCTCGATGCGGCCAATGAAACGACTGTACTCAGTCAGACAAACGAAACAACTGACCTGTCTGCTAATAACGAGACCGCCATACTCAGTGGTAATGACGGCATGGCAGAGGCTTATGCCCCTGTCGGCACAGTTTACGTAGAATATGAGATAACGTATATCCATACAAATGAGATCATTTCTACGGAGGCAATGTGATGAGCAGAAAAAAAGCAGATACGGTTTTACTGTACGCTTCTGTTGCCTTTTTCCTTCTGATGGCTCTCAGCTTTGTGCTGATGCCTTTGGGTGGGTGGAAAAGCTCATCCGGCAGAGAACTATTCACAGTTCTCGCGGGAGGAGCCTTCTGGGTAGGTCTTATAGGAGGTGCTTCAATTCAAGGGGTGCTTTCTGTCAGACGTGACGGTTGGTATAAAAGGAATAGGATCAAAAAGGAAAGAACGGTCAGGGGTGTAGGTGCTTTTACGTTTTTGAAAAACGTTCCCGCAGCCGTAGCGGATCTCGTGCTCGTGCTGACTATACCTGCATTGATCGTTTCCCTAATAGTAACAAAGGGTAGCGGAGCTATCTGCTACGCGTTTATTTCTCTTTTGGTATTTTCCTTCAGTATGCATTGTATACTGAACGGTAAGATATATTATTATATAAAAAATCAGGAAAAGATGCTTCTTTCCAATAAAAGGGAAAGGGCAAATACAGTAAGAAACGAGAGGAAAGATAGCTATGGAAAAAAGCGTTAACATTCGTGTTCTCCGCATCATAGCAGTAATGCTTGCTTTCGCAACGATCGTAAGCTTTATTCCCACTATTCCTGTAATGGGTATTGTTGAAGGCGATGAGGGCAGCAATAAGCTTGCTTTTGTTAAGGCCTTCACAGAGGGACTTACCATTTCAGGAAATGAGAGCGAAAGCGTTGTGGTGTCTTGCGGCGATGCTGTTGAGCTCAGCTGGTATGCCGCAGAGGATATTCGCCCCAAGGATGGTTGGTGGATAGGCGTTGACGTGATCGCGCCTGAGGGCTTTAATGAAGAAAAAGCCTCCCTTCAGCATAAGGGCGCAGATGAATGGGAGGATGCATCTCCCTTTGATGAGGTAAAGGATACTGAAAACAGTGTTCAGGTCTGGAGCTTTATTGATGAAACAGCTCTTGCAGAGGCTGTCGCAGCAGGCGAAAAGGTAACTAATACATGGCGCTTTGACTGGGATGGTGATGAGATCTACGAGCAGACGCTCACCTTTGAGGTGGACCCCGCTCTCGTAACTCTCGTTAAGGACGGAGAAACCGTATATCCCGCAGAGGAAGCCGAGGAGCTCTTTGCTTCTGCGGAAGCATTCACAGAGGGCCTTGTTATTGAAGGCAATGAGGCTGCAGAGATCGTAGTGTCAGTTAAGGATTCCGTAGAGCTCAACTGGTATGCCGCAGAGGATATCCGCCCTTATGACGGATGGTGGATCGGCATAAACGTAACAGCTCCCGAGGGCTTTGTTGCTGAAGACGTAAGCTTCAGATCCAAGAATGGCGATAGCTGGGGAGAGCCCAATTCCTTTGTAGACAGCCGCGATACTGAAAATACCATAGAGGTATGGTGCTACGTAAATGAGGCTGTTCTCACAGAGGCTGTCCTTGCAGGAGAAAACGTTGTTCGCTCCTGGAGCTTCGACTGGAACGGTGTTGGCGAATATGAGCAGGTGATTACCTTTGAGATCGATCCCGATAAGGTAGTGCTCAAGGATGAGAACGGCAATACCGCATATCCCTATTTCGGAGAGGTTATTCCTCTCAGAGGCGGATCCGTTAGCGAAAACGGTGAGGTAGTTGAGGTCATTATTGAAGAAACTACTCTTGAGCTTGATGAGATCGATAGATCTATCGGCAGAGACAGACTTGGCTGGTGGGTTGGAGTTCAGGTGAACGTTCCCTCCGAATATTCTGCAGAGGTCCTCAAGAGTGCGCTTCTCAGCAAGCGTGATAGCGATCCTGCTGCAAAAAGCGGCTGGGGCAGCGCAAAGGAGTATGAATTCTGGAAAGTTAAGGATTCAGCAGACGATGCAGGCAACCATTACGTATGCATCTGGATGCTCCTCACACCTGAGATACTTAAGTCTCATAGCGAGGCAGGCGTAAATGTATCCTCCGAGTGCACTTTTGACTGGGAGGGCAACGGCAGCGTAGATCAGACGGTGAAGATCAGCGTTGTTCCCGGTGATAAGATAGTGCTTAACAAGGGCACTCAGAAGGGCTTTGGCTTTACAAAAGACGGTGAGCAAACTTGGGTAGGCGATACCTATACAAATGACGCAAACGGCGGTAGTACAGAAGGAGCAGTAAAGTATAGCATAGCTGAAGGCTCCGATATTGCCAGCATTGACGAAGAAACCGGCGTAGTCACCTTCAATAAAATCGGAGAAGTGACCGTTAAAGCTGTAAAAGCCGGCGATGATTATTATGACGAAATAGCTGCTACGTATACAGTAAAAGCTGTTAAGCGTGATATAACGGATTTCAGGTTCTCCAATGAAGAGAAGGAGATAATCATTCCCTTTGAGAGAAATGAAGGAAACGTGTATAAAAACGCCGCATGCGGATATCCTGTAAGCCTTACTGTTAAGTATTCGGTTGAGAATGCCGATGCATCCGTTAGTGAAAGCATTGCAGAAATTGATGAGTACGGAACCGTAACATACAAATCTGCAGGTACCGTTATAGTAACCGCAACTATTGAAGATTCCGTAAATTACAGCGAAAAAACAATATCCTATACTCTCGTTATTGAAAAATCAAATCAGAAGGACGTAACTCTTGCGGCTCCTGAGAGCATCGTATATTCTCCCAATGGTCAGACTGTGTTTACCGTTGGCGGCGGCAGCGGAACAGGAAAGTTTGTTTATTCTGTTATCAGCGGTGAGGAATATGCAACCGTAAATGCAGAGAGCGGCGTGGTAACTACCCTTAAGGGTAACGGCAGCTTTACCGTATCCGTAAAGAAGCTTGGTGACGGCGGATACCTTGACAGCAAGCCCGTGAAGATAACCGTGAACGTTCTTCGCGCAAAGCAGACAGGATTCGGCTTTGGTAATGATACAGTCATCGATCTTACATATAACGTTGAAGATAATACTATCTGCAAGGTACCTACCGGCGGTGAAAATACCGACGGAAAGATCACCTATGCAATTAAGGATCCCGCAACCGGAGTTGTGGCTCCCGTAAGCGGTGATGGCGTTGCTGAGGGAACCTTTGAGATCTTGAAGGCAGGCTCTGCAGTTATCGTTGCAACAAGAGAGGGCAACGATTGCTATGAGAGCGTCAGCGCTGAGTATACTATCAACGTTGCAAAGGCAGATCCCGATATCACGGTTAAAAATATCAACCTTTATTACGGTGAGGATGAATATCAGATCGTTCCCGAGATAAACTATGCGGGAACAGGAGAATTCTCCTATAGCTGTGAGGAAAACAGCTTCGGTGCATCTGTTGATGAAAACGGTCTCATTACCTTTGATGATGCAAGGAATAGGACCGGCTCCGTGAATATTACGATCACAAAGGCAGAGGATGATTGCTATAATAAGTGGAGCAAGACCATCGTCCTTACGGTTGATTATCCTTCTATTGATGATCCCATTAAAAATCTTATCGAGATCACCGGCAATAAGATCAATGAAAAATGGTATACCGGTGATATAACCCTTGAGGTTCCCGAGGGTTATGGCATAAGCTTCTCAGGTAACCGTAAGGATAACGAGTGGAAAGAATCTATCGTATTTGATACGGAGAATACCACAGGCAAAACAGAAGTATTTATTAAGAATGGCCAAAAGATCTCTAAGGCAATAGAGCTTAAAACTCTTTTCCTTGATAAAACTAACCCTGAAAACGTAAATATTGAATACAGCACTTCTATTGTTGAAAAGATACTTGAAGGTATCACATTCGGTTTTTATGACGAAAAGGTCGAGGTAACCTTCACCGCTACCGACAGCATTTCCGGCGTTGCCTACTTTGAATGGACGTATACGGTTGAGAGTGGCGCAAGTAATATTAATAAAGAGACCTTTACAGATTCCGTGATCGCAACTACTGATAAGAACGGTGTTGCCAAGGCTACCGTGATGATCCCTGCGGAGGCAAGAGGCACCGTAAGCGTCAAGGCTTACGATAACTCCGGCCGTAATACCGAAAAAGCAGACGGAAGGGTCATCGTCGTAGACCATGCAGACCCCGTTCTCACACCTACGTATATTTTCACAGATAACGTTTCTAACGAAAAGAACGGTATCTATTATACACAGGATAAGACCACCGTTCAGTTCAAAATAAACGAGGCAAACTTCGACCTTTCCCTCAAGGCGGCAAAGGATGAAGAAAAGGCTCCCGCTCCCGTTGTTACAGTAACTGTCGCAGGGGCAACTACTGAAGTGGAGCTTGATTGGACCCGTGTTGACGGGACAGATAATTGGATCGCAAGCTTTGATCTTGAAGAAGAGGGCGACTATACCGTAAAGGCTTCCTATGCAGACCGCTCCGAGCACTCCATCGTTGAGTATACTCAGGAGATCCGTATAGATAAAACAGAGCCCGAAATTGGTGTAGTATACGGCGATAATGATCCTGTTGAGGGATATGAGCCCGAGCTTTATGATCATAACAGAGTTGCAACCGTTACCGTAACAGAGCATAACTTCGATGCTTCAAAGGTAGAGCTTAAGGTAACCGCTCAGAATATACTCGGTGAAAACGTTGAAGGATATACCTACGTAACCGATGAAAACGGAGCATATATCAAGGAGTTCTACGATGCGGCAAAGAAGCCAGAAAACTGGACCAACGACGGCGACGTATGGACTCTCAACGTAGAAAAAACACAGTTCAATATTGATGCGAATTATACTGTAAGTGTAGATTGCACCGATCTTTCCGGCAGAGTAGCCAAGAACGTATGGCAGAGCTTTATGATAGATAAAACTCCTGCAGAGCTTGTATCTGTGGAGTATAGCTCTTCCGTAGCAGAGAAGATACTCGAGGGCATTACCTTCGGCTTCTATCAGGCTCCCCTTACCGTTACCGTTACTGCAAAGGATATGACCTCCGGCGTTAAGACCTTCGATATCAGCTATATCGTAAAGGCCGGCCTTAATAATTCTCTTTCCGAGGGCTACGAATGGACCGATCTTGAGGCTCAGCCTGTCGATAACGCGCCCGAGCTCTTTGTAACACAGATAACCATCCCCAAGGATAATGCAAAGGAAAGCATCCGAGGCTCCGTGACCGTTGTAATGAAGGACTATGCCGGCAATTCCGAAACAAAAGCGCAGGATAAGATCATTGTTAAGGACAATATCGCTCCTGAGATCAAGGTCGAATATATCTTTGATGAGGGCATCAATAACCGCGAGGAGAACGATATCCTTTACGTAGGAGGCAAAACGAACGTCCTCTTCACCGTAACCGAGACTAACTTTGATCTTTCACTTATGAAGGATGAAGATGGCAATGCAGCGGCTCCTGTGGTCAAGGTAAATGGAGAGGAAAAGCCCCTCAGCTGGAAACAGACCAGCGGAACAGATGAGTGGACATCCGATCTTGACCTTGATAAGGACGGCGACTACGTTATCACCGTAACTTATACGGACAGAGCCACCAATGAGATGGCAACGTACACCAAGGAGATCCATATCGATACCACCGATCCTCTGATTTCTGTTGATTATGATAATAAGGCTGTAAATAACGAGCTCTATTATAAGGCAGACCGTACAGCAACCGTTACCTTCAACGAGCATAACTTTATTCGCGAAGAGGTAGAGGTATTCGTAACTGCCGTTGATATCAACGGAGACCGTATAGACGGATATGAGTATACTGATGACGGATACGTAAAATCCTTTAGTGATGCAGCAAAGAATGGAGAAAAATGGTCAGTTAATGCTGAAAACGGCGATGAGCATTACCTCGTTCTTCCTACCTTCACCAAGGACGCTATCTATACTCTCAAGATCAGATATACTGATATCGCAGGTAACGTAAAGGAAACCGCGGTTGAAAGCTTCGTTGTAGACCATAAAGAGTCCACAGAGCTTGAGATCATCTACAGCGATTCCATTATTGATAAGATAATAGATGGAATCACCTTCGGATTCTATAATCCCGAAATTACAGTTACTCTCACAGCAAAGGATATCACCTCCGGTGTTGACTACTTTGAGTGGACGTACACAAAGCAGGACGGCACCAGCGAGACCTTGATGGCAACAAGCAAGGATAATAAGATAGACTATGATGTGAACGAGGAAACAGCATCCGTTAAGTTTACTATCGATAAGGATGCAAGAGGCAGTATTTCCTTCAAAGTTACAGATAATGCTGGCAACAGTACAAGCACATCAGATGATGATATCATCTCTGTTGTTGATACCACAAGCCCCGAGGTAACTGTTACATACACAGCAGCAGACGGCGCAAACGTTCAGTTCGTAGACGAAGACGACCTTACTGTTGAGACCTTTGAAAATGCTCATAATATGCTTGTTGGCGGAAACGTAACTGCAACTATTGAGATCACTGATGCAAACTTTTTTGATGGAGTTGTAGCCCGTGACGGTGTGATCAGTTACGTAACTATCCTCCTTGAGAAGACAGACGATGACGGAAACGTTTCTTATATCGAGTACGTTCCCGAGGGCGCCGAGGGTAAGCACAGTGATGCTGAAAAGGCTGTAATTAGCTGGACCTCCAATGGTGACATTCATACTGCAGAAATCGTATACGAGGACAATGCCGACTACGTTCTCAGCGTTGAGTATACGGATCTTTCCGGTAATGAGGCCAATATTAATGCAAACGACGGACTTGCAGGCAAAGCAGCGTACACTTCAAAGATCATCACCGTAGATAAGATCGCTCCCGTTGTCACCGTTGAATACGGAAACAAGAACGTTATTCATACGATTGACGGACGTGATTACTATGATGACGTTCAGACGGCAACCATCACTGTTGTTGAGCATAACTTCCGCGCAGATGATTTTGCAGCAGTTGTTGAGGCAAATGATGTAACAGGCGCAGATGTTAAGGTTGAGGACTTTGCGAAGACTCTTTCCGATAGAAGCAGTTGGATCAAGAGCGGAAATACCTATACTGCAAAGATAGAGTACCCCGTTGATGCAAACTATACGTTTGATTACAGCTATGCAGACCTTGCAAGGAACGTTGCTGCAGAGTACGAGACGGACGCGTTTACCGTTGATAAGACTGCTCCCGAAAACCTTACAGTAACTTATAGCACAAGCGTTCTTGAGAGAATTCTCAGCGGTATTACATTCGGTTATTATAATGCTCAGATGACCGTGACTATCACGGCAGACGACGATACTGCAGGCGTTCACTACTTCGTATACAGCTTTATCAAGGGTGCAGACGTAAGCGAAGTAAACGCAGAGCTTCTTGATGCTGTTATCAAGGAAGCTAACGAAAATATCGTAAGAGACGGCAAGACCTTCACCGCAGAATTCACTATTCCTGAGCTTGCGCTGGGAAGAAATAATCAGTTCAACGGAACCGTAGAGTTTACAGCCTATGACCGCTCTGAAAACAGCACTGAAAAGACTGATGACCGCAGAATTGTCGTAGATAACATTTCTCCCGTAGCAACGATCACTTATAATGCACCCGTGCAGAATGCAAATAACGTTTCCTACTATAACGGAAACATCAACGCTACGGTAACCATCAACGAAGCAAACTTCTACAGCGAGGACGTTACCGTAAGCGTAACCAAGGACGGAGCAGCATATCCTGTAAACGTGCTTTGGTCAGATAACAGCGCCGATGTGCACGTGGGAACCTTCACTCTAACTGCGGATGGAGACTATATCATAAGCGTAGCTTATACAGACCGCTCCTCCAATAAGATGACAGACTACGTGTCCAATCGCTTCACTCTTGATACAAAGGCTCCTGTAGTCAACGTAACCAATATCAAGAATGATACTGCTAATAAGGACGAAAAGTACGGCTTCACCATCACAGTAGAAGATACAAATATGGATGCTTCTACCTTCAAGCCCGTTCTTTATGCAACAGTAAAGAATGAGGATGGCAGCTACGAAAAGAAGACTGTATCTCTTGGTGATATGATCACCGTTGAGGCAGGCAAGAAGTATAGCTATACTGTTGAAAATCTTGATGCGGATGCAGTATACGTTCTCTCCTGCGCTTTGACAGATATGTCCAAGAACGCATACTCCAAGGTCATTCTCGAGGATGGCAACGAGTATGAGGAGGTAAGATTCTCCATCAACAGAAACGGCTCTACGTTTGTAGCTGATGAGTATACAGACGAAATCGTAGATCGCTACTATATTTATAATGTTGAGCAGTCGGTAGTTATCGAGGAGATCAATGTGGATCCCATCGAGAAGTATACCGTAAAGCTCAACGGAAAAGAGCTTAAAGAGGGAACAGATTATACAACGACACTCAGCGCAAACGAAGGCGAATGGAGCAAGCGTACTTATTCCATTTCCAAGGATCTCTTTGATGAAGAGGGCGAGTATAGCGTTGTTATTGAGTCTGTGGATAAGGCTGATTCCTCTGCATACAGTGACGTAAAGGATCTCACCGTTGCGTTCGTAGTAGACAGAACAGCTCCCGTGCTCACCATCAGCGGTCTTGAAAATGGCGGCCGCTATCAGGTTGAGGAGCAGACTGTAACCGTTATTCCCACAGATGACGGCGGTAAGCTCTACAGCCTTAAGATAACTGTCCTTGATTCCGATGGCAATCCCTATAAGGATGAAAACGGCAAGGACGTAAGCGTAAGATTTGAAATGTCCGGCGAGGAATTCCTTGAATACCTCCGCGAGAATGACGGAAAGGTTATCTTCACCGTTCCCACAGGATACGAGAATCAGGTGCGCATCGAATGCAGCGACTATGCAGAAAAGACTGCAGGTGTTTCCAATACTTATGACGAGACCTTTACTAAGGTAACAGTATCTCAGAGCGGAATCGTCATCTTCTATGCAGATAAGCCTCTGTTCTACGGAACTATCGCAGGTGCGGCAGCGCTTATCGCCGCTATTATCTTCTTCATTATATTCCTTAAGAAAAAGAAGGAAAAGAAGGAAGAAAACAAGTAAAACGAAAAAACTCCAACCGCCCGAGAGGGCGGTTGGAGGAAAAGCGGATTGAAATTTAGCTCCGCTGATAAATAAAGCAATTACCGTAAGTTTTGAAAGTAACGGTCTGAAGACCGATATTATAAATATAATGCCGGGGCTGAACGCTAATGTGCTTCGGCGAAAGAAAGCACCGTAAGGCGCGCAAGGAGATATATATGGACATTAATCAGGTGTGGCCGGAGTGGCATGAAGACTGTGTCCTTGGAGAAGGCTCTTTTGGCAAGGTGTTTCGCGCAAAAAGAGTCGAATTCGGAAGAACGTTTTATTCGGCGATCAAGAAGATCACAGTGCCAAAAAATCAGCAGGAGATCAAGCATGCCAGATCGCAGGGTATGAATGATAACGATATATATGCTTATTTCAAGGGTATAGTTGATAATCTTTTGAATGAGATAACCCTTATGGATAACCTAAAGGGCGCGCAGAACGTTGTTGGTATTGAGGATTACCGCATTATCGAGCATCAGGGCGAGATAGGCTGGGATATCTTCATCAGAATGGAGCTTCTCACTCCATTTGACAGCTTTGTATCAAACCCCGAGTTTTCTCAGCTTGACGTTATAAAGCTGGGTGTTGATATATGCTCTGCTCTTGAGGTCTGCGAGAGGAATTATATAGTACACAGAGATATCAAGCCTGATAATATCTTCATTTCAAGATTTGGCGAATATAAGCTGGGAGATTTCGGAATTGCAAGAAAGCTTGAGGCAACTCAGGCAAACCTTTCCCGAAAGGGAACTCTCAATTATATGGCACCCGAGGTGTATAAAAGCGAGGAGTACGGATCAAACGTAGATATCTATTCTCTCGGCCTTGTGCTGTACACTCTTTTGAATAATAACAGAACAGCGTTTCTACCTCCCGTTCCGGAGCCCATAACTTATAAGGATAATGAGTCTGCCCTGGCAAGAAGACTCTCCGGAGAGGCAATTCCTTATCCCTGCAATGCATCCCCCGCTCTCGGCGCTATCATTCTTAGGGCGTGTGCATATGATCCCCGCGAGAGATATGCAAGTGCAACCGAGATGAAAAACGATCTCATAAGAGAATGGAATGCCCTCATCCAGAGCGGAAGCAATAAGGGAATAAACCCTTCTCAAAATACGACCATAGGCTCTCCCGTCGGCTTTGAAAATACCACCAATGATATGACGTCTAACGGACGTGTTGTTGCGGGGGGATATGAGCAGGGAACTACCGTGCTTGAGGATCATGCTGATGGCGGAGCGCCTTACGGTGCTGACGGATATGATGCCAATGTAATGAATGGCGATATTTCCAACGTGAGCGTAAGTCAGAGCTATGCTGAGGTAAAGCCCGTCAAGGCCTGCAGAATTATTTCATATGTGACGGCAGCCGTGCTGCTTGTGCTGTCAGTTCTGTATATGCAGAATCTGTACGAGCCTCTGGCAGTTCCCGTGTCAATGATATGTATCTTCCTTTCACTTGTAATGATCGTAAGCGACAGAAACAGAAGAGCAGTGGGAATATGCCTTACGTCTTTCGGACTTTTGTATGCCGTTTTGGGACTTATAAGGCTGATCAGCGTTATCCACGTATCTTTCCCCATAGAACAGATAGTAATGCTCGTCTGCGGATCGCTTACACTTTTTGGCGGCGTAACGATGATCATACAGAGGGAAGTACGATTTGGCGGATCTCTTTGCCTCTATTCTCTCATAGCCTATTGGGCGGCAACCATATATCAGCTGATATATAGCAATGGTTCCGTAACTGTGGGCGTCGTGGTCTTCAGCTTGGCAATGCTCTCCGTGTTTGTTTGGTCATTCGGATATGACAGCGCTCACCCCCGTAATAAGCTGAGACTTGTACTTAATATCATCACGTTTGTGATGTCAGGTGTTGCGGCAGTATATGTTATCGGCGCCTTGCTTGTATCTGTGGCTTCCATTATGTAATGTAACGGCTCGGCAAAAACTGAGAAAGGAAATGGCCTATGTATGTATACAGTGCGTGCTGTGTAAGCTCTCCGGGAAACTCGCGCAGCAGTAATGAGGATAATCTTTTCTTTGCAAAAAAGCATCTCCCTGAGGAAAACCGCGGCATAGAAGTTCCTCTCCAAAGCAACGGAAAGACGGATGATGCGGCAGTATTTGCTGTGTTTGACGGAATGGGCGGGGAGAAAAACGGCGCAATGGCTGCTTGCTGTGCTGCCGAGATCTTTTCCGATGAGGCAAAGAAGCTGGAAGAGCTTGTTGTTTCAGGTAAGAGCTTTTTCATTGAAGCTTGCAACCGTGCAAATAAAAGGATCGGCGAAATAATCGCCGAGGAGCAGATAAGCCGTATGGGCACCACCGTTGCGGCACTTTATCTTTTGGGAGATGAGGTCGTTTCCTGCAACGTTGGAGATAGCAAGGTGTTCAGGATAAGGGATAATGCAATGGTGCAGATATCCGAGGATCATACTGATGAGAGGATACTGTCTGCTATGGGCGTTTCAAAAAAGCCTGTGCTTTTGCAATATCTCGGCGTGCCTGAAAACGAGATGATGCTTGACCCGTATATATCAAAGGGCGAGCTGAAAAATGATGATGTTTACGTTTTGTGCAGTGACGGAGTGACTGAAGCGTGGGATATGGAGGAGCTGTTTGCGCTGATATCGGGAGAGATGCCCGAGAAAGCGGCAAGGGCAATAGTATCCCGTGCAAAGCAGGCCCCCGATACCGATAATACAACGGTAATAATTATAAAAATATGCGGACAAGAGGAGTGAAAAAATAATGGATATAGATAATGATCTTGTCTTAAAGCTTAAGAAAATAGTAACGGAGGAGCTCCCTCTCAGCCAGCTGAGCGACGATGAGCTCACCGCAGAAATTGAGGCTATAGTTGATGAACAGACCAGGGATAAATATTATCCCATCCAGGTCAGAGTAAATCTTGTTCAGCAGGTGTATAGCTCTATAAGAGGCTTCGGTATCCTTGATTCGATCATCAGCGATGATACCATAACCGAGGTAATGATAAACGGCCCGGATAATATCTTTATAGAGAAATCAGGAAAGCTCACGAAGCTGGATGCTTCATTTGAAAGCCAGAGAAAGCTTGAGGATATCATCCAGAGGATCGTGGGAATGGCAGGCAGAGAGGTAAACCAGGCAAACCCCATATGCGATACTCATTTGCCGGATGGCTCCCGCGTAAACGTGGTTCTCCCGCCGATCTCCCTTTGCGGCCCGATTCTCACCATCAGAAAATTCTCAAAGAATCCCATGACTATAGAAAAGCTTATTCAGTATGGCTCCATAACGGAGGAGATAGCTGAAAAGCTTGAGATACTCGTAAGAGCGAAATACAATATCTTCATCAGTGGAGGTACCGGTTCCGGTAAGACAACGTTTCTTAATGCGCTTTCAAACTATATTCCCAAGGATGAGCGAGTTATTACAATAGAGGATTCAGCCGAGCTGCAGATCACGGGAATCGATAACCTTGTAAGCCTTGAAACAAGAAATGCAAACGCATCCGGTGCCGGAGAAATAACGATCAGAGATCTTATTAAATCCTCCCTCAGAATGAGACCTGAACGGATAGTTGTCGGAGAGGTAAGAGGAGGAGAGGCTCTTGATATGCTTCAGGCAATGAATACCGGACATGACGGATCTCTTTCCACAGGCCACGCAAACTCCACAGAGGATATGCTGAGCCGACTTGAAACTATGGTACTTCAGGGAGCTGCAGGGCTTCCCCTTGAGGCAATACGTCATCAGATAGGATCGGCGATAGATATAATTATCCATCTTTCAAGACTTCGTGATAAGTCGAGAAAGACTATGGAGATCACCGAGGTCGTCGGATATAAGAACGGCGAGATAATACTCAATCCTCTGTACGTATTTGAGGAGGATGAGTATTCAACACTTGAAAAGGTATCAGGCTCTCTTGTGAGAACTGAAAATCCCCTGAAAAACGATTTCAAGCTCAGGCTTTCAGGCTATAAGGTAGAAATCTAAAGCGATAATAAAGAGAAATATATAGAAAGGTCAAACAAATGAAGATCAGGTTAGCAATACTTGAAAATGATGCAGGATACCTTCGCAGAATAGTACCTATGTTTAACAGCAAATATGCGCAGGAGCTTGAGGTCTATTCCTTCACAGATGAAAAAAGCGCGATCGAGTGCCTGACTGAAAAGAAGATAGACGTCTTCCTCGCCAGCGACAGCTTTATTCTGGATTTCAATCTTATTCCCAAGAGATGCGGCTTTGCGTATCTTGTTGAAAGCCTTGGTATCAATATGATAGACGATAAAAAGGCAGTTTGTAAGTTCCAGAAGGGTGAGCTGATCTATAAGCAGATACTCAGTATATATTCCGAGCATATCCCCAATATCAGCGGAGCTCCTTCGGTGCAGAACGGAGCAATGAAGACCATTGCCTTCTGCTCACCCTGCGGTGGAGTAGGAACCTCAACCGTTGCGGCTGCTTGCGCGCTCAATATTGCAGCGGCAGGTAAGAGAGTTCTGTATCTGAATACGGAGATATACGGAGATGCTGATACGTTTTTCTCTTGCGACGGACAGTTCGACTTCAGCGACGTTATTTATGCTGTAAAGAGTAATAAAACAAACAGGACCATGAAGCTTCAGAGCACTGTAAAGCAGGATAATTCCGGAGTATATTATTATTCTTCAGTGAGAGTAAGCCTTGATATGATGGAGATGAACGTAGCCGATTATGTAACTCTCCAGAATGAGCTCAAGTCTCTCGGATGCTATGATTACGTTGTAATGGACGTTGAGTTCCCGAAAACTCAGCAGAATTATAAATTCTTTGATTGCTGTAATGCCGTGGTCCTCGTTGGAGACGATAGTGAAAAGTCAGATGCAAAGCTTGCCAAGGCTCTTCGCAGCATCCAGATAATAGACGGTCAGGCTGATTATTCTCTTCAGGCAAGAATGAGCCTTATTTATAATAAGTCCTCAGAGCAAAAGCTAAATCAGAGTGATCTTCGCTTGCTTGGCTCATTCCCCACGTATCAGAATGTATCACCTGCTCAGATGGCAAGACAGCTGTCACTCTCCAATGTGTTTGAGCAGCTTCTGTGAATGGAGGTCAGAGAATGAGTAAGAAAAAAAGGGCAGTTAGCGAGCCCTTGTACGAAATATCCGGAACGAACCGGAAAATGATAAACTATCGCGTGTATAAAATGTCCTCAAGTGAAAGACTTTTGTATTTCATTCTGGCATTTGTAGTGGGCGCGGTAGTGGCCTATCTTTTCTATGGCGGAATAGGAAAGGATGAATACGGCGACCCCACCATCGTAACGTATATCCTTGATATCGTGATAATGGCGATCGTAGGCCTTGCGGCGGGCAGACTGTTTTTGCCTATCCGTAAGGAGCAGATAATTCTTGAGAGAAAGAAAAAGCTGAGAAAGCAGTTTATAGATCTGCTTGATTCTCTCGCATCCTCCATTTCCTCAGGTAAGAACGTGCCAAATGCCTTTGTTGCTGCAAAGGAGGACCTTCTTGTTCAGTATTCAAGCGATGCTTACATAGTTCAGGAAGTAGATAATATCATAAGCGGAATTCAGAATAATATCGACGTAGGCAGTATGCTCATCAATTTTGGTGAGAGAAGCGGAATACAGGATATCAGAACTTTTGGCAGAGTTTTTGAAACGGCATATTCAAAGGGAGCAAACCTTAAGGACGTTGTTCGCAACTGTCACCTTATCCTCAGCAATAAGTGCGAGATAGAGGCAGAGATTGAAACGAAGGTAGCGTCAAATAAGAATGAGCAGAATATTATGGTCATAATGCCTATCATCCTGATAGGAATGATCAAAATGGCAGGTTCTGATTTTGCCGCAAACTTTACAACTCCTATGGGAATCGTATGCACGACCGTAGCGATCGGAGCATTTGTAGGCGCGTATTTCATAGGCAGACAGATATTGAAGATAGAGGTGTAAGATATGGTACTGAATATTGTATTTTTAGCGCTTTCACTTTTATCGGGCGTGTCCTTTATCGTTCTTCTTCTGATCTCAGGAGAATTTGAGAGCTATATAAAGCCCCTTGATAAAAAGGAGTTTATGCTTCCCGAGATCTATGGTGTCGGCTTTATGATAATGAAGATATTCAAGCTTGAATTTAAGAGCCGTGAGGCAAATAAATTCAGAGAGCAGGTAGCTATTCTCTATGGCGAGAGATATGCAGATTTCTATATGCGTGTCGTATTTGCTCAGCGTCTCAGCATCGTTTATCTCTGCTTTGCAGCGGGAAGTGCGCTTTGCGCCCTTGCTGAGGGAACAGATAAGCTGATCCTTCTTGGCCTCGTAGTAATATTGTGCGGAGCACTCTACTATTATTTTTCAACGCTGACAGGTTCAAAGATCAAGAAGAGAAATATCCGCTTTATGGATGAATTTCCCAATGCAGTGTCAACAATAGCGCTTCTTGTCAACTCCGGAATGATCCTCAGAGAGGCTTGGAGAGAGGTTTCTCTTTCTGAGGATACTGAGCTCTATATGGAAATGAGAAAGGTCAATGATGAGATAGATAACGGAGTAAGCGAGATAGATGCTCTGTATCGCTTCGGTAACAGATGTGTCACTCCCGAGATCAAGAAATTCACGGCATTCATAGTGCAGGGCCTTGAAAAGGGAAGCCGCGATCTTGCAATTGCCCTCAGAAATCAGACGGATGAGCTCTGGGAGCTCAAGAAGCAGAATATCCTTAAGCGCGGAGAGCTTGCATCAAGCAAGCTGATGATCCCGCTTATGATAATGTTTATAGGTGTCCTCATAATGGTAATGGGCCCTATAATGACAAACCTTGGTCTTTAATAGATAATTCTTTCAAATAATTAATAAAAATATATAATCCAGGAGGATAAAGAAATGATCAACTTCGCAAACAAACTTTACTTCAAGGGTCTTGACGCAAAGGCAAAGCTCGCAAAGCTTATGAAGAATGAGCGCGGTGATACAAATATTATCGCTATCATTATCATCCTTGCTATCGTTATCGCTCTTGCTATCGTATTCAGAGGAGCTATCAAGAGCCTCTTTGATAAGATCTGGGCAAGCATCACAGGCGACGTAGAAGGATCTCTCGGCGAGTATTAATCGTAAAGCTTTGTTTAAAACGATCTGCCGCCGCTTTTCGGCGGCAGATCAAAAAAACTCAGGAGAATTTTAATGAAATATCTGGTATTTGTACTTATAGCGCTGGTATCTGTACTTGGAGTAAGCCTGATCTGTGCGCGAAAAGGCGTTTTTGAAACCGGAAAGCTTAAAATATATAAGCCCTGCGAGGAGGAGATCGTTCCTTTCAAGGGCATACCATTAATTTTGATAATAACGGTCTGCGTTATTCTGTCGGTAGTGATGCAGATCTCACTATATAATAACACGTCGATAGTAAACTTCGTAAAGCTCTACGGCCTTTTCGTAGTAGTTCTTGCTTGTGCTATCATTGATTTCAAAAGAAGGATCATACCGAATATTCTTATCATAATAGGTCTCGTATTCCGTATCGGAGTATACGTTTATGAGGTGCTGACGGTGGAGAGCATCAAGAGTATTCTGATAAACGACCTTATAGGCCTTGCTATTGGATTTGGCTTTCTTGCCATCGTTTCTCTCGTCACAAGAGGAGCGCTTGGATTTGGTGACGTAAAGCTGTTTGGATTGATCGGCATTACCGCAGGCTCGTTTTGTACTTACAGCACCCTGTTTGTCAGCCTTGTCGTCTCAGTTATCGTATCTGTTGTAGGTTTGGCAACCAGGAAAATGGGCAGAAAGGATTCATTCCCCTTTGGCCCCTGCATCGCCGTTGGATATATAACGGCAATACTTTTGACAAGCTATTAAAATCGGAGTAAGCATAATGAAGAATAATAAGATACTGATAATAATCGGAATACTGTTGCTCAACGTACTTGTGATCTATATGATATCTCAGAGCTTTCTCGGCAAGGCAAGCGAGTATGAAAAGACCGTAAAGGCTGCAAGAGATTATGCAGAGCAGGAGCTTTGCTCAAAGTCTATCGCAAAGTATGAGGAGGCTCTGGTAACAGAGGATAGCGTAGCTCTCAGGCTTGAAATGATCGACGTTTATGAAAAGGGAATCGATATCGGAGAGTTCACAAAAACCTATGATATCTTTGCCTCTGTCGTTGATCTTACGGAGACCTATCGCGAGGATATCAGAATATATGAAAGAGTTTGCGATATTCTGATCAAATACGAAAAGTATGAGGAATGTGCAAACGTGCTTATGAAGGCAAGAGATTTCAATCTTAAGTCCGATAAGCTCAGCGCGGCACTTGAGGAGGTAAGATATCGCTATACAAAGTTTTATGCAATGTATACCGATCTGCTTCCCGTATTTGAGGGCAGATATACCGTTGCTCTTGATAATAACTACAGATTTATAACAGATGAGGCATCAACGGACATTAAGGGCGCATTCATATATGCAAGCTCATTCTCCGAGGGATATGCCTTTGTTAAGGATATCAGAGTAGACGGAACAGAAAAAGCCTTTCTCATAGATAAAGAGGGACAGCGTCAGGTGTATTTTGATGGTGTTGAGTCCTCCTCCGGAGTGGGAAGAGCCGTTGATAAAAACGGTAATACCGTTGGCCTGCTTTCCTGTAAGATCGGAGATAAATATAAGTATTATGATGTAAATGCAAAGGAAGCCTTCGGCGAATATGCATTTGCAGGCAGATTTAGAAATAACGTTGCCGCAGTAATGGAAGAAGAAGGCAAATGGAAGCTTATAAACGGAGCAGGCAAGGAAGTAACAGATACGGTGTTTGCCGACGTCGTTCTCAATGAGTTTGATGAGTGCGCACCTAAGGGATACATTATCGCAAAGGAAAGCGATAAGTATCATATATATGATCTCACCGCTGAGGGTAAGCTTGTCAGGGTAGGAGATTTCGAGTGCGACGGCGCTAAGGCCTTCGTGGACGAATATGCCGCATTCAAGAGCGGAGACCTCTGGGGCTTTGTCGGAACAGATGGAAAGATAATAATAGAAGCTCAGTATGAGGATGCGAAATCCTTCTCAAACGGAATGGGCGCGATCAAGGCAGGCGCATACTGGAAATTTATAAATGCAAAGAACGAAGTTGTCGTAGAGGATGACTTTGAGGACTGTGATTACCTTAATTCAAAGGGCATTTGCTTTGTTAAGGAAGACGGATACTGGTCATATCTGAAGTTTTATTATACCGCGAAATAACTGAGAGGTGAAGGGCGTGAAAAAGAGCAACGAAAGAGGAGAGGTCGTAATCGAAGCGAGCATCGTTGTAACGCTGGTCGTTATCCTCATTTCGATCATGGTGTATCTTGGTCTTGTAATGTACCAGAGGACACTCGTAACAGTCATGGCAAATCAGACTGCGTCAAATATCGCTCAGGTGTACAGCAATAATCTGAAGGACCCCTTTACGGGATATATCAATTCAGAGCATATGTACCAAACCGTGACCTTCAATACTATGAAGACCGATGCATACCGAGACGTTATCAAGCAAAAGGCGGCAGCCTTTGCGAGCTACCGTCTTGCATCCTCAAGCATACTGACCTCAGAGGGAACAACGGTAGATATTGATATAATAACGAAGCCCGGAGAGATACTGAAGTGCCAGGTAGTTGTAACGGTCACCGATACGTTTGATATTCCGCTGCTTGGCGCAATGGGAATAGATAATGATAGCTTAAAGTTTTCTGCCATGGGCAGAGCAGACTGTATAGATATACTTGAGTACGTAAACGGGGTGGAGGCAATCGGCGACCCCGACAGCTCACCCATTCAGTCTGTAACGGATCATTATCTTGTAACATTCATAATGGATAAGTATAGCGGCAAGTTTTATGCCACGGTGCCGGTGCTTTGCGGCGAAACGATGATGTCGTCAAATAAGTATTCTCATAGCGCGATGCCTGCGGATCCTAAGTTCAACGGTATGAAATTTACCGGATGGGTAATCGAGAGCGGCAGCCACTTCAGCGCGAACACTCAGGTAAATGAGAATATGACGGTCTACGGAACTTGGGAGTGCAAGGTAACACTTGATCCCTGCGGTGGAAGCGTTAGTCCCAAGACCATAAAAGTAAAATATCTTTCAACGGTCAACCTTCCTATTCCCTCAAGAAACGGATATGCCTTTGAGGGCTGGTATACAGAGAAGGAGGGCGCAGGAGAAAGATATCATTCAAACGTCACTCCCATAGCAGGTAACGTAACTCTCTATGCAAAGTGGAGATGTACGCACGATTTCAACGCTACGCTTGTGTCTGAGGGAACCTGTGTTGAACCCAGTATATGGAAATATACCTGTGTTCGTTGCCCATATAGCTACGAAAGCTATGGCCAGGTCGGAGGCCATAATAAGGGCAGTATGATCCGTGTCGTCGAGCCCACTTGTTATTCTGAGGGCAAAGAAATGGCTTCCTGCACAAGATGTAGCTACGTAATGGAAGAGAAGAGCATACCCAGGGTCGGACATAATACAAACGGACGCTGCGGAGTAACTCACGTTCTTGGTAATAGTTCATTTACGATGGTAGATGGTGGCGGAAATCCTGTCCATGCTGCCGGCATTGGTAAAACCACCAAGGGAGAGTGCTATTTTTGCTCCTTCTGCAGGCGCGCCGGAGCAAACGGTAAATGGAAAAAACGAAACGGTACGTGGGTAACAAGTCAGATGCTTTGCCGCGCGCATGAGGTCAATGGCGGCGTAGCAAACGATAACAGCTATAAAAATTCAAAAACGGTATTGCCATTTAACCACGACGGAGACGATGGCAAATAAAACATATAGAAATTCGGTACTTAAATGAAAAAGATAGTAATCGTAATAGTTGCGATAGTGTTGGTCCTTGCAATAATTGCAGGAGTTGTGTTGCTTGCATTGCTGAAGGATGATTCTTCGGATAAAGGAAAAGATAAAGAGGATATAGACTCGGCTGAAGAATATAATTACGTAGATATTCTCAAAACTGATTCCTTGGACGAATTGAAGAAATACGTTGACGATCATTACCTCTACCTTCAGACCTCGGATTCTGATACTCTTTATTCAATGGGTAATCTCAGAATGGAAGGTCAGGACGTCACATTGTATTTTCAAACCGACGAAAACGGAGATTTTGTCCGTGTAGACGGTTTTTACGAGGTAACTCTCAAGGAACAGACAGCAGAAGCTGTCCGCAATAAGTGGAATGATTTTTGTGATGCAGCATCAGATCATTTTGGCCTTTTGTTTGGCGTTGATTACAGTGTTTATGCAAAGGAAGGCTACGTCATTACCTCACGAGAAAATGATGTTTGCGAGCTTGTCCTTAATGATGGCGCGGTGCTTGGAATGGGTGTAAAGGAAGAAGATCTCACCTATTGGAACGCTACCGCTTGCATGAAGGAGGACTGCATAATGCGCTTTGAGTTTTTCCATAGCTACGATAAAGAAATGTACAGTAATGCAGTAGTAGAAAATGATTTTTCCTCTACGTCTGAAACTGCTAACGGAGAAAGCGAAAATGCTGAATAAGAAAAACAAAGTTCAGGGTGTAATAACCATCCTTGTGTCATTGCTCCTTACCGGTATTCTTTCACTGGGAACGCTGGCGCTTGAGTCGGGACGTTTTCAGGCGGCCAAAACACAGCTTGGCGAGGCTAACACCAGCGCAGGAACCTCAATGCTTGCCTCCTATGATGCCGATATGTTTGCAAGATACGGCCTGCTGGTTATAGATAATGAGGCAGCAAACGCAGGCAGATACAGAGATTATCTTGAATTCAATTCCGATCTTGCAAGCGGATATGAGGGTAATAACGTTTCCACAATGTATACGGTGGACGGCGTAGAGTTTGAGATGCTTTATAATCTCACCTATCCATCGGTGCTTAAAAGACAGATACTGTCCCGCGCAAAGCATAATCTCATTCCACAGGATTTTGCTCTCAACCAGTATAACGTGGATTATTTTATAACAGATATCATCAGCAAGGCAGATCACGTGGCGGGCGAGCTTTCTCCCACGGCAGACGGCCTTGCGGGAGCAGGCAGTGCCTCAGATATTCCGGGGGATATGCAGTCTGCCCTCAGCGCACTTTATGAAACGTTCAAGGATACTGAAAAATTCGGTGATGACTATGACGTCACCGTGGACAGCGTATCAATGTCCTTGCTCCCCAGCGCAACGGGAACTGTTGAGAATACTATACATAGCGAGGATATGGACCTTATCAATGCGTCTGTTGCAGATGCAAAGACTGTCCTTGGCGCAAACGGTGATCTTCTTCAGCACGGAGGCAGACCCTATTCTGAAAATGATGTTTCAGTAAACGCAAGCTTTGTTGACAGCGCATATTCCAAGCTTTCCTCAACGGGAAATATCGTTAACGAGGCCACCTCTCTCGCAACAGACTGTAAAGCTCTTGTAAGTGCCGTGCGTGCGGCATTCAAGGTGCTTATGGAGAATAAGGAAGAGAATATATATCTTAATTCATATATATCAGGCTATTTTCCTTGCAGAAACCGTTCTGTTGCAGGATATAATGGACCTGATATCGGCACAACTACTGACGGCAGCGCTCAGAATATGAATTTTGCAGGGGCAGCCGTTGAATACGTTATCGGCGGAAGCAGCGTTGAAAAGGCAAATCAGCAAACAGCTTACGACTATGCATTTGCAGTCAGATTTATAAACAACCTGTATTCAACCTTCACAGGCTCAGATTGCTTCAATAATCAGAATGCTTCGGTAGTTGCGGCCCATATTGCATGGGCATATTTTGAAACCTATGCAGATATGGAGCTCCTTTCTGCTTACGGAGCAACAGTGCCCTTTAATAAATATGAAATGATCCTTCCCATAACAGAAAGATCGGCAGTTGCAAATGCCTTTGCTTCAGGCAATCTTGCAGACGGAATGACCGAACTTGGTATATTGCAGGACGCTACCTTTGTAGTTGAGGGCACAGATGCGACCACCTATAAGGATGCGCTTGCGCTTGCGCTTTGGCTCGTTCCCAATTCAAAGAAGCTTCTCAGAACTGCTGACCTCATTCAGCTTGAAATGAGGTATGATGAGCAGTACGGAAAAAACGAAACGGCAAGCTTTCTCTTGTCCGATCAGAATACGTTTTGCAGAGTCAAATGCTCCGCAACTCTTAATCCTATCCTTCCCATAATATCTCTCGGAACAAACAGCGGATTCAACGGAATAACCATCAGAAGCGTTAAATACGTAGGATATTGATCAAAGGGAGATGTGAGGTCTGCAATGGGCAGACCTATGTATAAGAAAGGCGTGAACAGATTTATGAAGAAAAGGGAATCGGGAGTGCTTACCATAGAGGCTTCCCTTGTACTTACCCTGACGTTACTTGTAATATTGTTCTTGTTCAGCTTTGCAAGGCTGTATAGCGCGCAAAGCATGGTGAGCCATGCGGTGCTCCAGTCATCGGATGCCGTGGCGATGGAGTCCTATCTCAGAGAGACAACGTTCAACGGCGATCCGCAGGACGTGGCAAAGCTTGCTAATAAGATAACCGGCTCAAGCACAGTGACCGAGGATAGCTTTGTGAGTCTTCGCTCGGCAGATATACCAAATATAGTACAGTCAAAGTTTGTAACGGCAATTTCCGAAACGGAAAGTCAGGCCGACACCATACTGAAAAAGCTTGGAGTTAAGGACGGCGTATCCGGTGTGGATTTCTCAAGCTCGAGAATAGACCTCAATAATAATGAGGTCATCGTCCTTGCAGATTACACCGTAGAGCTTCAGTTCCCTCTGTTTGGAATGAAGGAGCTTGAGCTGACCAAGGCTGCAAAAGCAAAAACCTTCGGAGAGATACTTTTTGAGATAGTGACCAGAGCAGAGGACCCCAAAATGGGAACTGCAAGCGGCGGCGGAAAGTATATGCTTGGAACCGAGATCGAAATTTCTGCAACTGCCAATTACGGATATAAGTTTGTGAAATGGACAGATGGGTCAACCGAAAATCCCCGAAGAGTAACGGTAGCAGGACCTCAGGAATACGTAGCAGTATTCATTCAGGATGAATTTGGCGTAAACCTTGTGTCAAATCCTGCAGACGGCGGAAGCGTCAGCGGAGCAGGCGTTTATAAATATCTGGAAAGCGCGACCATATCAGCAACTCCCGCGCCCGGATATTCCTTCAACCGCTGGGCGATATATCAGCATAATGACGGAAAAACGAGAATTGCCTATGATGCAACCACGTCGCTGACCGTAGATCAGACCTATACGTGCACGGCGTATTATACCCCCAATACTTATAACGTAAAGGTCAGAACTGAGGGAGCGGGAGGAGGAGCGACTCTTACCTATAAGGGATCGACAAAAACCTCTGTCAGCGCAAAATATAAGGAGAGCTTCACCCTGAGTGCTCCCTATATAGCAGGCTATGAGTTCCTCGGCTGGAAAGAGGATGGGGGCGCAATATTCACGACCTCAAGCACGGTAACGATGCAGGTGCCTCCCAAAAACGTTACGTACGTAGCGTGCTATAAGAGCACTATAGTAACCGTATATTTCTACGGATACGGAAACGTTCTGTATGCAACGAGAACCATACATTCAGGAAACGCTCTCGGCGGAAATATGCCGGGCAATCCCCAGCATCTCGGCTCCATATTCAACGGTTGGAGAAACTTCAACTCCGGCACTGTTGTCAGAGGAGATACACACGTATACAGTGACTGGCGCGGTTGTACACACCATAGAGACGCAAGATGCGGCCATACCCATTACCTGCCGAGCAATCCGAGAATTCCACATAGCGGAGGAAGAAAAGCTATATATTACGGACAGTGTATAGTATGTGCCGACTGCGGAATACCGAAATACCGCAGAGGAGCAAGCACCGCTACGTGGGATGGAGTGTTAGACTATTATTACGGATGCAGCGAAAGGATAACCTCCGGCGTATTCTGCTTCCATCATTCGGGATGCGTTGATCTGTGGGATGATCTGCCCATATATGATATTCATAAATAGCTAATATACGAAAAGACGAATTAATATAAACAGATAGGAGATAAATCGTGAAATTTACTTATGAAACACAGGGTGCAATAACATATCTTGTGTGTGAGCTTGATATTGGAGAGCAGATCGATAATCTCACTCTCGGTATGCTTACAAACAACCATATTGCAGGTGTAGCGCCCGTTCTTTATACGGAAATGAACGGTCAGCGTTACCTGAAGTATAATATTTCCGCAAAGGTAACTGCAAGTCAGTTCTTTGGAGGACGTATAAATAAGCAGAGAGCTCTTCAGGCGTTCGGAAATATTCTTGATGCAGTTTGCTCCGCTGATGATTATATGATCGATCCCGGATGCTTTTCATTGGCACCCGAGCACGTGATGCTTAACGTTTCCAATTGCGAAACAGCGCTCGTGTGCATTCCCGTGATTCAGGATGTGGATGTAAATAAGAAAGCAAATGAGCTGTTCAAGAATATCGTGCTGTCAACACAGTTTGATCCTTCCGAGGATTCATCTTACGTAACTCAGCTGATTTCTTATATCAATGCTGTGGATAGCTTTAATATCTACGGCATGAAGGATGTCGTTAATAAGCTTAAGTCAGGAGAGAGTATTCAGGCTCAGGCGGCGCCCTCTCCCTTTGCGCCTTCCGTTGAGAATGAGAAGAGCGAGCAGTCCGTAGGCATGTTCGATTCAACCATATCTATTGACGATATGCTTTCAAGATCTGCTGAGCTGAAAAAGGAGGAGACCCCCTCCTTCAGACCTCAGTTCCAAACAGGACCTGCACCTCAGCCTCAGCCCCAGCCTCAGCCTCAGCCTCAACCTCAACCTCAACCTCAGTACGTTCAGGAGCCTTTGAGGCAGCAATATACCCAACCCGCACAGCAGTATGCTCAACCGCAGTATGTTCAGCCGCCTCAGCAGACGGTATATGCCTCTCCGCAGGCGGTACCTGCAAGCGCAAGTGATAAGACCGACAAGGTAGTCGGCACGGGTGCATATTTTTGGCTGATGTTTCTTTACGCGCTGCCTGTAATAGGATTCCTTG
>JAZQAS010000107.1:0-12056 GCA_045545335.1 Candidatus Avispirillum sp. | reverse complement strand
CAGGTAGCAAACCCTCATCCACCGCAAGCGGTCCCCCTTCCCCCAGTTCTTCGGGGGAAGGACTATTTTGGGTCCTCGCTCTTCAAACACCAATCCACTTTAGTCTTGGCTTTAGCAAAGAAACTGTTTATTTCCCGTCGGCGCTTCTGAGCGTTTCTATCTCGCCGTCTGTCAGCTCACGCCACTCTCCCTCTTTGAGGCTCTCGTCAAGGGGAATGCCGCCGAACTCCACGCGGCGAAGATAGGTGATAGAGGAGCCCACTGCCTCAAACATTCGCTTTATCTGATGGAATTTTCCCTCTGTCAGGGTGATGCGGCCGCTTTCGCCGTCGCAAAGCTCCACCTTTGAGGTCTTTGTAACGTAGCCGCCGATATCTACCCCCGCGCAAAGCATCTCCGCCTCCCTCTCGCCAATGGCAGGAGAGCAGCGGTAAAAATAGGTCTTTTCCGCGTGATGGCGGGGAGAGAGCAGCTCGTGAGCCAGAGGGCCGTCGTTCGTTATGATAAGGAGGCCGACCGTGTCTATATCGAGACGGCCGCAGGGAAAGCACTCCATTTTCGTGTACTCAGGGGGGAGCAGCTTCATAACGGTCCTGTCAGACTCCTCGGTGGAGCTGATATAGCCCGCAGGCTTATTGAGCATAACGTAAACGTATTTTCGCCAGTTTACCCTTTTTCCGCCGATAGCCACCTCGGCGCTGTTTTCGTCAATGCGGAGGGCAACGTCGCGGACCACCCTTGAGTCCACGGTGATAAGCCCCTGCTTTGCCATGGCCTTTACTTCCTTTCGGCTGTATGCGCCCGTATCCGCAATATATTTATCAAGACGAAGCATATCCGCCCTCCTCTCTTTTTATCCTTAGTATTTTACCATAAATCCCGCCCTTTGTAAACCGCAGGAGGAAATTTATTTCGCATACAGATCGCAGTTTCCGTCCGCAGATCCGCAAAACAAAAGCCTCCCCTTCTCCTTGACAAAAGGGCTTTGATTGTGTACTATTATAGTGGTAATATATTGAATATATTGAAACAATTTTGCATTGAGCTTTTCGCCTCTTTCACTTACAATATTAACGATAATACTTAAAGAGGTGGCCTATGCTTACATACCGTTTTTTGGAAAGATTTTCAAAGCTTCTTTTTTCTCTGGTGCTTTTGCAGCTTTTTGCCATTGCCCTCGGGGCTTCCCTCGGAGCCATATCTCCATCCTCCGTTTGCGAGATCCTTGAATACCCCGCCGCGGCCGCCGTATGCGCTCTCGGCGGAGACCTGCTGCTCTACTGCCTCAGAAAAAACGAATACCAATGACAACGACGAAAGGAGTGATATCCGTGCTTTTCAAAAACGCTGAGGAATACTGCGACCGCGCGGGCATCACCCCCGTTTTATCGGAAAGCGGAGGGGTCATCGTCGCCTTTTCGGGCGGAGCCGACTCTGCGGTGCTCCTCTCATTTTTCATTGAGCTGAAAAAAAGCTATCCCCGCCTTGAGATACGCGCCCTGCACGTAAACCATATGATACGCGGCGAGGAGGCTGACCGCGACGAGGCCTTTTGCGCCGACTTTTGCAGGGAAAGAGAAATCGAGCTTACGGTTCTTAAAAAGGACGTTCCCGCTCTTGCAAAAAAGACGGGCAAGGGGCTTGAGGAATGCGCAAGAGACGTGCGCTACGCAGCCCTTGAGGAGCTTTCGAAAAAGCTCTCATTCCCCGTTGCAACGGCCCACAACGCTGACGACAACCTTGAGACCCTCATCTTCAATCTCACCCGCGGAAGCGGCACCCGAGGCCTTTCGGGAATCGCCCCCGTCAGAGACGGAGTCTATATCCGCCCCCTTCTCTCACAGACAGGCGAGGAGATACGTGCCTTTGCAAAGGACAAGGGCATTCCCTACGTTATAGACAGCACGAACGCCGACACAGCGTACACCAGAAACACTATCCGCCACAACGTTATCCCCGTCCTCAAGGAGCTGAACCCAAGGGTATGCGAGGCGGCCCTCAGGCTCTCAAGGAGCGCGAGGGAGGACTGCGACTATATCGAAGCCGACGCCGAGAGGATAGCCTCCGCCCCCATAGATACGGAAAGCGCACGGCAAATGCACCCTGCCCTTTTCTCAAGGGTCTTGCGCCTGCTATACAAAAAGGAAACCGGAGGCAGCGGCGACCTCTCCGAGAAAAATATATCCGATGCCCGCCGCCTCTGCCAAAGCCCCGAGGGCGGAAGCATATCCCTGCCCCACGGCGCCGCGTTCTTTGCCGATCGGGACTGCATCTATATCGCCCCCGACAAAAGATACGAAAAAAACGAGGCGCAAGCCCTCTCCCCCACTCCCCTTTCGGTGGGCGGGACCGTGGAATTCGGAGATTTTCTCATAACTCTGCTCTCAGAGGACGAATATATTAAAAATATTGAGGAAAATATTTACAATTTATCTTTACACACGGCTCTTGATTATGATAGAATAAATGGTAACATTCTCGTGCGAGAAAGGGCTTGCGGAGATACCCTTCTATTGCGGGGAGTTAACAGAAAGCTGAAAAAGCTTCTTTGCGACGAGGGCGTTCCACGCCACGCAAGAAAAACGCTTCCCATCATTGCCGACGGCAACGGAGTTCTCATCGTTCCCACGGTGGGCCAGAGAGACGGCACGGCCCCCGAAAAAGCATCAAAACAAATTTTGCATGTAATATTTACAAAAAAAATTTAAAACCTAAGTAAAGGATGAAAGATTATGACAGATCATAATACTCTCAGAGATGAAGGCGTTGAAAGCATACTCATCACCGAAGAAGAGCTTGACAGGATGGTTAGCCGTCTTGCTGAGGAGATCAGTCGCGATTACGCAGACAAGACCCTCCTTATGCTTTGCATCCTTAAGGGAAGCATCGTTTTCATGGGCGATCTTATGAAAAAGCTCACCATTCCCTGCGAGATCGACTGCATGAAGGTCTCATCCTACGGCAAGGAAACAGAATCAGGCGGAAGGATCAACATTCTTCTTGACCTTCACCGTTCAGACCTTTCCGAAAAGGATATACTTATTATCGAGGATATCATTGACTCCGGCAGAACTCTTGCCTACCTCGTCAATTACCTCAAGCTCAACGGAGCGCGCAGCGTTAAAACGGTTGCCCTCCTTGATAAGCCCTCCCGCCGCGAGGTGGACTATACCCCTGATTACACAGGCGCTGAGATTCCTGATGAATTCGTTATCGGCTACGGTCTCGACTATGCCGAAAAATACCGTTCACTCCCCTACGTTGGTATTCTCAGCCGTAGTGTTTATATGAAATAACCCTTTGGAGGAAAAACACTCATAATGAAAAAAAACGGTTTCAAGGTTGCCATATGGTACGTTGCAATGATAGCCATCGTTATCGTGGCCATTGCCCTGCTCTACGGCAACGGCGCTTCTGCTGAAGAATTGAAATACAGCGATATCATCGCCTATTTCGAGGACGGTAAGGTAGAAAGCTACGTCATCGACTACAACAAGAATATCCTTACCCTTGTGGTCGAGGGAGAAAAGCCTGAAGACCCTGATAAAGAAGCGAAAAAACAAGAATTGGATTACAAGCTTGGGCATGAGTATATCGACAGATTTCTTGACGATATCGCCCCCTATACCGAGGGAATTGAGGAATACGACCGCATTCCCGCAAAGACCTTCCCCTGGTGGGTAAGCTTTTTGCCCTACGTTATCATCGCCATAGTATTCTTCGTGCTCTGGTGGTATATGATGAGCCAGGCAACGGGCGGCAAGGGCTCTAAGATCAACAGCTTCGGCAAGGCGAGAACAAAGGCGGCGGACAGATCCAAGGTCTTCTTCTCCGACGTTGCGGGAGCTGACGAGGAAAAGGCCGAGCTTGAGGAGATAGTTGAATTCCTCAAGGAGCCTCAGAAGTTTGCGCGCCTCGGCGCAAAGATACCCCACGGCGTTCTGCTGATGGGCCCTCCCGGTACGGGTAAGACCCTTCTCGCAAAGGCAGTTGCGGGAGAAGCGGGCGTTCCCTTCTTCTCCATCTCCGGCTCTGACTTCGTTGAGATGTACGTAGGCGTTGGCGCATCCCGCGTTCGCGACCTTTTCGATACGGCAAGACGCCACCCCGCTTCCATCGTATTTATCGACGAGATAGACGCGGTCGGCCGCCAGAGAGGCACGGGCCTCGGCGGCGGACACGACGAGCGCGAGCAGACCCTCAACCAGCTTCTCGTTGAGATGGACGGCTTCGGCTCAACTGACGGCATCATCGTTATCGCCGCTACCAACCGACCCGACGTTCTTGACCCCGCGCTCCTCAGACCCGGCAGATTTGACAGACAGATCACCGTGAGCCAGCCCGATATCAAGGGCCGCGAGGAGATACTCAAGGTCCACGCCCGCAATAAGCCCCTTGAGGCTGACGTTGACCTCTCCGTTATCGCAAAGAGCACAAGCGGCTTCACGGGAGCCGATCTGGCAAACCTCCTTAACGAGGCGGCGCTCCTTGCGGCAAGAAAGGATAAGAAGCTTATCGGTATGGCCGAGATCGAGGAGGCCTTCACCAAGGTCATCGCAGGCCCCGAAAAGAAATCCATGCGCATCAAGGAAAGCGAAAAGCTTAAGACCGCTTATCACGAGGCGGGCCACGCTATCCTCTCCCACGTGCTTCCCCTTATGGACCCCGTTCACCGTATCTCCATCATCCCCAGCGGCGGCGCTCTCGGCTATACGCTGAATATCCCCGCAGAGGACAAATACAGCGTTTACCGCAACGAGCTCAAGCAGAAGATCTCTATGCTCCTCGGCGGACGCGTTGCAGAGCAGCTCATCTTTGACGACTTCTCCGGCGGCGCCTCCAACGATATCCAGAGAGCTACTCAGATCGCACGCAAGATGGTCATGCAGCTTGGTATGAGCGATCTCGGTCCCATTCTCTACGGCAGCGAGCACAGCGAGAGCGAGGTATTCCTCGGCCGCGACTTCTCTCAGAGCCGTAACTTCTCCGAGACGGTTGCCGCGCGCATCGACGAGGAGATCAACAAGATCATCACCGAAGCATACGACGAGGCTAAGCGCCTCCTCTCCGAAAATATCGAAAAGCTCCACTTCGTTGCAAAGTTCCTCCACAAGTACGAGGTTATGGACGGCGAGCAGTTCAAGCGCGCAATGGAGGAGGACGACGTTACCTTCGAGGCTCTCGAAGAGATGGTTGCCGAAAGAAAGCGCCGCAGCGAGGCTGAAAACGCTGCCCGTGCAATTCAGATAGCCGAAAACGAACGCCTCCGCGCAGAAGAGCGCGCAAGAGAAGAGGCCGCGAAAAACGGCGCAGCAGCCCCCTCCCGCGAGGACGACGGCGAGGACAACGCTCCCTCCGCCGACGAAACCGGTGACGACGGCGACGAAAACGAATAAATCAAAAAAGCTGTTGCATTTTATGCAGCAGCTTTTTTGAATGAAGAGAGAAGAGTGAAAAGAGAAGAGAAAAGGTGGAAAACCGCTGAGGCGGTTTTCAATCTTTAAAACGAGGTTTGGATAGATCTACGGCTAGAAACGAGGCGAGGATCCAAATCAGTCCTTCCCCACGCGGACGTAACGTATTGCTGAATTTAAAACTCCTGTGTCCGCTCTGTCAACGCACGAGGCGTTGACCCAAGTTAGTCCTTCCCCCAAAGATTCGGGGGAAGGTGGCTCCTTAGAGTGAGGTTAGATTATTGCATATTATATTTCCGGCTGAGAATTTTAAGCTAAGATAGACAATATGGGGGAGACGGATGAGGGTTTGCTATCTGGACGAGAACTGTCTTTCAAATCAAGTTGAGCGGTATTTGATTAATAAATCTACAGTTATTCTCCTATGCCTCGCATACATAAATTTTCAGCATCGGTTCGCACCCAGGTAGCAACCCTCTTCCGTCACCGCCTATGAAGACAGCAATAGCTTCACGTTTATCTCTGAGAATATCGTTTGTACCAAGTCGTAAGCAACTGCATCGGTGACACCTTCCCCCGAGTCTTGGGGGAAGGCTTTGTTTTGTCCTTCCTCTCACTTGCAGCCGTATCGTCTGAGCAGATTTTTTAAAAATGAAAACCGACAATCGTCGGTTTTCTTCATTTTCTCTTCTCTTTTCTCTCTTCTCTCTTCACTCAAAAAAGGTTGCCGTCGGCAACCTTTTTTGTTATTACTTCTTTTCGACAACGTGAACGTCCATCTGAGGATAGGGGATCTCGATGCCCTCGCGGTCAAATGCGCGCTTAACGTTCTCGTTCATTGCAAACGCGATGGTCCAGTAATCTGCAGCCTCGCACCAGATGCGGATGCGGTACTGGACAGCGCTGTCTGCATGAGCAACCACCATAACTTCGATGGGCTTCTCGCTCTCAAGCTTGCAGGCCTCGGGGATAGCTCTTGCGGTCTCAAGGAGAACTGCCTTTACCTTATCAACGTCGTTATTATAGGACGCTGTGTAATCAAGGTCAACGCGGCGGGTATCCTCGGAGGAGTAGTTTACGATGGTCTGGCTCGTGAGAAGGCTGTTGGGCACTACCACGGTCTTATTATCGACTGTTGCGAGAGTGGTAGTGAACAGGTCGATGGAGCGAACAACACCGCTCTGGCCTGCATTCTCAATGAAATCGCCAACCTTGAAGGGACGGAAGATAACGATCATGATGCCGCTTGCGATATTGGAAAGGCCGCCCTGAAGAGCAAGGCCGATAGCAACGCCGGCGCTGGCAACGAGAGCAACCATGCTGGACATGGGAACGCCAAGATATGCCGCAATGGTGATGATGATGATCGCTCTGAGGGCGATGGAGCAGAAGCTTATGAGAAAGCTTTTAACGGAGCCGTCTATCTTATTGGCAAGCTTACCGTTTCTCATCTTATTGATGAAAACGCTGACAAGCTTGAAGCCCACGAAAAAGATAACGGCGGAAACGAGGAGCTTGATGCCTGCGCTGCCGAGGAAGGACAGCACGTTTGCCCAGAACGCCTCGCTGAAGATCTTTTCAAAGATGTTCATGGATATTACCTCTCTTTTTGATTTTACCGTTGTATTATAATACTATGCAAGGAGATTGTAAAGAGAGTATTTAATAAATTCAAACAAATTTCAAATTTTCGTAATCGTCGTTAAGATTATAAAGCTGAAGACCCGCCCTTTTGGCATAATTATATGTATAAAGAGTGCCGCCGCGGCGCTGCTTTAAAAAAGCGATGCAAACGGAGGAGCGGTCCGCCATCCAGCGGTTCCTCTCGTGCATACAGCCATCCGTATAAAAGGGATGCATATAGACGACGTCGTCAGCCCCGCCAAGGATCTCCTTATATTTCGCAAGATCTGAAACGTTCTCCCATTTTGAGGTCTGATCGCGGCAGGGGAGAGCGAGAATGAGCTGAAGATAAGGGAAGCGCTCCTTAAAGGCGAGAACGCTTTGAGCGGCAATTGTATCAAAGCCTACGGCTCCGCCGCAGATGAAGGTATCGTAGCCCTCGGATATGAGCCTCGCCATCAGAGAATAGAGCCTTGGGAGCAGGGCTCTTCTGTCCTCCTCGCTGACGGCCCTGTGGCCCGTGAAGCAAACGGTCTTTTCCTTTTCCATTCTTCTCTCCTTTCCTTCGTCTTTATAATATTTTAACTCCTTCCCTCTCTCTTGTCAATCACAATAAAAAAGCTGTTGCAGATGCAACAGCTTTTTGGTTTTATTTCGCGTAATGAACAGCGCGGCTTTCTCTGATGATATTGACCTTGATCTGTCCCGGATACTCAAGCTCCTCCTCGATCTTCTTGACGATATCTCTCGCGATGAGAGGCATTCTGTCATCAGATACGATCTCGGGCTTGACCATGATGCGGACCTCGCGGCCTGCCTGGATCGCAAAGGACTTTTCAACTCCGTCAAAGCTCTTGGCGATCTCCTCAAGCTTTGTGAGACGCTTGATATAGTTCTCAAGATTTTCGCGTCTTGCGCCGGGGCGAGCCGCGGAGATAGCATCCGCCGCCTGAACGATCATAGCAACTATGGTCTGAGGCCCAACGTCGCCGTGATGGGCTTCGATAGCGTGGATAACGTCCTTATTTTCCTTATACTTTCTTGCTGTATCAACACCGAGCTGAACGTGGCTTCCCTCCTGCTCTGCGGTGAGGGCCTTACCGATATCGTGGAGAAGGCCTGCGCGCTTTGCAAGCATGGGATCAACGCCGAGCTCATCGGCAATGATGCCGGAGAGGAGCGATACCTCGATGGAGTGGCGGAGGACGTTCTGGCCGTAGCTGGTACGGTACTTGAGGCGGCCGAGAAGCTTAACGAGCTCGCCGTTAAGTCCGTGGATGCCTGTTTCAAATGTTGCCGCATCGCCTGCCTTCTTGATGGATACCTCAACCTCGTGGCGGGCCTTTTCTACCATCTCCTCAATGCGTGCGGGATGGATACGTCCGTCTGAGATGAGCTTTTCAAGAGCAAGTCTTGCAGTTTCTCTTCTGATGGGATCGAAGCTTGATATCGTGATAGCCTCGGGAGTATCGTCGATAATAAGATCGACGCCTGTGAGAGTTTCAATGGTGCGGATATTACGTCCCTCACGGCCGATGATGCGTCCCTTCATTTCCTCAGAGGGGAGCGTTACCGTTGAAACGGTGATCTCGGCTACGTGGTCAGCCGCGCAACGCTGGATGGCAAGGGCAACGATATTGCGTGCCTTTTCATCAGCATTATCCTTGAACTCTTCCTCGAGCTCGACCATGCGCTTGGCCTGCTCGTGTCTCACCTCTTCAACCATATCCTCGATAAGCTTCATTCTCGCCTGCTCGGCGGTCATACCTGAGATACGCTGAAGAGCCATTCTTGCCTCGGTCTTCTGATTCTGAAGATCCTCTGCAAGAAGTTCGTTTTCCTGAATTTTTTTCTGAAGCGCTTCGTCCTTCTTTTCAAGATTTTCCGTTTTCTTATCAAGGGATTCTTCCTTGGACTGAACACGGCGTTCCTGTCTGGAAAGCTCACTGCGGCGCTCCTTTATCTCCTGCTCAAATTCGTTCTTGGCGCGGAGCATCTCTTCCTTAGCTTCGATAAGGGCTTCCTTCTTTGCCTGAGCGGCATCAGACTTTGCCTGATTCATACCGTCTGCAATGATCTTCTTAGCCTGAAGCTCGGCAGAGCCTATAGCCTTTTCTGCAACTTTTTTGCGGTACGCGATACCGACAAAGATACCTGCAACAAGACCTACCACTACGCCAACTGCGATTAAAACATAGGATAAAATTGTGGGCATATTTAAACCTCCTTCTTGAGAATTTCTCTTAAAAACTCAAATAAAATTAACGCTTTCATAGTCGGGAGGCTGCCCGGCGACTTATATTATTCAGTTGATATTTTTTCAGTTGAATCTATATAAACCCGGCAGCTTCGCCGGAATACGAACACACTATAATATTTTAAAGCACAATTGACCGTATGTCAAGTAATTTTTTGATCGCAAATGTAAAAATATATTAATATTTTTGTTCATTTTTTCACTTTTTTAGTACGGTCAAACAAACGAAGCCCCGTTATTTGCACCAATCTGCCAAAATCGCCGCGGCAGAACGGCTCATCTCCTCGGAGAACTCGGAGTTCCATTTTCTATTGCAAAAGCGCCTGATCCAGCTCTCAAGCTCCTCGCCCGAAAGGCCGCCCGCGTGGCGGGAGAGCATCTCTTCGATCTCGGCATCCCTCTTTTCGCAATAGACGTTTTCGTGCACCACGTCTTCGGGGGCAAAGCGCTCGGGCTTTTTTCTCGCCTTTTGCTGCTCCGTGGGATAGCCGAACACCACCATAGCCGCGGGAGCTGCGTATTTCGGAAGGTGCAAAAGCTCCTTATGTATCTCATAATTTTCAATAATATCCCCGATATAGCAGGAGCCGATGCCGAGGCTCTCTGCGGCAACCACGGCGTTCTGCGCCGCTATAAGGGCATCCGCCTGGGCGAGCATAAGGTCGCCCTCGGCAGGCTTTCTCACCTCTTCGCAGGCATTTTCAAAGGCTCTCACCCATCGGCTGTAATCCGCAAGGAAAACAAGCACCATTGGTGCCGAGGCTATAAAGGGCTGATTATCGCAGGTCTCGGACAGGCGCGTCTTGAGAGCCTTGTCCCTGATATCAAGTATGGAATAGAGAGTCATATTTCCCGCTGTAGGTGCCTGAAGGGCCGCATTGATGATGGCATCTCTCTCAGCCTTTCCTATTTCGCGGTCTGTAAACGCTCTCACGGATCTTCTTTCGTTTATTTCTCTTATGGTATTATTCACGTTATCACTGCCTTTCCTCTACCATTATAATACATCGGACGAAAAAATCAACAGCTTCGGCTATTGAAACGGAGAATAAGATGTTGTATAATCAACGTATCTGAAAAAACGAGGAGATCATTATGAAAAAAGGACTTATTCTTGAGGGCGGAGCAATGCGGGGGCTTTTCTCCTGCGGAGTTTGCGACGCTATGATGGAGAGCGGCATAGAGTTTGACGGCGCCGTCGGCGTTTCCGCAGGGGCGGCCTTCGGCTGCAACTACAAATCCCGCCAGGCGGGCAGAGCCCTGAGATACAACACGGCCTATTGCAACGACAAGCGCTTTTGCAGTCTTTACTCCCTCATCAAAACGGGAGATATGTTCGGGGCGGATTTCTGCTATCGGGAGATACCCTTTGAGCTTGATATATTCGACACCGCCGCTTTTTGCGAAAATCCCATGGAGTTTTACACCGTTGCAACAAACGCGCTGACGGGAGAAGCATATTACAACAAATGCTACGACGGTCTCGGTGACGACCTTCTCCATATCCGCGCCTCGGCCTCAATGCCTCTCGTTTCCCGTCCCGTTGAGATACGGGGCATCCCTTACCTTGACGGCGGCATTGCCGACTCTATACCGATAAGGTTCTTTGAGAGCATAGGATACGAAAGAAACGTCATCGTCCTCACTCAGCCCAAGGGCTTTATTAAAGAGAAAAACTCTGCCCTTCCTCTTATGCGCCTCGCGCTCAGAAAATATCCGAAGACTGTTGAGGCAATGTCCCGCCGCCACGAGATATACAACGAGACCATAGAGTATATCGAAAAGCGGGAAAAGGAGGGTGCGGTGCTGGTGATACGCCCCGAGGAGAAGCTCCCCGTCGGCCGAATAGAGCACGACCCCGAAAAGCTGAGAGAGGTACACGCTCTGGGAAAGGCTCTTGCAGAGCGAAAAATGAAGGAGATACGGGATTTTCTCGCCCGCTGACAGAAAACGAAATATTTTTCCCGCCCGATGAATATAATGGTATCATTATCACCGATCGGAAAGGAAAACACTATGCGAGGCTTAGAAAAGCTACCCCTGCTGCTCCTTGACAACAGCAGCATGATGTCCGTCCTCAACGAGGGCGAATTCAAATGCTCAAACCTTACCTTTGACGAGGTGCGCCACCTGCTGAAGATCTACAGCGAGGAGCAGATACTCCGCTGCTTTCAGAGCGCGGAGCTTGAAACGGTCATCTTCGATTACCTTAAGGTGCCTCAACGCCCCTATACCTACAAAAGGATACGCAATATGCGCCCGGGGCAGGACGCCATCGTCTTTAAGCTTTATATCACCCCGTCAAAGACCAAGCCCGTCATCCGCGCCGACGACGGGGTCACCGCAAAGAAGATACAGAACGTGTACGTCTATTGCCAGCATCTGGTGAGGATCAGGTAGGAAACGGGTCTACCTTCTTTCCTTGAAAGGAAAGAAGCAAAGGAACTTCGCCCTATGGGTCTGCATTACGCTTTAGTCTATCCGTAGCCGTAGCTTCGGCTGAATTTAAAGAACAAAGCAACCAAGGGCAAAAGCACCAAAAAAAGGGGCTCTCGCACAGCTTCTTTTAATGAGTAATTAATGATGAATAATGAATAATGAATAATTGATGTAGAAAACCGTCTGCAAACGCAGACGGTTTTCTGAATTTCCGTCAAATTACGGTTTGGCGGGTAGTTGTAGCACAGTAGGGGCGAGCATCGCTCGTCCGAGATCAGCACACGAACGGTACGAAATATGATGCAGGGACAAACGCAAAAGAT
>JAZQAS010000106.1:0-5331 GCA_045545335.1 Candidatus Avispirillum sp. | reverse complement strand
GAATTTTTTGGTTTTGGTTCGCACCCAGGTAGCAAACCCTCATCCGTCACCGCCTATGAAGACATCAAATGCTTTTATTCTAACTCTGGAAATACTATTCCTTTTAAGTTTCAAGATACTGCATCGGTGCCACCTTCCCCCAGTTCTTCGGGGGAAGGACTTGCTTAGGTCCTCGCTCCTGCGAGGACGGAGCGGACACGTGGATTTTAAATTCAGCAATACGTTACATCCGCGTGGGGAAGGACCGATCAAAAAAACATAAACTCAAGCTTTACGGCCTCGGTGTTCTCCTCGGAATACTCAAGCTCCTCGGAGATGAGGCGGGCAAGGTCTGCGGCCTTTTCAAATTCATAGGGGCCACTTTCCTTTATGAGAGAGCAAAGAAGCCTCTCGCAAAAGAGAGCAAAGCCGAGAGCGGCGGAAAGCTCCTCCTCGCTTTCGGCGGCGGAAACGTGCCTATACACGAAATAGGCAAGGGCCCTCTCGAGAAGCTTTTCGGCCTCTCGGGGCGTTTCGGGATCGGAGGTATACGCCAAAAAGGCCTCCCTTGACGAGTCGCAAAGATACTCAAGGCCTGAGAGAAGCTCTCTCCATTCCCCGTCGTCGTATCGGAGAGGTGAGACGCCAAGCTCCTCCCCTATGAGCCGAAGCCTTTCGGTATAGGGAAGGCTCTCATCCTCAAGGCGGGCAAATATCCTTGCGCGAAAGGGCAAAGCATCAAAGGCGGGAGGGTCGTCCTCCTCATCTGTTTCACCGATACATATCATCTCACCGTAAAGATCCGAGGAGAGTATAAGTCGGGCCGCCTCCTCACAGCAAAGGCCAAGGCCTGCCTCGCGGCCCGCACGGGTATCGTTATAAAACCTTGGGTGGGAGCGGCAGATATGGCAAAGATGATCCTCGGAAAGGTTTATTATTATCCTGCAAAGGCCGTTTTCATCAAGATGGGGACAGCGCTCCCCCTCGCAAAGGCGAAAATGGGGCACCTCCCCCTCCACCGTTTCCAGAACGGTGGCGCCGTAGCCCTCCTTGAGAGCGCGGTATTTCTCCATGGTATCGGGGTCTACGTCTATCTCCCAGCCGATACAGCAGGAGTGGCGGCATCGGTCGGCGATGCATGCAAAATCGTTATAATACGCAGGAGCATACAGCTTCATTTCCCACACTCCTTTATTTTTTCGGAAATCTTACGGCGGCAAAGGCGCATCGGCGGCAAAGCTCCTCGCAGGGGCGCCCCTCCTCAAGGGATCTTTTCAGCGATACCGCCCGAGGGGAGGCGAGAATATCGGAAAGGCTATCCTCAAAGATATTGCCGAGAGCAACGGCCCCCTCCGCATCAAGGCAGCAGGGAACCACGGTGCCGTCGCAAAGCACGCCCACCTGATCTCTGAGGCCGTAGCAGGAATGGCCCTCCCCCGCCACGGGGGCCTCAATATCGGGCCAATCAAACTTTTCGCCCCATTCGAGATAGACCCTCTCTCCTAACCTGTACCCCGAGCGCACCTCTTTCCATTCTTCGGGGAAGGCGGCCTTCATAAGGCTGAGAATGGCCTCGTTTTTCTTATCGGCTCCCCCAAGATTCCAAAGGCGCATCACGCAGATCACGCCCGCACGGGAGGCCCTTTTGCAAAAATCAAAGCAAAGGGAAAGATAATCCTCCATTGCCATACCCATTTCGTTTGCCTCGTAGGCGTGGAGGGAGATGCTTATCTTATGGAGGGCGGGAGAGGAAAGGAGAATATCCTCCCGCCGCCCAAGGAGAGTGCCGTTGGTCGTCAGGATGACCTTGAACCCAAGCTCACCCGCAAAAGCGAGAAACCGCCCGAGAAGAGGATGGAGCAGGGGCTCGCCCATCAGATGAAAATAAAGATACTCCGTATGCGGGCGAAGCTTTTCTGCCGCAAGGCGAAACTCCTCCTCGGACAGATATTTGATATCCCTTTTCGTGCCGTGGCAAAAGCTGCAGGCAAGATTGCAGGCGTTTGTTATTTCAAGATAGGCTTTTTTCAGCATCAAAGTATGTCTTTCTTTCTGTATTTCAAAAATGCCAGAACTATTCCGCCAACGGTCAGCACTGCGCCGACTGCAAGGTATTTCGCGTCAAGTGAAGCATTTTCAACGATATAAGCTCCGTTTGTGTAGGAAAAGGGAGTTACCCAGCGGAGAAATTCCAATTCCTCTGCCATATTTGCAATAAGGGATATGAAATAAAGTCCAAGTCCAAGACCTATACCGATACCAAATCCCTTTGATCTGAGAAGGGAGGAAAGACCAAAGGTAACAGCGCATATCTCCACGTGCAAAAGGAAATATGAAAGCATCAGCAAAGAAAGCTTTCCCCACTCGAACTCTTCGCCGATGAGAACTGCCGAAAGGCTCGTTGCGGCAAATACGGCTACGTTGAGGATCACGATGCGGGTCATAACCGAGAGAAGCTTTGAAAGAACGATACTTTCGCGGGACAGGGGATGAGTGAGAAGAAACTCCGCAGTTTTATCCTTTTCCTCCTTGGAAAGGGCGGCGATGCCGAGGATAGCCGCAAAAACGGCTCCTCCCATGCCCATTACCTCGCCGCATTCAACGGCAAAGTAGCCGAGAAAGTCACCAACTCCAAGCTGATCCATATTGAATGCCTCGGAAAATTCTCCCATATTTGCGAAGACCTCGCTCATTTCCTCCATGGATATCTTCATCATAGGGTATATGAGCACGCACACAACGATCATAAAGGACAGAGCCGCACTCCAGATAATAAGAGAAAGGCGTCCTCTTTTCAGTTCGTGAAGATAAAGAGTCATTACTTCGCGCCTCCTTCCTTTACGTAGTAGTGCATAAAGACCTCTTCGAGATCGGGGTCTGAGATATTTACGTCTGAAAATTCAAGACCGGAAAGAACAGAAAGAAGCTCCTTCGGGGGAGCAGAATAGAGAAAACGTACAGTTTCTCCCTCTCTCTTTATATCTCGGGCGCCATCAAGATCGATCTCGCCCTTAAAGCCTGAAAGGCTTACCTTTTTTACGCCGGTATGACCGAGAGCGCGGACAGAATCGCAGGCGATGACCCTTCCCTCGCGGATGATAGCGGCGTTTTTGCAATATCTGCCAACCTCGGAGAGAACGTGGGATGAGAGGAATACTGTCATTCCATCTCGGTTCTTTTCCTCAAGGATGTTGAAAAACTCTCTTTGCATCAAGGGGTCAAGGCCGCTTGTGGGCTCGTCAAGGATGCAAAGATCGGGGGAGTGCTGCAAAGCGCAAACGATCCCCACCTTTTTTCGGTTTCCGAAGGATAGAGCCTCAACCTTTTTGTTTTTGTCAAGATCAAGGCGCTCGCAAAGCTCTTCGGCCGCCTTTTTGCAGTCTTTTTTTCTCAGCCTTGCGGAAAGCTCGATGACTTCCCGAACCCTCATGCCGCTGTAGAATATGGTATCCGATGGCATATAGCCAACTCGGGAGAGTATCTTTTCTTTTTCGCGTGCAGTGTCAAGTCCGAAAACATGGGCTTCTCCCCCGTCCTTTTCAATAAGGCCGAGAAGAGTACGGATGGTGGTGCTTTTTCCCGCACCGTTGGGACCGATAAATCCGAAAAAGTCTCCCTCTTCAACAGAAAATGAAACTCCGTCAATGCCTTTTGATTTTTTATAATATTTTGTCAGATTCTCAGCTTCTATTGCCTTCATAAGCTGTCCTCCTTCATTCTTTATAAATCTATTATATTGACTGCACGGGCCCCTGTCAACGAAAAGATGGCAAAACCTGTTTGTGGGGGTGACCCAACTATAATTGCTACGCAAACGATGATTGCCTGCGGCAAGCTATGGAGGCGATCATATCATCGTTATTGTTTTTTGTTTCATTCAAATGCAATTTGACAGGCGAGAGATCAAACGAAAAATCCACACAACCTTGTAGGGGCGATTCACGAATCGCCCGTTTTGAGATCTAACGGTTAAAGAAAAACGATTTGTCAACGGAAGAACGTTAATTCTGTTTGTAGGGACAGGCGTCCCCGACTGTCCGTTGAAAACGTAACGATTTACTGTAAATATCGTCTCGTTATTAGGACAGTCGAGGACGCCTGTCCCTACAACAACGTATATCTTTCCCGTTCGTTTGTGCATCAAATTTCGTCTGCGTATATACACGATGCCGATCTCTTTCCCGGCAAATCACAAAACCTTCCCCCATAACGCTATTCAAAAATTGCGCTACTTATGGATTTTGGAAAAAATATGTGCTATAATCATAACAGTAAGCTTGACCGTAAGCAAAAAAGAAAGGAAGATACTTATGAAAATGACTTTGCAGGAGATCCTTGCGGATATCAAGTCTCCGAGAAAAAAGAAGGTCATTCTGGACACCGATACCTACAACGAGGTTGACGACCAGTTTGCCGTGGCATACTCCTATCTTTCCGACAAGATAGATCTGCTGGCAGTCAACGCCGCTCCCTTCCACAACGAAAAATGCTCAAGCTTTGAGGAGGGAATGGAGCTGAGCTATCAGGAGATACACAAGATCCTCGCCCTCACCGACCCCGATTACAAGACCCCCGTTTTCCGCGGAAGCTGTCAGCGCATTACGGACACGAAGACCTACGTTGAAAGCCCCGCCTGCGACAACATCATCAAGACCGTTCACGAGTCTGACGAGCCTATCTACGTTGTTGCCATCGGATGCTGCACCAATATCGCAAGCGCCGTTATGAAGGACCCCTCCATTACGGAGAATATGATCTTCGTCTGGCTCGGAGCAAACGAGCTGAAGATGGACCACAGCCACGAATTTAACCTTTCTCAGGACGTGAGAGCAGGTCAGCTCATCGTTAACAACCCCGACCTGAACCTCCTTCTCTGCCCCGCCTGGTGCGTTACGGGCTCTCTCACCGCAAATATCGAAATGATCTACGACCTCAAGGGCCACAACGCCCTCTGCGATTACCTTGCGGCAAACGTTGAGGCGTGCTACGAGCAGGCCTGCAGACCCGAGGGCTGGCTTCGCATCATCTGGGATATCGGCCTCCCCGCGGTTATCGATATTCCCGAGTGCGCCACCATCAAGACTATCACCTCCCCCGTGCTCACAGACGATATGCGCCACGGTATAGACTCCACACGCCACAACATCCTTTATCTTGACGCCCTTGATAAGGATATGATATTTGAGCGCACCTGGAGCGTTCTCAAATCCGTGAAATGATCCGAAATAATAAGAAATAAAAATATGAAATGAAAAACAAGGCTGTCGCAAAATGCGACAGCCTTTATTCTTTAAATTCTTATTTGATGAGGCGTTAAGATTATAACACACGGCTACAAGGTGAGCGAGGGCC
>JAZQAS010000105.1:0-27962 GCA_045545335.1 Candidatus Avispirillum sp. | reverse complement strand
TTCTTTTTATCTCCTCCTCGTATACGTCGCTCTCATAGCGCAGGCAGCACATAAGTCTTCCGCAGGTGCCTGATATTTTTGCTGAATTAAGGCTGAGGTTCTGCTCCTTAGCCATCTTGATAGATACCTGAACAAAATCGGAGAGGAAGGAGGAGCAGCAGAAGGGACGGCCGCAAACGCCGATACCGCCCATCATCTTTGCTTCATCGCGGATACCGATCTGGCGAAGCTCGATTCGGGTATGGAATACAGACGCGAGATCCTTAACAAGCTCTCTGAAATCTACTCGTCCGTCAGAGGAGAAGTAGAAGAGAAGCTTTGAATTATCAAAGGTATATTCAGCTTCAATGAGCTTCATATCAAGCTTATGCTTTGCGATCATTTTGAGGCAGGTCTCAAAGGCGCTTGCTTCAAGCTGTTTATTGGATTCGTAGCGACGCACGTCGTCCTCGGTTGCGGCTCTTTCAACGCATCTGAGGGGCTGGACTACGTCCTTGCCCAATACGTTTTTGTTAGCGGCTGCAACGAATCCGAACTCAAGACCGCGGGCAGTCTTAACGATAACGTTATCTCCGACGGAGAAATCCTTTTTGTTAGGTGAGAAGTAGTAGACCTTGCCGGCATCCTTGAATTTGACGCCGATGACCTCAACCTCTTCGCATGCGGCAATATCTTCAACTGTGCCGTTTTCTTTATTGTAATTCATATATATCCTTTCATACAGACTGCGCGGCAAGAGTAGTCATGACCGCATAGATCTGGGCATTGTTCACTGTAATATCTTCCTTTGCGCTGATAAGCGCATCGTAAATCCTTATAAGCTTCGGCATTTTCAGCCTGCTTGCATCATTTGCGGCATCCTCGATATCCGCGTAGAAAAGAGTGGTACCGCTTTTGCTTTTTGCGGCAATAAGATCCCGGAGGGCAAAAAGGGCGTAATCGAAAAATTCTTCAAATTCTGCTCGGCTGTATTTTATGGTCGAGGCAAACACGATAGCTTCCGCTCTTGAATCGGAGCATAAAAGCTCAACCAGCCTTGCCGCATCGCGGGATATGGCGGCGCTTTTAGAGCTCTTGTCGCAAAGCACGCTGAGAGCTGCGCCGAGAGCGCCCCGGCTGACGGCAGCTGCAGAAGCAATATCTGCGTCTGAAGAACCCTTAGCCTTTGGATGAGATCTTAACCATTGGGCAACGAAAGAGGTGGGAAAAATCTCGGTTTTGAGAGTCTGTGAGCGGCTTCTGACGGTTTCAAGAAGAGAAGTCGAATCTTCGGTAAGTAGAAGGAATACAACGTATGATGGAGGCTCCTCAAGAGAAAGCAAAAGTGCGTTCTGAGCCGCAGGAGTCATTCTGTCAGCTTCTTCAATAACGTAGACCTTGCAATCTCCGTCATCGGGATAATAGCCGAGAGTTGCAGTCATTTCGCGAATATCGTCAACCATAATGGAGGCTTTTTCGCCGCGGGAAACGGTCATTATATCCGTGTTGAGGCCCTCGTCTATCCTTTTGCATTCGCGGCAGGAGTTGCAGGGAAGCCTGTCGCTCTTGCCGGTGCAGCAAAGCGCTTTGCATATTTCCCGGGCAATAAGTCTTTTGCCGCTGCCTGCAGGCCCCTCAATGATATAAGCGTGAGAAAGAGTTTTGTTTTTTACGTGATTACCGATAAGGGCCTTGAGCTGTGCATTGCCCACTATATCAGCAAAGTAATTACTCATAATATGCCCCCATCAAAAAGTATCCTTGACATTATATCATTTTTTATAATCTTTGTCAAATGTATTGAGCAGGATTTTACAATTAATTTGGTAACCATAATCAGCAATCAGAATCAGCAGGTAAGGGAAGAATAATAGTGCTTGCCGAAAGGCTATGAATATACGTGAATTTATTATAAAATTTGTATCTGTTACTGTTTTTGCGGGTGCTGTTGCAGTAGGATTGGGGATAGAAGCTGTGGCAAATATAGGGACGGGTGTTGAGAAAAAAGAAATTTTAGACATCAGTGAAAAATCCGCAACGGATAAATCTGATGAAATGACTGAAAGCATTTTAGAAAAACGCAAAAGAGAAATCATTCTCAATGATAACAGGGAAATTCCGTTTTTATGCGACGGCATAGAATACAATTGCCTATATAGAAATAATACGGCTGTCTTTTATAATTCCAACCAAAAGCTGGTGCTTGATCTTAAAATAGGCATCTGCATATATTATATTTATGACTGCAATATCGGAAAGGCAAGATATGACGAGGTGTATCTGCGGGAAAAGCTGTCAAAAGAAATATCATCTGTTTTTGCAAACTCCTTCAATTGCAGGATCATAAGAGCAAAAACAGTGTTTGAAGATGAAAAAACAATAAAATTTGCCGTATATTTAGATGTTTTTTCTGATATTCCGATCTATATTTCCTTCAGACGGGATACTGGAAGCGTTGTTTTGTTTGATGCAAGAGGAGTTGCTGAAGACTGACAATATTATTTTGTTCTTTATATAAATATAATTCGCAAATTTCTGTTGAATATTTCCTCGGTTTGTGATATATTATAATGAAAGTGTGCTTTCGGAGGAGGATATGTTTATGAATATTGGAATAATCGGCTTTGGCGGTATGGGAAAAACTCACGCATATGCCGTTGAGAATTTGAAATATTTCTATTCTCCTCTTGCCTTTAACGCAAAGATTCACGGTGTATGCTGTGCTCATTACGAGAATGCCGTTAAGGCCTGCGAGATCTTTGGATTTGACGTTGTTTATCGTGATGAGGATGAGCTTATAAATGATCCTGCAATTGACGTCGTTGATATTTGCACGCCAAATTGCTTTCATTACGAAACTTTGAAAAAGGCTATTGCGGCGGGTAAGCATATATACTGCGAAAAGCCTCTTTGCACTACTGCTGAGGAGGCAGAGGAGATAGCGTCTCTTGCCCGTGAAAAGGGCGTTATATGCGCAATAGTTTTCAATACGAGATTTCTTCTTCCCGTTATGAGGGCAAAGGAGCTTGTGAGCGATGGAAGGATCGGAGAGGTTCTCAGCTTTTCGGGAAGATTTCTCCATTCCAGCGCCGCCGATCCCGAAAAAAAGGCAGGCTGGAAGCAGAACCGCGACGTTTGCGGCGGTGGTGTTCTTTTTGATCTCGGCAGTCATACTATTGACCTTATTCGCTGGATCTGCGGTGAGTTTTCTTCAGTTTCAGGCCTTTCTCAAATAGCATACCCAACGCGTCTCAGCACAGACGGCAGCATTTGGAATACGAATGCAGACGAGGCTTTTTATATGACGGCAGCTCTTGCAAACGGAGCTTGCGGAACCATAACCGTTGGAAAGATAATGCAGGGAACGAACGACGATCATTCCTTTGAGATCTACGGAACCAAGGGCAGCGTAGCTTTTGACCTGATGCAACCCAACTATCTTAAGTTTTATGATGCCACCGCGCCTGAAAATGAGCGAGGCTACACTCTTATTGAATGCTGCGGCAGATATCCTTCTCCCTCGGGTGTGTTCCCCGGTGTCAAGGCTCCCGTTGGCTGGCTTCGCGGTCACGTGGGCAGTATGTATAATTTCCTTGACTGTGTATATCGCGGCTTTCCTTGCGTGCCTTCGTTCGATGACGGAGCTGCGGTACAGAGGATCATGGATGCAGCTTACCGTTCGGCAGAGAGCGGTATGAGGATCGAAATAAAATGATCTCAGACGTTAAGATTATAGGTCTTTGCGGCAGAAGCGGAAGCGGCAAGGGATACGTGTGTGAGCACTTTCTTGCTCAGGGGATCCCCTCTGTTGATACGGACGCAGTATACAGAGACCTTCTCTCGAAAAAAGATGATAATGGACGGTCCTCCACCTGCCTTTGTGAGCTTGTTGCGGAGTTTGGCGACGGAATCTTGGGAGAAAACGGTCTTCTTGACAGAAGAAGCCTTTCTCTTATCGTATTTGCCGAGGGTGACGAAGATAAGCTTAAAAGGCTTAACGAGATAGCTCATAAGCACATCCTTTCTGATACCCTCAGGCTAATTGATGATTATTCCCAAAAGGGCTTTAAGGCTGTCATTATTGATGCTCCCGTTCTTTTTGAAAGCGGATTTGACGCTATCTGCGACCTTACCCTTTGCGTGACTGCTCCTGAGGACGTTCTTGTAAAGCGTATTTGCAAGCGCGACGGCAGAACTGAAAGAGAAGCGCTGATGCGCCTTGCAAATCAGAAGAGCTCCTCTGAGCTATGGTCTCTTTGCGATGCCGTTATCGTTAACGACGGCGTTTTGGACGTTGGCGCTCAGGTTTGCGATTTTATCAATGAATACATTTTCGGAGGCGAAAATGAAATATAAAAATGCAATAGTGCGAAGCGTGGTAATAATATCCATACTCGTGCTTTCCGTTCTTTGCGGACTTTTGTTTCAGCTTATATGGGATCACGTCGACCGCGTGAATTATCCCCGTGAATACAGTGATTACGTTGATATTTATTCGTATGAGTACGGTGTTCCCGAGCACGTAGTCTACTCCGTTATCAAGGTGGAGAGCGATTTTGAATCGGGCGCTGTTTCCGAGGACGGAGCCGTAGGCCTTATGCAGATAATGCCGGATACCTTTATCTGGCTCACGACAGAGAACGGCGAGCATCTCAACAGCGCGACGCTGTACGATCCGAAAACAAATATCAAATACGGTACATACTACCTTTCCAAGCTCTATCTTCAGTTCGGCAGCTGGGATGAGGTCTTTGCCGCTTATAACGCAGGCCCCGATAAGGTTGAGGAATGGCTTTCCGATGAAAGATACTCCGAGGATGGAAAGGAGCTTTCCGATATTCCTTTCAAAGAGACTGAAAAGTATGTAAAAAAAGTCAATAAAGCTGATAATATTTATAAAAAATTATATTTTGAAGAATGAGAAAGGAGACAGTAAAATGTCTGAAAAAACACAAGCGCAGCTTCTTGCTGAGTCTCTGCTTTACAAGAAGAAGACTGCATTTGAAACAATGAACGAGGAAGAAATGGCAAAGGCCTTCAAGTATGCCGATGAGTATGCTGATTATCTTTACCATGCAAAGACCGAGAGAGAGGCTGTTGCAACCTCTATCGCTATCCTTAAGGATAAGGGATATACCGAGTATAAGCTCGGCGATAACGTTGAGGTAGGCGGCAAGTATTATCTCAATAACCGCGAAAAGGCTCTCTTTGCCTTCACCGTAGGTACTGACGATATCAATAATGGCGTTCGCATCTGCGCTGCGCATATCGACTCTCCCAGACTTGACCTTAAGCCCAATCCCCTTTTTGAGGATAACGGCTTCGGCTATCTTAAGACACACTACTACGGCGGTATCCGTAAGTATCAGTGGCCCACGCTCCCCCTTGCGCTTCACGGCGTTGTAACAAAGAAGGGCGGCGAGACTATTGAAGTAAATATCGGTGAGGATGCAGGCGATCCCATATTCCTCATCACAGACCTTCTCCCCCACCTTGGCCGCGAGCAGTCCAAGACTCCTCTCGGACAGGCATTCGGCGGCGAGATCCTCAATATCGTTATCGGCTGCACTCCCTTTATGGAGGACGGCAAGGTGGCTGAGGGCGAGGCTATCAAGCTTAACCTTATGAAGATGCTCAACGAGAAGTACGGTATCGTTGAATCTGACTTTATGACAGCTGAGCTTTGCGCAGTTCCCGCAGGCAAGCCTATGGATATCGGCCTTGACAGATGCCTCCTCGGCGCATACGGCCATGACGATAAGGTTTGCGCTTATCCCGCGATAACAGCTATGCTTGATAATCCTTCCGATAAGAATACGGTCATCTGTGTTCTTGCCGATAAGGAGGAAACGGGCAGCGACGGAGTTTCCGGTATGCAGAGCACACTTCTTGCTGAGCTTATCGATGAGCTCGCGCGCGTTCTCGGCGGTAACGGCAACGTTTGCAGAAATAACTCTATGTGTCTCTCCGCAGATGTTAACGCAGGCTTTGATCCCAGCTATGCTGAGGTATTTGAAAAGAGAAATGCCGCTATCGTTAACTGCGGCGTAGTTATGACAAAGTACACTGGCAGCGGCGGTAAGTACTCAACAAACGATGCAGGAGCTGAATATATCGGTAAGATCCGCGATATGTTCGAGGCTGATAACGTTCTTTGGCAGTCTGCCGAGATGGGCAAGATCGATATCGGCGGTGGCGGAACCGTTGCAAAGTACGTTGCAAACCATAATATCGATACCGTTGACCTTGGTGTTCCCGTGCTTTGTATGCACGCGCCCTTTGAGGTCATCTCAAAGCTTGACCTTTACGAAACATATAAGGCGTTCCTTGCTTTCTGCAAATAACGCCTACGGCGATTTGCAAAAGAGGAAACTAAATGCTGAATAAACTCAAAGAAGTTAAAGAAAGATATCTTGAAATAGAGAGACTTATATCCTTACCCGAGACCGTATCCAATAACGATCTCTACAAGAAGCTTATGAAGGATTATAAGGATCTCACCCCCGTTATGGAAAAGTTCGGAGAGTATGAAAAACTGCTCTCCGACCTTGCGGGAGCAGGGGAGCTTATGGAGTCTGAGACCGACCCCGATATGCATGAGCTCGCCGCAGAGGAATACTATTCCATTAAAGAGAGTATTCCCGAAATTGAAGAGCAACTTAAGATATTGCTTCTCCCGAAGGACCCTAATGACGATAAAAACGTTGTCGTTGAGATCCGTGCGGGTGCCGGCGGCGACGAGGCTGCTCTCTTTGCAGGCGTGCTTTACAGAATGTATTCTATGTATGCCGAATCCCACAGATATAAAACCGAGCTGATGTCCTGCAACGAGACGGGGCTTGGCGGATACAGAGAGATAACCTTCACCGTTTCAGGTGAGGGCGCGTATTCAAGACTCAAGTATGAGTCGGGCGTTCATAGAGTTCAGAGAGTTCCCGAAACCGAATCCTCAGGCAGAATTCATACCTCAACGGCAACGGTAGCCGTATTGCCCGAGGTAGAGGACGTTGAGGTAGAGCTCAATCCCGCAGACCTTGAGATCGAGACCTGCAAATCCAGCGGAGCGGGCGGACAGCATATCAATAAGACCGAATCCGCTATCCGTGTGATCCATAAGCTTACGGGTATCGTTGTTGAATGTCAGGACGAAAGAAGCCAGCATAAGAACAAGGATAAAGCGCTGAAGATACTGAGAGCAAAGCTTTATGATATCAAGATGCGTGAGCAGGCAGATAAGATCGCAGGCGAAAGAAAGATGCAGGTAGGCACGGGAGACCGCAGTGAGCGTATCCGTACCTATAACTTCCCTCAGGGAAGAATTTCCGATCACAGAATACAACTTACACTTTATAACCTTGAGGCATTCGTTAACGGAGATATTGACAGCGTCATTGATGCTCTGGCAACTCAGGATGCTGCAGAAAGACTGAAGGGCGGCTGATATTATGAAAACAGAATACGTTAAGGTTACAGCCGCAAGCACAGAGGCGTTCGAAAAGGCAGGCAAGATCATCCGCGAGGGCGGTCTTGTCGCTTTTCCGACAGAGACCGTATACGGCCTTGGCGGAAACGCTTATGACCCTGATGCCGCTGAAAAGATCTTTGCGGCAAAGGGAAGACCTTCCGATAATCCCTTGATAGTTCACGTTGCAGAGCCCTCAGATGCTGAGGAATTTGCAATAACAAACAGTACATACTATAAGCTTTCGGAGCATTTTATGCCCGGACCCTTGACCGTTATCCTCCCTAAAAAGGAAAACGTTCCCGCATCCGTTACGGGCGGACTTGATACAGTTGCCGTCAGATGCCCCGGGCACGAGATCGCAAGAGAACTTATCAAAGCGGCGGGTGTGCCTATTGCCGCACCGTCAGCCAACGTTTCGGGCAAGCCTTCTCCCACAAACGGTCTTCACGTTCTCAACGATATGGACGGCAGGATCAATATGATACTTGACGGCGGTGAGAGCAGGATCGGCGTTGAATCCACGGTCATCCGCATTGAGGATGACGGATGCACCATTCTCCGTCCCGGAGAGGTCATCGCAAGAGAGCTTCAGGCTGTTGTGGGCAACGTTTACGTTGCAGAGGCGGTAAAGGACCCTGAGGCCGCAGGAGAAAACCCCGAATCTCCCGGTATGAAATACCGTCATTATGCCCCCAGCGCACGGCTTGTGCTTCTTCGGGGCTCAGACCGCGCCTTTGCCGATTATGTGAACGCATATGAGGGCAGATGCGCAGTTCTCTCGTATTCCGAAAATATCGGAGACTATCTCAGAGCCTTCGTAATGGATGCAGGCTCAAAGCGCAGCCCGAAGGAGCAGATGCATAAGCTGTTCTCACTTCTTCGCGACTGCGATAATATTGATACGGAAATAATCTTCGCTCATCTTCCCCCCGACGGCGATGAATATCTTGCTTTATATAACAGGATAATCAGAGCGGCGGGAAATGAAGTGATTTATCTTGATAAATAAAGAATCGAAAGGACAGTATAAGCTGTGGCTCGCAAAAAGAAACAGGAAGTAATTGAAGAAGAGATAATCCCTGCTGAAATAGTAGATCAGCCTATTACCGAAACCATCGAAACAAACTATATGCCCTACGCAATGAGCGTTATAATCTCAAGAGCGATCCCCGAGATCGACGGCTTTAAGCCCTCTCACAGAAAGCTCCTTTATACTATGTATAATATGGGACTTCTCACTGGGCAGAAGACGAAGAGCGCGAATATCGTAGGCCAGACAATGAAGCTCAATCCTCACGGCGATGCATCTATTTATGAAACTATGGTGCGCTTGACCAGGGGACACGAGGCCCTTCTTTATCCCTTTGTGGATTCAAAGGGCTCCTTCGGTAAGCATTACAGCCGAGATATGGCGTATGCAGCATCCCGTTATACCGAGGCAAAGCTTGATCCTATCTGTAACGAAATATTTGCAGGTATCGACAAGGATGCAGTTGACCTCGTTCCAAACTACGATAATACGACCAAGGAGCCGACCCTCCTTCCCACCACGTTTCCCAATATCCTTGTTTCCCCCAATATGGGAATTGCAGTAGGTCTTGCATCAAATATCTGCTCATTCAACCTGGGTGAGATATGTGACGGCACGGTGGCGCTTCTTAAAAACCCCAGAATTTCCGTTGAAAAAATGATGGAGCATATAAAGGCTCCCGATTTTTCCACCGGAGGCTCTCTCGTTTATGACAGCGAACAGATGCGTAGAATATTTGAAAAGGGAACAGGCTCCGTAACGCTTCTTTCAAAATATGTATATGATAAAAAGAATAATTGCATAGATATTCTTGAGATCCCTTATTCCACGTCAATTGAAGCTATAATGAAAAAGCTCGTGGATCTCATTAAAGAGGGAAAGCTCAAGGAAGTGACCGATATGCGAGACGAGATCGACCTCAAGGGCTTCAAGCTCACTCTTGACCTGAGACGCGGAACAGATCCCGATAAGCTGATGGCCAAGCTCTTTAAGCTTACGACCCTTAAGGATGATTTCTCCTGCAATTTCAACGTTCTTATTGATTCCTCTCCGAGACAGCTCGGTGTTATTGGAATTCTTGAGGAGTGGATCAAGTTCAGACTTGTCTGCCTCGGCAGAGAGATGCGATTTGATCTCAAAAAGAAAAAGGATAAGCTCCATCTGCTGAAGGCGCTTTCCAAGGTGCTTCTTGATATCGATAAGGCTATCAAGATCATCCGTGAGACCGAAAAGGAGATAGACGTCGTTCCCAGGCTTATGGAGGGCTTTTCTATCGACCGTATTCAGGCTGAATATATCGCAGAGATAAAGCTCCGCCATCTGAACCACGAATATCTTATAAACAGAGTTCATGAGATTGAGGGACTTCAGAAGGAGATCAAGGATATTGAGACCACTCTTGCCGATGAGATCAAGATGAAGGCAAGAATAGCAGAGCAGCTCAAGGATATTAAGAAAAAGTATGCAAAGCCCAGAAAAACAGAGATAATCTTTGCGGATAATATCCCCGAAGCTCCCGAGGAGGAGTCTGTTGAGAATTACTCCTGCCGTATCGTGCTCACCCGCGACGGATATTTCAAGAAGATAACGCATCAGTCTCTCAGAGGTAATGATGAGCACCGCCTTAAGGACGGCGATGAGATCATCTGCAGCGAGGATTGCGAAAACAAAAATGAGTTTATCGTGTTTACTGATAAATGTCAGGTTTATAAGGCAAAGATATCAGCGTTTGAGCCCGTCAAGGCTTCAAGCCTTGGTGACTTCTTACCCTCAAAGCTTGGTTTTGACGAGGGTGAGCGTCCCATTATGCTCAAGGTTATGAACGAGACCTTCGAGCCTACGGATCACGTAATATTCATATTCCAGAACGGCAAAGGTGTTCGTGTTCCCATGTCTTCCTATGAGACTAAGTCAAACAGAAGACGTCTCACAGGAGCTTATTCCGCGGCTTCTCCCATCGTAGCGGCGATATATGAGAAGTCTACTATTGAAGTCCTGCTCATTTCCGATATCGGAAAGGGAATATTTATTAAGTCGTCCCTTATCCCCGAAAAAACAACGAGAACGGCTTCAGGTGTAACGCTGTTTAACCTTAAGAAAAAGCAGACTGTTGTTGCGGCTGTTGCAGGCGAGGGCCTAAAGAAGTATCCCGATGCATCAAAATGCAAAAAGATAAAGATACCTGCAACGGGATCTGCTCTTATGTTCCCAGACGTTCAGGATCTGCAGATAGGAATAGAATAAAAAACAACTGTGGAGTTAATCATGTCAGATAAAGCAAGAAAAACAATAATCCGCGCGGTAGCCATCGTCCTTGTGACGCTTATGGTGGCAGGCTGCGCATCTGCGCTTATATACATTTTATAAGCTGAATGAATTATACCAAAACAAGGATCGCCTGCTATACGGGGTATGTCACGCAGGCGATCGTGGTTAATTTGGCCCCTTTGCTGTTCGTGATCTTTCAGAACAGCTTTGATTTCTCACTTTCTTTTATTGCTGCAATAACCCTCATCACATTTCTTTTGCAAATGGGGATAGATATTGCGGCAATATATTTTGTTGAAAAAACAAGCTATCGCTTTTTGGCGGTATCAAGCCAGTCGGCTTCCGTTGTCGGTCTGCTGCTTCTTGCATTTTTGCCGTGTATCATGATTCCTGAGCTTGGTGTTCTTATTGCGGTAGTCGTTTATTCAACGGGCAGCGGTCTATGCGAGGTGGTTCTTAGTCCTCTGATCGAGGCGATCCCCGCAAAGAAAAACAGTAAGGGATCGTCAATGACCTTGATGCACTCCTTCTATGCGTGGGGGCAGGCCGCCGTTATACTTATAACAACGGTAATTCTCAGATTTGTCGGCGACGGACTTTGGTGGATAATTCCTATAATCTGGGCGCTTATACCGCTTTTCAATACGGTCGCATTCCTGCGCGTTCCCCTCAGTGATATGACGGTGCATGAGGAAGGGCACAGCATCGGAAAAATGCTGCGAAGGCCCGTGTTTCTTATCACCTTTCTTTTGATGATGTGCGCAGGAGCAAGCGAGCAGGCTATGGCTCAGTGGGCCTCTATGTTTGCCGAAAAGGGTCTTGAGGTTTCAAAGGTGGTTGGCGATATTCTCGGCCCCTGCGTCTTTGCCGTTATGATGGGCTTTGGCCGCACTATGCACGGTCTTTTCGGTAAAAAAGTTGATATGGCAAGGCTGCTTGCAGCTTTGTCAGCTCTTTGTGTTTTGTGCTACGCCGTGTGCGTTTTTTCACCTGTTCCGTTTGTTTCGCTTGTTGCTTGCGGACTTTCGGGAATCGGTGTTTCGGTTATGTGGCCCGGTATGCTTGCTTTGTGCGCCGAAAAGTATCCCTTTGCGGGAGCTTCAATGTTTGCGCTTCTTGCCCTCGGCGGAGATATAGGATGCTCTGTCGGCCCTTGGGTAACGGGTACCGTTTCCGATGCTTTTATTGAGATCGTTTCAAAAGCAGATAGGCTTTCCGCTCTCTTTGAAGGTACTGCCGTCAGTATTGAGCAGGCTGCTTTGAGAGCCGGCTTTTTTGCGGCCTCGGTGTTTCCTTTGCTTATGCTTATCGGCGTGATATTACTATCTAAAACAGGTAAAAAATCCAATGCTTGAAAATATAAATGAATTTAAGGCGAAAATTAAAGAGACCTACCTGAAAATATGGAATTCTCCCATAATGTTTTCATTTATCTGGTCCTTTATTCTCGTAATGATCGTTGAAGCTCTTTCGCGTCATAGCTTTTTCGGCGGTTTTGAGTTTCTTATCGAGGAGCCTCTGTTCTATCTTATGAATATGCTTCCCATAACTGCGCTGATGACGCTGACGTACTTCTTCCCTAAAAGGGTGTTCGCGCAGTTTATCGTTTCTTTTGTGATCTTAGCCCTTGCAATAGTTAATTTCGTTCTTCTGTTTACGAGGATAACACCCTTCGAGGCAGTGGATTTTTCCATACTCAGAACTGGAATTTCAATTGTCAACGTTTATCTTAATACCTTTGAGCTCATACTTTGCATCGTGGCTATCGTTCTTGCTCTTTGCGGCGTTGTCGTTATGTTTATCAAATCTCCGAAGACGTCGGTAAACATAAAAGAAAGCGCGATCTCTGCAGCTGCAGCAGTTTCCGTTGCAGTTGTCGTGATCTTTATGTTTTCCGCAACGGGGTTCATTCCCGATAGCTTTAAGGATACCAACAAGGCTTATGATAAATACGGATTTATTTACTGCTTTTCTCGAAGCGTTGTGGATCGCGGTATTCAGGAGCCTGAGGACTACGGTGAGCATTCTGTTGAGGAGATACTTGACCTTATCGGCATCGATAAAACGAAGGACCCCAAAAAGACTCCCAACGTAATTATGGTTCAGCTTGAATCCTTTATGGATCCTGCGCTTTTTGAAGGTGTTGAGTTTGAGTATAACCCCGTGCCTAATTTTACGGTGCTTAAGGATAATTGCACCAGCGGTAAGCTTTTCGTGCCGTCCGTTGGCTCAGGCACTGCAAATACTGAATTTGAAGTTATCACAGGTATGTGTCTTGACTATTTCGGAACTGGTGAATACCCTTATAAGACAATTCTTCAGTCAAAGAATTGCGAAACTCTTTGCTATAACCTCTCTGAGCTTGGATATACGGCTCACGCATTTCATAATCATACGGGAACCTTTTATAACAGAAATATAGTTTATAAAAATCTCGGCTTTAATACGTTTACACCTCTTGAGTATATGCACTCATACGAGATAAATCAGCTTGGCTGGGCAAAGGATTACGTGCTTGAGTCTGAGATAATGACAGCCCTGAAATCAACCAAGGGAACGGATCTTGTATTTGCTGTCAGCGTTCAGGGTCACGGTAAGTATCCCGAAAAGCCCGTTGAGGGGGAGCAGCTCATTTCTGTCAGCGGAGTTGATAACGAGGCGTATAAGCATCAGCTTGAATACTATGCATATCAGCTTTGGGAGATGGATGATTTTATAGGCAAGCTCCTCCGCGCACTCAATGATTATGATGAGCCCTGCGTTCTCGTTCTCTACGGAGATCATCAGCCTAGCCTTGAATATGAGGAAGAGGATATTGTATATAAGGATAAGCACGCATCCGAATACGTTATCTGGGCAAATTATAAGCTTAAAGAAAAAGACAGAGACCTTGAAGCCTTTCAGCTTTCTGCCTATACCCTTGAGCAGATAGGCATCAATAACGGCCTTATCACAAAGCTTCATCAGAACTATTCCGAAAGCGATGATTATGAGAGAGCTCTTCAGGTTCTTGAATATGATATGCTTTACGGCGATATGCTTGCATACGGCGACGATCATGAATACGTTTCTCCCGATATGGAAATGGGTATTCGCGAAATCAAGGTGACGGGTGTGAATTTCGTTAACGATGCTTACTACGTTATAGGTGAGAATTTTACCGAAAGCAGTAAGATATACGTAAACGGAAGAGGGAAAAATACCCTATATATTTCACCTACTGTAATGATACTTGACGGATACGTTCCGCAGGATGGAGACTGTATTACCGTGAGGCAGGTAACAAACGATTTTGTCGAGCTTGGCGAAACAGACGCGTATCTGTTTTCGGGAATAGACGAGAATGAGCATTTTGTTCCCGAAGCATCGGAAGACTGAAAAAATCCGTTGGAGATTTCTCCAACGGATTTTTATTCTGCATATTTAAGAGCGTTATCAAGCGCAGAGAGGTATTTTTCCTTGTCAAAATAGTAGCTGAGCGCGTGTCCCGCTTTTTCAATAATATATAGCTTTTTGTTCTCGGTCTTGGCGCTTTCAAAGCATTCGTATGCCATTTTGCAGGGAACGTATTTGTCCCCGTCGCTGTGCACGATAGTTAATGGAATGCTGCTGTTGGAAAGGGCTCTTATTGCCGTGGTCTTTTCAACGTTAAATCTGCCGAAGATTAAAGCGCCAAGCTTCAGTATAGCGTATGCGGGTCCCTCGGGGTATCCGAGGTTTTTAACTACTATGCGCAGTATCGCCTCGGGGGATGAAAAGCCGCAGTCTGAAAAGATGGCGCAAACGTTTGGCATTTTAAGATCGCTTGCCATCATGACCGTAGCCCCGCCCATCGAAACTCCGCAAAGGACGATCCTTGCATCGTTTCCGAGGCGCTTTGTAATATGATCGACCCAGCTTTTGCAATCAAGGCGCTCGTTTATTCCAAAGGTGATGCAGCGTCCCTCGCTGACCTTGTGCGCTCTTTGGTGAACGGAAAGGACGGAAAATCCGCGTTCTTTGCAGTAATTCAATATCCTGCTTGAGTCGCTTGTAACGTTGCTTTTATAACCGTGAAAGATGATAACTGCTTTTTTTGAGCCTTTTACCTCGTAGAAGCGTCCCTTCAAAGCGTAACCGTCAAAGGAAGTAATGGAAAGCTCCTCATAGGGCTCCCGTTCAAATTCATCAATACTTTTCTTTTTTTCAGCCTTGATCGCGTTGTATTGCTCCGAGCTGTGGGCATAGCTCATATCAGGCGCTTTCTTGCCGTCCATCGTAAAGACGCCTTTGTAGGTGTTATAGATAACGTAAAGAGCCGAAAGAAGAAGGAGGATCAGTATAACGGATATGATAGCGTATATCATCGGGAAAACTCCGATCTCAGTATTGAGCAAATTCCGACTGAAACGTATCTGCCCTTTACAAACATACTTTCCCGCAGGGTTCCCTCGTAATGCATTCCTGCTTTTTCCATTACATGACGCGACGCGGAGTTGCCCTCCATATAGTGCGCCTCTATTCTGTGAAGTCCGAGGGTATTAAAGCCGAATTCCAAAACCTTTTTAACGGCTTCCGTTGCGATGCCCATATTCTGATAATCAGGCGCTATAACGTATCCGATCTCTCCCTTGCGATGCTCGTCGGAAAGGGTAGTAAATCCGCAGGTACCTATCATTTTGCCGTTATAGGTAACAGCCCAGTCATAAAACTCTCCGGCTCTGTATTTGCTTTGTACGTATGAGAGATAGCGAAGGGTATAGGTCTTGTCGGGATGGGGCTCCCATGTCAAATACTTTGTGAGAGACTCAATGGAGGCATACTCAAACATATCCTTATAGTCTCCCTTCTCCATTTTTCGCAGTACCAGTCGCTCAGTTTTTAAAATGGGCGGGTTGCGAAATACGTTTTTTATACTTGAATTCATCAAAAATGCTTCCTCATTACAGTAAAACTTATATTGAGTATACTACCTTGCGGATTTTTTTGCAATAGTAAGAAAAAATTTGTACTTTTTGTTGATGTATTCACAAAAAGGTGATACAATAAGATATTAATATTGATTGGAATTAATTGTTATGCGAAATAAATTGGCAGTTCTCGGTGCAGGCAATATGGGCCTTGCCATCGTTGACGGAATAATAGCTTCAGGTGTGCTTTCTCCTTCTGATATAATTCTTGTCAGAAGAAATACGGATAAGCTTGCTTCCTATGCAGAAATGGGCTGCGCGATTTCAACCGATCTTCTTTCAGCCGCAAAGGAAGCCGACGTTATTCTCCTTGCGCTGAAGCCTCAGATGATGGCCGATCTTTTCAGCCTTATAGGCGGTGTATGCGAAGGAAAGCTTGCTATTTCTATTGCCGCAGGTATCAGGATCGAAACTATCGAGAGTTCCCTTAAAGGCGCTTCGGTCGTTCGCGTTATGCCCAATACTCCTCTTATAGTAGGAGAGGGCGTTACCCAGCTTTCCAAGGGCAGCACCTGCAGCGAGGATGATTTCCTTTTTGCAAAGAGCCTTTTTGAGGGCGCAGGATATACTCTTGTTTGCCGCGAGGAGGAGATCAATGCTTTCTCGGTGCTCACTTCAAGCTCTATAGCTTTCTTTGCAGAAATAGAAGAGGCTATGTGCAGATGGGCAGAGAGTAACGGCCTTGAGGGATATGACAGGCAGACGATCTGCGATCTTATCTCAAAGGCAATGTCAGGCTCGGCAAAGCTTCTTTATGAGAATAAAATGGAGCCTAAGGCTCTCGTTAAGGCCGTTGCATCTCCAAAGGGATCAACGGAGCGCGCTCTTTCAGTATTTGAAGAGGATGATCTTTACGGTCTTTTTGATAAGGCAATGAGTGCAAGCCTTAAAAGAAACGAGGAGCTTGCAGCCGGCAAGTGATATAATCGGTTCTCCGAGCATAGTATAAATAAAAAACGGAGAACGGTATGACTAAAGATAATTCAATATATAGTTACAGGTATCGCATCATTCTTGGCGCTGTTATCCTTGTCTCTCTTGTTATTGCAGTTTTTGCAGGAACTGCTGTTCCTACGGTAGAAAAGTGCATCATTATTCCCGGCAGAATTACAGATTTTTCTGCTTTTGTTCATTGGGTAGTCAAAATATGCTGCTTTGACGTAGCTCTGTTCTGGTCGCTGAGCCTTGCTATGCTGAGGCCCGTGAGGCTGCTCGTTTCTTCTGCGATGTTCTTTTACAGAGGACTTGTTATCGGCAGCTCTTTCTGTACCGTAACGAAAAATTCTGTGTCTGCGGTAGCGCTTCTTATGCTTATATCTTACAGTGCCGTGACTCTTTTGGCTTTTGTATATGACGATTATATAAACGGCCGCGAAATTAAGGGATTTGTAACAAGAGCGGCTTCCTGCCTTGTTGTAACGGGTGGGGCTGTAACCCTTCGCATAATTCCTATGTTGCTTATAAAATAGATAATAAATCAAAGGATATATAAAAATGGCAAAGAAATACGAAAACATGAACGACTATAATGAGCAGCCCGAGCTCAAAAAGAAAAGGATGACCTTGAATCCTTTTGAAAATATGTTCAATAAGGACGGCAAGGGCGTTGAAAAGGATGAGGTAAAGGTTCTTGATAAGCCCGGCCTTGTCAATTTCTTTAAGCTTCTTCGCAGAAAGCTCAATCACGTTTTTTCTGTAAACCTTCTTCTGATATTTGGAAATTTTCCTATTTTCTTCGGTCTTCTCGCATTTGCATATACAATGGGCGAGGCTCTTGCGCCTGCGTCTCAGATATATCCTCTTATCAGAGGCGTATCTTATTTTAATAACTCTCCTATTGTAATGTCCCTTTTAGGTGTATTCGGAAAGCAGGGAAGCGTTGTTATTCCTTCAACTGCCTCCTACGTGCTTTTCGGTCTTACTCTTCTCGTTCTTGTAACCTTCGGACTTGTAAACGTAGGAACCACGTATATCCTTCGTAACGTTATCCGCGGAGAGCAGGTATACGTTATGAGCGATTTCTGGTATGCTATCAAGAGAAACTGGAAGCAGGGCGTGCTCTTTGGAGTTATAGATCTTGCCCTTATTGCTATCCTTGTTTACGATATTATCTATTACCGTACCAATATGGGCGTTTCAGGTCTGTTTATGGCTATGTACGTTGCGGGATACTGCATGATAATTCTTTACAGCTTTGTCAGAATGTATGCATATCCTATGATCGTTACCTTTGATATGAAGCTTTGGAAGATAATCAAGAACAGTATCTTCTTTGCAGTTCTCGGTATAAAGAGAAACGTGATGATGCTTATCGGAACCGTGATCGTGGTTGCCCTTGATCTTCTTCTCATCAAAGTATTCCTTCCTATTGGCGCAGTCATCCCCTTTATTATTCTTTTCGGATTGATACAGTATATGTCCGTTTATGCCGCATTCCCCAAGATCAAGCAGGTAATGATCGACCCCTATTACAAAGAGGTTGAAAATAAAGAAGAAGAAGTATAAGAATAAAATAATCGCCACAGATTTAAGTCTGTGGCGATATTTTTATATTGTTTCGCAAAGAAATGCTTTTGCTCCGAATTTTCTAATGGCAGCCGCTGCTGAGTTTGCAGTAACGGAATCCTTGAAGAAAGCGAAAACTGCGGGGCCGCTGCCGCTCATCATACAGAATTCTGCGCCGTTTTCAATGAGAATATCCTTTTCCTTCTTTGCCGTGCTGTGAACAGGAAGAATGACCTCTTCGAAGATATTGTAAGCAGATGCATAAAGATTGCCTATGCTTTGCGTTTTGATAGCTTCCAGGGCGCGATCGAAATCAGCGTGATCGCGGTTAACGTCGTCCTTGTAAAGTTCGTCTATCATTCCATATGCTTTGGGTGTGGAAACGCCTTCTCCACCGCGAACAACGAGAACGTATTTGGCTTCGACCTTAGGGAGAGGCTTCATGATCTCGCCGAGTCCCTCGCAGATGGCACATCCTCCAAGGATGCAGAATGGAACATCAGCTCCAAGTCTTGCACCAAGCGAGAGAAGCTCTTCAACTGAAAGCGGTGAACCGTGGATGCTGTTCAGGCCCTTAAGTGTCGCCGCTGCATTGGTGCTACCACCTGCAAGACCGCTTGAAACGGGAATGCGCTTTTCAATGTGTATCTTTGCGCCTCTTTTAATACTCGTTGCCTCAAAGAAGGCTTTTGCGGCCTTATAAGCAATGTTTTTTTCATCTGTGGGAACGTGAGGAAAATTAGAAGAAAGAAGGATGCCCTCGGGGATATCCTCAATCGTTACGGTATCTGCCAAAGAAACCGTATGCATAATGCTTTTGATATCGTGATACCCGTCAGCCCTTTTGGAAACAACGTCAAGATAAAGATTGATCTTAGCAGGCGCAGTAACAGTTATTTTCATAATTACCTCACTGAATGATCTTTATAATAAAGTTTTGCTTTATATCAACAGAGTTTATGGGGCAAAGCTCCTGACAGCAGTAGCATCTGATGCAATCCTTATATTTAATAGATGCTTTTTTGTTCTTTATCTCTATCGTATGCTGAGGGCAGGAGCGGGCGCAAACCCCGCAGCCGATGCAAGTCTTTTTATTTATCGCGGGCTTTGGCTCAAAGAACTTGGCAGCCTTTCCTCCGAAAAGCGTGGGAAGTGAACGGAGAACGTTGAATTTCTGTGTATCGGGAAGAACAACATCTAAGGTCTGTGAGCCTGCGATATCATCGCCGATAACGTTTATATCCTTTGTTTCAGCAGGGCAGAGACCGCGCGCTCTTGCACTTTGGAGCATTGGAACAGTATTGTCAAAGCAAAGAATGGATTCGCAAACCTCGTCAAGACAAAACGGTGAAAGGGAGGTTAGGAGCACTCCGTATTCCTTGGGAGTACCGCCCGTAGGGCCGTTTCCCTCCATACCAATAATACCGTCGCATATAGAGATCATCGTCTTTTCCCGCCAAAGCATCTCGCATAGATCGCATATCATTTCAACAAAATCGGGCTGATTGGGAAACCTTGCGTGCATCTCAAATTTTTCAACTCCGGGAACCGTACCGAAAAGATTTTTCGTGGCGGCGCTCATTTTAGTAAGAGAATGAGTTTTAAGCTTGCAGATATTAACTATAACGTCAGCTTCAATAATGGGCTTGATGATATTAAAGCTCTTGCATTTCTTGCCCGCAGAGAAGGTCATAGTTCCCGAAGAAGTATCTGTATTGAGGTGTAGACCTTCTTTTTCTGCAACCTCGGAGATGCCGCAAACCTTATAATGTGATTTGATGACCTGCTCCGTATAGGGACCGCCCGAGCTTTCTGCAACGGTGATATTTTTTGCACCCAGCTTTTTCAGTATCCTTGCGGCTGCTGTAACAACCGCGGGATGGGTTGTCGCCGCAAACTCGGGAGGCTTGTTCATTACAAGATTGGGCTTTATTACTACGCTTTTTCCTTCAATAAGCTCTCGCGTAATATTTGAGTCTGAAAACTGCTTTTCAAGTATGCTTGTTATTTTATCGGCATCGTATTCATTACATTTTGTAAGCGCAACGGGATAATTCGTCATAATTCACACTATCTGTCCTTTATACTTTATAGGAATAGTTTATCATAACGCAAACCTTATTGCAAGAAAAACATATAAATATGAATGTTATTGATCAGTTCATAAATTATAACTTGACTTTACATAATGAAACTATTATAATCAACTCAGTTGATAGTTATAAATACAAGTGAGGTTCATAATATGAAGAACTTACTGTTTGTAATTAATTCCGTTTCGGGAAAAATAGCCCTTGAGGATACCTTGATGAAGGTCGTCGATACCTTTGCAAAGGCTGATTACGATACCACTATACATCTTACAAGAGGTAACGGCGATATTGAGGGCCTTCTTCACGATAAGGGCGCAGATTATGATCTTATCGTATGCTGCGGAGGAGACGGAACTCTTAACTGTGTTGCAGGAACAGTATTTAAAGAGGGCTTAAGTGCAAGGATCGGATATATCCCCGGCGGTACTACTAACGACTTTGCCGCTTCTCACAATATCAATACAGTCACTACTGCTGCAGCAACTCAGATCGCGGAGGGAATTGAGCGAGAGGTAGACCTTGGAATGCTTAACGATAAGCCCTTTGTGTACGTTGCAGCCTTCGGTCTGTTTTCCGACGTATCTTATCAGACGGGCAGAGAGCTCAAGCAGTCCATCGGTCACGCCGCTTACGTTTTTGAGGGAATCAAATCCTTTGCAAAGGCTAAGCCTTATTCTTTGAAGATAGAGCACGACGGCGAGATCATTGACGGAAGCTTCATCTACGGAATGATAAGTAATTCCAGAAGAATAGGAGGCTTTGAGTTGCCTCTTCTTAAGAATATCCTTTATGATGACGGTGAGATGGAGGTAACGCTTATCCGCAAGCCCGAAACTGCCCAGGATACTCAGAAGCTTCTTAACAGCTTTCTTTATCAGAATGCAGACGATGAGATGATCTATATGTTCAGAACGTCTGAGCTGAAGATCACTTCCGAAGAAGAGATACCTTGGTCCCTCGACGGAGAGTTCGGCGGCACTACTTCCGATGCGCTTATGAGCGTTAAGCCTGCTGCTATAAAGATGATATTTTAATAAACAAAACCGATTGCTCTGCAATCGGTTTTTGTCAATATTAGGATATATTTTTTGTTGTTTATTATTGCAATTGTTTTGTAAATATTATATAATATATAAGTATTATTTTTCGAAATCGGAGTCTGTGTTTTGAAGATCAGATATATATATTTTTTTTTGGTAGCAGTGATGCTTTTGGCTGCCATGCTTACTTCCTGCGCGAAGCCCATTGACGAGCCCGTTGATAATTCTCAGACGTCTGCAAACGCTGAGGATACTACAAAAAACGCAGGTGACAGCGACACTACTGCAGATGAAAAAGAGCATGAAGAGCCTGCGGATACAACGGTTGAGGATACTACCGTATACGTTGATCCCAACGCATATCTTAAGTTTAACCGTGAGGATTTTACCTTGAGCGCATACGGCTCATGGTGGGAGCTTTATACGGGCACCGTTCCTGAGGAGTGTGTTACCTTTTCAAGTGAGAGTGAGTCTGTTGCTTCTATCGGTGCTGACGGTAGGGTAACAGGTATAAGCCCCGGTAATACTGTTGTTTATGCCGAGTATAACGGTAATAAAATAAGCTGCGTTGTCCGTTGCAAGTGGACTCCCGGCGATGAAGTAACTACCATACCTGCAAAGCCCGAAACAACACCTCCCGTTACCGATAAAAATCCTATCGGTAATTCTGATTCTCAGGCTACGGGATTTTTCTCGGATGCTGCTTTTTTGGGTGATTCTGTCAGCATGATGCTCAGAAACAGATGCGTTAACACGGGAGATCTCCCCGGCGCGCTTTTCCTTGTGCAGGGAAGCTATGGCGCGGGACATGCCGTGAACGGAACTATGCTTATCAATTATCAGGGACAGAAAATGTCACCTGAGGATGCAATTGCACGCTCGGGCGCAAAGAAGGTGTTCATTATGCTTGGAATGAACGACCTTAATATTTACGGAATTGACGGCACTATTGAGAAGTGGGGCGTTCTTACTAAGAGGATCAAGGCTAAGTCCCCCGACGTCACTATTTACGTTCAGTCAATGTCTCCCGTTCTTACGGGCGCTGAAAGCGGAAAGCTTAATAATACAACGATCGATCAATATAACGTGAAGCTCAAGTCCTTTGCCGATGCAAACGGTTTTACTTATATTGACGTTGCATCTGCACTTAAGGATTCAACAAACGGTCTTGCATCATCATACTGTTCAGATGGCTTTGTACATCTCAGTCCCGCAGGCGCTGACGTTTGGATCCGTATTCTTGAAGAATTTGCAAAGAATCACTGATTTTGCGGAGGAAAATATAAATGAAAAGAATCATTGCTTTTATTATATGCGTTTGCCTTATGGTCAGCCTTTGTGCTTGCGCTTCCAAGAAAATAGAAAATGACGATAAGGATGATGCAGATAAAAACACAGTAATAACGGTCGATCTTGATAAGGTATATTCCGATTGCTCAAAGGAAATGCCCGAGATGATCGCCCTCGATGCAGATATGATGCTCAATTATTGCGGCATCAAGGCTGAGGATTGCAAGAAGAGCCTTGTTTATATCTGCAGCGACAGCCTCCTTACAGATGAGATATGGCTCATTGAGGCAACCGATGCCGATGCCCTTGCGAGGATCAAGGACCTTGCCGAAAGCAGACTTGAGGCAAAGGGTGAGGAGAGCATAACCTATTCTCCCGTTCAGTATGAGGTCGTACAGAAGGCTAAAACAGTAACTGCTGGAAATTATTTTGCGCTTCTTGTTTCTCCCGACGTGGATAAGCTTGAAAAGATCGTAAACGCTTCCTTCGGTAAGTAATTTTAAATTGAAACAAATGCCGGATCTTTAATGGTTCGGCATTTGTTTAGTGAAATCAGGAGATAATATGTTATTTTCAACTAACGTTTTTCTGTTTGTATATCTTCCCATAGTATTGCTTTTGTACTATGCATTGCCCCGTCCCTTTAAAAACCCCGTTCTTCTCATATTCAGTCTTGTTTTCTACGGTTGGGGCGAGCCCGTATATCTTATTCTTATGGTATTCACCATAATGATGGATTACGTGTTCGGTGTGCTTATCCGACAGAGACAGAAAAATAACAAGTCGGCAAAAGCAGTTTTGATAGTTGGCATTGTCGCAAACCTTTTGCTCCTCGGCTTTTTTAAGTATACTTCATTTATAGCAGAGCAGATCGCGCTCATTCCTTGGTTTTCTACCATTGAAGTACCTGAAATATCCCTCCCAATAGGAATATCCTTTTATATATTCCAGTCAATGAGCTATATTATCGATGTATACCGTAAAGATGCTCCCGTACAGAAAAATCCTGCAACACTCGGCACCTACGTGACTCTTTTTCCACAGCTCATCGCAGGTCCTATAGTGCGTTACGGCGACGTAGCAGAGCAGCTTGAAAGAAGAAAAGAGAATTTAGATGATTTTTCCTCGGGAGTTATTCTTTTTATCATCGGTCTTTCAAAGAAGGTCCTTCTTGCAAACCCTATGGGAAACCTTTGGAATATTCTCTCAGCAGAGAGCGGTACTCTTGCATCATGGATGGGTATTGCGGCATATTCTCTCCAGATATACTTTGATTTCTCGGGTTATTCCGATATGGCAAGAGGTCTTGGAAGAATGTTTGGTTTTGAATTCCTTGAGAATTTCAACTATCCTTATATATCCAAGAGCATTACAGAATTCTGGAGAAGATGGCATATCAGTCTCTCCACATGGTTTAAGGAGTACGTATATATTCCTCTCGGCGGTAACAGACGGGGGCTTGCAAGACAGATATTGAATATTCTGATCGTTTGGGCGCTGACGGGTCTTTGGCACGGCGCAAGCTGGAACTTTGTTCTTTGGGGAGTTTATTACGGAATATTACTTATCATTGAAAAGGCATTCCTATTAAAGCTTCTGAAAAAAGCTCCCGCATTTATCTGTCATATCTATTCAGTATTCGCAGTTATGCTTGGTTGGGTCCTTTTCTTCTTTGAGGACACACAGACCCTCTTTGCATTCATCTCAAAGCTGTTTACTCCTGCAGCTACAAACGGAAACACAGCGTCTGTGATGCTTGCTTATTTGCCTATACTTCTTGTCAGTATGCTTGCGGCAACTCCTCTTATCAAGAACGTTTTTGCAAAGCATCAGAATTCTGTCGTTGTCAGATATGGCCGTATCGCCGTTTTCGCAGTGTTGTTCCTGCTTTGCGTAGCCGCGCTTGCAAGCCAGAGCTATAATCCCTTTATTTATTTCAGATTCTGACAGGGAGGTACATCTTAATGAATAATAAAATAGATAAGATCATTATTTGTTCAGCATTTTGTGCTTTCCTTGCAGTAATGTCAGTATTGTATTTCGTTTTACCAAAGAGCGACTTTTCCGTACTTGAAAAACGTTATCTTGCATCAACTCCCAAAATTACAAAGGATAGCATTGTCAGCGGAGAATTCGGTAACGATATTGAGACCTACCTTGCCGATCATATGCCTGCAAGAGATTTCTTTGTTGGTCTGAATTCATATTTTGAGCTCTTTACCGGCAGACAGGCGGCTGACGATATATACGTAACGGGTAGCGGCGCCCTTGTTGAGGCTCCCTGCGAGTGGAGTCAGGCAGACGTTGATAAAAGTATCAATGCAATAAACGGATTTGCAGAAAAAAACGATATATCAGTTGATATGATGGTCATTCCTTCTGCGGGATGGGCCTCAAGAAACGATATAATAGGCGTATCGAAAAAGTATTCTGATGAGTCTTTTATCAACAAAATATACGGTATGACCTCTGACGGTATAAATACGCTTAACGTGACAGAGGCTTTTGACGATCCTTCGCTGTATTATAATACAGATCATCATTGGACAAGTGAAGGAGCATATCTCGGATACAAGGCGTATATGGAATCCGTAGGCCTTGAATACAGAGATGCAGATGATTTTGAGATAGAAAAGGTTGAAGGCTTTTTCGGTTCTACCTATTCAAGGGCGGCCCTTTGGCTCACTTCATCCGAGGAGCTTGAGCTTTGGAACGGTAGCGAGAATATCACAGTAACTAACGGAGAAAGTGAAGAAATCAATAAGGGAGTATTCTACAGAGAGCGCCTTAAGGAGACAGACAAATATACTGTCTTTCTTGACGGAAATCACTCTGTTGTAAGGATCAATAATCCCGATGCAAAGAATAAAGGAACTCTTCTTGTTGTGAGAGACTCTTATACCAACTGTCTCGGAGGATTTCTTTGCGAATCCTATGAAAACGTTATCCTAGTTGATCTCAGATATTATAAGAAGACTGTATCCGAGCTTTGTGTTGAGGAAAACGTCGACAGAGTCCTTATCTGTTACAGTCTCAGCAATTTCCTTACAGATAAAAATATCGTTTGGTTAAGATAAGAAAAAGCAAGTTCAACGTTTCGTTGAACTTGCTTTTTGATTTGGTTTATAATGCTTATACGATCATTCCAAGCTTCTTGTGCTTTATCTCATCGGCAGCTGCAAGGATTTCCTTGAGAGAAGCCTCGTTTTTATAGTACTCATACATCTCAAGAGTGCAGAGAGTGATCTCATCGTCCTTAGAAAGACCGGTAAGTGAAACCAGCGTATCTGCAGCGTTTTCTTCAGCAATTGCGTTTTCCTTTATATAGCAATGGAGTGCTGCTGCGCTGCCTGCGCAAATATAAACGGGGAATATACCCATTTCAACGCAACTCTTGGATGCGCCTGTAAGTCTGTCGGAATTTGCAAGCTTTCTGGGAATATCTCCGCCAACACGGGCGCAGGTGTCTCCGAGCTCTCTGTTATGGAAACGGCGGATAAGGTCGTTTGCGTGGTCAAGAAGAGGACGGATGGGCGTGTTGTATCTTGAGGAGAGAGCATCGCAGGACTCAAGCATTGCATTGTGAACGAGAAGTCTTACGTTGGGGTCAACGATGGAATCGCAGATATATTCGTGTCCGAGAATTGAGCCGAGATATGCGCATATTGCGTGGCCCATATTGTGAATAAAGAGCTTTCTCTCAATATAGTAATGGAATGGGGTGAAGGGAACCATATTCTTGATCTCAGGTACCTCACCCTTAAATGCGGCGCGGTCTACGGGAAGAACGCCGTATTCCTCAACTGCGATCTTGAGAGGGTTATCGTTTTCACCTGTGGGCTTGGGTACGGGCACCATTCTGCCGACTGAGGTTTCAACAAGGCCGACTGTTTCAAGCTCTTCTGCGGTAAGCTCATCCTTAAGAAGCTCTCTGATATATTCGTCGGCATCCATAAGGTTTTCGCAAATGAGAAGATTGAGGGGGGCTTTACCCTGAGCGTATCTCGCCTTTACACCTGCAACAAAATTGGGAAGAATGTACTTTATAGCTTTCGCGCCAACACAGGTTGCAGCAATATCCGCTTCAACGATAGCCTTAACAGCTGCCTCACGGTCATTACCGTCAACTGCGCAAACGTTTTTGATATCAATGATCTTTTCTTCCTTTCCTCCAACGATATGGAGGGGGTACTGACGGTCGGTGTTCATTTTTTCAACAACGTGCTTTGCAACGTCAATAAAAGTAACGTTAAGGCCTGCCTGAGAGAAAAGCGCACCGATAAAACCGCGGCCGATATTACCGGCACCGAAGATTACAGCATTCATATATTTTACCTTTCTTATTAAGGAATATTTTTCTGAGAAATATTATATCATTTCTTGTTAATTCGGTCAAGTTTAGATCAATAAATAGTTTATTTTTCGCAAAATTAGGTGTATAATGTAGAGGAAAGGAGTTGAGAAAATGGCAATGACGTGGGAAGAGCTTGAAACAGCTTGCAGTGAATGCAAAAAATGCCCTCTTGGAAATTCAAGAACAAAGGTAGTTATAGGAACGGGCAACAGAAATGCTGATGTTATGTTTATAGGCGAAGCTCCCGGCGCCGAAGAGGATAAAACGGGCATACCGTTTGTCGGAGCGGCGGGAAAACATCTTGATAAGTTCCTTTGCGCCGTGGGAATAGACAGAGAAAGCGTATATATTGCTAATATTCTCAAATGCCGTCCCCCCAATAACCGCGATCCTCTTCCTGAGGAGCAGGATATCTGCATCAAATATCTTCGTGAGCAGGTAAAGCTTATCAGACCGAAGATCATCGTATGTCTCGGACGAATATCTGCAATGAGGCTGATTGATCCCGAATTTCGTATAACAAAGATGCATGGTCAGTTTTATAAAAAGGGTGATTTTCATATTTGCGCCGTTTATCATCCCTCAGCTCTACTGCGGGATGCGTCTAAGAATGAAGATATGTATCGGGATCTGAAGGCAGTTAAGGCCTTGCTTGATACTTTGATATAACGTAAAAGCCCCCGATTTCGGGGGCTTTCAGTCTGTCGAAAAAGGCGCAGAACAAAAGCCGCAAAACATATAGCATTTAGATTAGAGAAAAATACAGCAAAAAAGCAGAAATCCGCCGAGAAAATCGGCGGATTTCATTGTTATATGCGGCTTTTTAGCCGCGAATTGTCCCTCTGTCGTACCTTTGTACGCCGACGACGGACAATTCACGGCTTCTGCATCCTTCTCGACTGCCCGAGGTCAGCTTGTCGATATCTTTATCGACAAGCTGAAAGGGGCTGTAAAAAAAGTTCCAGAATAAAAAAGAAAGACTACTTTAT
>JAZQAS010000104.1:0-2350 GCA_045545335.1 Candidatus Avispirillum sp. | reverse complement strand
CAAGGCTGATAACTTCTGGGAGCACGGTTCAGGTCCCTGCGGCCCCTGCTCCGACATCTATTTCGACCGCGGCGAGAAGTACGCATGTGATAACCCCAACTGCTACCCCGGCTGCGAGTGCGACCGCTTTATCGAGATCTGGAACAACGTATTCTCCCAGTTCAATAACGACGGAGAGGGCAACTATACAGAGCTTGCTACAAAGAATATCGATACAGGTATGGGCCTTGAGCGTCTCGCTTGCGTAATGCAGGACGTTGACAACCTCTTCGAGGTCGATACCATCAGAAAGATCCTTGATACCGTTTGTCAGATCGCAGGCATTGAATACGGCAAGGATGCAAAGGCAGACGTTTCCGTTCGCGTTATCACAGACCACATCAGAAGCGCGACCTTTATGATCTGCGACGGCGTTCAGGTCTCCAACGAGGGCCGCGGCTACGTTCTCCGCCGCCTTCTCAGAAGAGCTGCCCGCCACGGAAAGCTCCTCGGCATTGAGGGCTCCTTCCTCACGAAGCTTTGCGACGTTGCCATCGGCGAGTCCGGCGGCGCATATCCCGAGCTTTGCGAAAAGCAGGAATATATCAAGAAGATCATCTCCCTTGAGGAGGAGAGATTTGAGGCGACTATCGATGCAGGCCTCAATATCCTCTCAGGCTTCATTGCAGAGGCAAAGGCAGAGGGCAAGAGCGTTCTCTCCGGCGACGATGCCTTCAAGCTTTACGATACCTTCGGCTTCCCCATGGATCTCACAGCGGAGATCGCAGAGGAAAACGGCCTTAAGATAGACGAGGAGCGCTTCACAGCTCTTATGAAGGAGCAGAAGGAGCGCGCAAGAGCTGCAAGAGCCGATCTTTCAAGCTGGGACAGCGCAAAGAACGAGCTTTTTGAGAGCCTTGCAAAAACTGAATTCACAGGATATACAGAAAACGTTACCGAGGGCGCAAGGGTCCTTGCCATTATTGCTGACGGAGAGGCTATCGACGAGGCAAACGAGGGCGAGGTTTCCATCATCCTTGATAAGACTCCCTTCTACGGCGAGGGCGGCGGTCAGGTAGGCGACTGCGGTAAGATCTGGAACGAGAGTCTTGACGTGAACGTTACCGATACCAAGAAGACCGACGGCGTTTATATCCATATCTGCGAGGTCGCTTCGGGAAGCGTTAAGGTAGGCGATACAGTAAACGCAGGCGTTTGCGCTACCCGCCGCGCTCAGATCAAGAGAAACCACTCAAGCGTTCACCTTCTTCAGGCGGCTCTTCGCAAGGTGCTTGGCGGCCACGTTGAGCAGGCAGGCACCTACGTTGACGAGAACCGCGCGCGCTTTGACTTTAACCATTATTCTGCAGTCACTCCCGAGGAGCTGAAGGCAGTTGAGAATGAGGTAAACGCGCAGATATTCGCTTCTATCCCCGTTGAGACCGTTGAGACCGATATTGAGTCTGCAAGAGCTGCAGGCGCTATGGCCCTCTTCGGCGAAAAGTACGGCAAGACCGTCCGTATGGTAAAGATGGGCGATTATTCCGTTGAGCTTTGCGGCGGTACTCACGCTGAGAACACTGCAAACCTCGGCCTCTTTTGTATCATCTCCGAGTCAGGCGTTGCGGCAGGCATTCGCCGTATCGAGGCCGTAACGGGCACGGGCGTGCTCAAGCTTCTTGAGGAGAGAGAGGCTCTCATCAAGGAAACGGCTCAGGCGCTCAAGGCGGCAAATGCAAACGATATGCCCCATCGCGCGCACCAGCTCTCCGATGAGATCTCAAAGCAGAAGAAGGAGATAGACAGCCTCAACTCAAAGCTCGCCTCCGGTAAGCTTGACGATATCCTCGCAGGCGCCCTTGAGGTAGGCGCAGTTAAGCTCGCAACGGCAGACCTTGGAGCTACGGGCGTTGATGCCGCAAGAGCTCTTTGCGATAAGCTTCGCGATAAGGATGCGTCTCTCGTTATCGTTCTCGCTATCTGCGACGGACAGAAGCTTAACTTTATTGCAGCGGCAGGCCCCGATGCGGTCAAGGCAGGCGCCCACGCAGGCAAGCTTGTCGGCGCTGTTGCTCAGGTAACGGGCGGTAAGGGCGGCGGACGTCCCGATTCCGCAATGAGCGGCGGTAAGGACGTTTCGAAGCTTTCCGATGCGCTTGCAGCGGCAAAGGATATCCTTGCTTCTCAGCTTAAGTAATAAAAAGCAAGAAAAACCGACGGTAAAGTCGGGTGCGATAAGGGATCATCGCAACCGCCGGTGATATTTTCCCTTACGGGAAAGTGATATATTTCCCGAGGGAAATGTGATATATTGCTAACGCAATGTGATATGTGCCCTTTGGGCACGTTAATGTAAAAAAATATCCGCAAC
>JAZQAS010000103.1:0-3774 GCA_045545335.1 Candidatus Avispirillum sp. | reverse complement strand
TATTGTAGGGACAGGCGTCCTCGACTGTCCGCAAACAGAAACGATATTTACAGGGAGACTATACGTCTTCAACGGACAGTCGGGGACGCCTGTCCCTACAATTGATTCATTCGTTTCATTTGCTGACGTAAGCGTCAAAATTAAACTGCGGTTGTAATCTGGAGGATAATATCCTCCCCTACATTGGTGCATCTCCCCGCTAAACTGTAATTTGACGGAAATTCAGAAACCCGGCGGCGTTTGCAGACGTTTTTCTACATCAATTATTCATTATTCATCATTCATTATTCATTAAAAGAAGCTGTGCGACAGCCCTTTTTTTACAATTCAGGATAACGTATAAAAAACGCTCCTGCATCATATTTCGTTTCCAATACTGTTAATACGTAAATATTTTTCAAAAAAACGCAACAAAGGGTCATTTTTGTGTTATACTGAAAAAAACAACTACGGAGGTGCCTATGAAAAGAATAATCGCATTGATCCTTTTGTCCGTTCTGTCCTGGGCCCTTCTTTTCACGCCCATATCTTCCCTTGCCGCGCCGAAAAACAGCGACAGCATTGACCTTGACGTTTTCACAAAGGACGTCTGGACCGCGCACAGCGGCATTTCCCGTATTTCCAAAAGAAGCGTTCAGGCAAGCCCCATGCTCTCCTTCAGCTCTGAAAAGGATGCTGAAAAGCTGGTCTTTTCTGCAGAGCTTCAAGAGCTCGACCTCTCCCCTTATAACGAGATAGCCCTTGAGATGTCTGCCCGAGGAACAGGGGAGGAATACCCCGTTTCCGTAGCTCTTTCCGGCGGCGGCGCTACCGAGAGCGCGGATTTCACCCTTATTGCAACGGGGGACACCCTCTACGTTCCTCTTCCCGAAAGCATCCGCTCCTCTCTCACGTCTATCTCCATCACCGTTACCGCAGGGGACGAGCCTATCTCATACATCACCCTGACAAAGGCCTCGGCCGATGCATACTTCACCTACTCCTACCGCGAGCTCTTCGCTTCAAGCAAGGTCAGCACCCAATACAAGGCCGAGTTTTTTGAAAACGAGATACGGGTGAAAGCAGAGGACGCAAAGGCCTCCATTTCCCCCTCCTTTATCGAGGCCTACACGAAGAGCAACACCGTTCTCGCCTGGGTCAAGCTCTCGGGAGCTATTTCCGGCAGCATCGTTTGCACAGCGGAATACGAGACCGTTAAGGAGGACGGCCGTGAAAGCGAGATCGCAACTACCGTAAGCGCACCTCAGACCGTTACCGCAGACGGCACCTACGTTTTCCCCGTGACGGGCGGATTTTCCTCTCTCTCCTTTGATCTCTCTGCCCTGCCCGCCGAAGCCCACACCGTTACCTTTACAGAAGCCGGCATCATCCTCCTTGGCAAAAACGAGCAGAGCGCAGGCAGCATCTCCTCCTGCAGATACGACGGCAAAAAGATAGTCGTTTCGGGAAGCATCTCCTCTGCGGCAAGCGTTAAATACAACGGCTCAAAGCTCCTGCTCTACGCTATCAACGCAAGCGAGGTGCAAGACTTCAACGTTTCGGATCACACCCCCGCCGAGACCGTGAGCTTTTCCACAAAGTTCCGCATATCCCTTACCTCCGACGCTTATTACGCTCAGCGCTTCTACAGAGTCTATCTCGATACCCCCGACGGAAAGATACCCGTTGGCGATCTGACAGCCGCCGACGGCGCTACCTCAGCCCCTCCTGCAACCTCCTCCGTTTCCGCGCTCCACGCATCGGACGCGGCAGACGTTTTTGAGACCAACACCTCCCACGTTATACTTGACGTTTTTGCAGGTCAGCTCCTGACGGGAGATCATATACATTCGGCACTTGCCTACAACTACGGCACCACCTATTATTTTGACCGCGACGTCCTTTCTGAGCTTGACCGCGCGGTCAGCTTCTACAATTCCTGCGGCGTGGGCGTTTACCTGAGGGTATACTCCGACCGCGAGGGCTACCTCTTTGATTACTCCGCAGACTCCGACTCCTCCGTTTCCATAATGTGCGCCGTTGCCACCTTCCTTTCCGAAAGGTATCCCACCCTCGGCGGCTTTATTATGGGCCCCGCCGTTAACGAAAAGAGCTACGTTGCAGAGCCCGAGACCGCAGAATGTCTTGCCCGCCTTTGCGCTATGTTCACCGAATGCGCAAAGAGCAAAAATCCCGCTCTCGCAGTTTTCATCCCCTTCAGCGCAGACGGGGCAGAGCCATACCTCTCGGCGGCTCTCCTGCAGTATTTTCTTGCAAAATATTCGGCGCCGAACTCAGCCCTTCTCTACGAGACCACCACACCGAAAACGACGGACGCATCCTTTGCACACGTTATCTCTCAGATATCCTCTATGTTCACAAACGCCTCCGACGGCGCGGCCCTTATGTGGACCTGCCCTGCGGGAGCGGCCAACGAAACGGTCATCCAAAGCTACAAGAGCTATTGCAAGGATGCCCTTGCTCTGGGCCTGCGCTTTTGCGCCCTCTCTCTTACGGACAACCCGAAGCAGAGCCCCCTCTACGACGGCCTCAAGAGCATGATGGACACGGAAAACGTTATCCCCTCCACCATCACTCAGCTTACCGCAACGGTAGGCGCGGGAGAATACAAGGGCCGCTACGACCTTTGGGATTTCACCGACTCTTACGATGCCTCCGACTGGGTCGCAGGAGGCAGCTTCTCTACACCCGAAAGCGCCAAGGGCGATGCAGGCGGCCGAATTCTCAGAAGCTTCTGCACCGATGACAGCACCGCCGCAGGCATCCTTATCGGCAAGCTTGACACAAAGACCGATATGAACGGTCTTTCCGCTCTCCTTGAGCTATGCGTGAAGTCCGAGGATCGCGAAACGGCCGACGTTTCCATAATCTTCGGAGGCGGAAATGCAAGAGCAGAGTTTTCGGCAACTGTAGAATGTAATGCCCCCGTATCCCTTTTCTGCGATATGTCTGCCTACTCTCAAAGCAGCGCCACAGACTACTGCGCCATCATCGTGAGAGGCGCAAAAAGCCCGGAAATACAGGTATCCCGCATATCTCTATGCAGCAATGAGCAAAGCGACGAGGAGCTTCAGAAAGTGTTTTTGACAACCGCAGAAAAAGAAACAAATCCCCTGCTCTACGCCTCCGTTATCACCCTCTGCGCCCTGACTGTGACGGTATTCTCGATCCTATTCAGAAAGAAGAAGGCTACGGCCTCAAAGGGTAAGAGAAATGACTAAATTCAAGCTTTTCAGCACTTTATCGGCAACGGCGGTCATCCTTGCGGGCATCGTTTATCTTGTGTTCGGCGCGGCCACCTTGCCCTACGTTCTCGCGACTTCAGCCGTCGCCATCGGAGCTATGGGAGTTTTCCACGTTCTTGATGCTAAGGAAAAGGGCGACACATCCCTCCCCTCTCTGATCCCCGCGATCTGCCTTTTCGTTCTCTCCCTTTGTGTCATATTCGCATTTGTTTATTCAATCATAAAATAAAAAATGGGGCTGTCGCAACTGCGACAGCCTTTATTCTTCAAATTTTGGTTTGAAGGGCTGTTTGAAAACGATGTTTGATAATTTGTAGAAACGATCTTGACGCTTATCCGCCCCTTGAGAGGTAGCGAAGCGGCGGTGCGGTAGTGAATGACAGTCCTGTGGACTGTCAGAGCCGCAACGTGACCGAACCGCAGTGAGACAGGGGACCATCCGAAAGGATGGTGGTGGGGTAGTAGCTTCGCCAAAAACAGACTCCACTGCTACAAAGGAGAGTTTGTTGTAATTATTCGCTACTACCCT
>JAZQAS010000102.1:0-2256 GCA_045545335.1 Candidatus Avispirillum sp. | reverse complement strand
GGCCTTCATCTCATAGAGCTCGTCCTTGCCGAATAGGAGATAATTTGCGCTGACGCCGAGCAGGGGAGCGACCTCGTTCACCATAGCGGTATCAGGCTCTTCCTTGCCGTCCACCCAGCGCTGAAAGGTCCCCTCCGAAAGACCGAGCTTTTCCTCGATCTCGGCATAGGATATATCAGCCCCGGCGGCAGCTGATCTCAGCCTTTTTGATAGATCTGTCATAAATACACGTATCCTTCAGATAGATTTTTTTCTAACCTATTAAGTATACCACAGACCGCATATATTTTCCATAGTTATTTTGTAAATTCTGCGTTGTTGACATTGGGGGAGATAAGTAGTAGAATATAGTTATAATAATCAGTACGTATAAATAAGGAGAAAAAGGTTGAATAATTCAGCTATCAAACAGAACAAGATGGGCACTCTGCCCATCGGACGGCTCCTCCTTTCAATGTCCGTCCCTATGATGCTGTCCATGCTCGTTCAGGCTCTCTACAACGTGGTGGACAGTATTTTCGTTGCCCGCATAAGCGAAGCTCAGCTTGAGCTTACCGCGGTCTCCACCGCTTTCCCCATCCAGAACCTTATGATAGCCTTCGGCACGGGTATCGGCGTAGGCTTTACCACCATCATTTCAAAAAGCCTCGGCGAGGGCAACAGAAAAAGAGCGGCAAGAGCCGCGGCTCAGGGTATTCTCCTTGAGGCTCTCAACTGCATCATCTTCACACTTATCGGCTTTTTCGGCATCCGCGCCTTTATGGAGAGCCAGACCTCCAATACTCAGATAGTTGATTTCGGCGTTGACTACCTCTCCGTTTGCTGCATCTTCTCCTTCGGCATCTTTATTCAGGTCACCTTTGAAAAGCTTTTGCAGGCAACGGGCAAGACCCTTCAGTCTATGGCCGCGCAGGCCGTTGGCGCAGTTGTCAACATAGTGCTTGACCCCATACTCATCTTCGGCCTTCTCGGCGCGCCCGAAATGGGCATCAAGGGCGCCGCAGTTGCAACGGTCGTCGGTCAGATGTGCTCAGCTGCCACCGCCATCATCCTTCATTTCGTTTATAATAAGGAGCTTAGGATCTCTCTCTCCGATTTCGCACTCCACAAAAAGCTTATCCTCAAGATACTTATCGTGGGCCTGCCCTCCGTTCTTATGATGGCCATAGGCTCTCTTATGACCTATTGCATGAACCGCATCCTCTTCTCCATAGATAAGGTGGGCGAGATCGCAACTACCGTATTCGGTATCTACTTCAAGCTTCAATCCTTCCTCATTATGCCCGTTATCGGCCTTAATAACGGTATGGTGCCCATAGTTGCCTTCAACTACGGAGCTATGAATAAGGAAAGGATCGTCAAAACCATACGCCTCAGCGTCACCGCGGCGGTCATCATAATGCTTGCGGGCCTTCTCGTATTCCAGACGGCTCCCGAGGCACTTCTCAGTATGTTCGGCGCGGAGAACGATATGATGGATATGGGCAAGACCGCCCTGCGCATCGTCAGCCTCAGCTTTATATTCGCAGGCTTCTGTATCGTTATCTCCTCCGTTTTCCAGGCTCTCGGCAACGGCGTTTTCAGTATGATCGTCTCCTTCGTGCGCCAGATCATCGTTCTCGTTCCCACAGCCTACCTCTTCGCCCGCTTCGGCGAGGTTTGGCAGGTATGGCTCTCCTACCCCATCGCAGAGCTTGCATCCGTCATCCTCTGTATCGTAATGTTCAGATATCTTTATAATAAGCATATCAAGCCCCTTGACGAGATAAAGGCCTCGCTTAAGGAAAACGCTCCCTCAGAGCTTTAACAAAAACAAAAGACCTCCGATAAGTCGGTTGCGATAAGGATCATCGCAACCGCCGGTGATATTTTCCCTTACGGGAAAGTGATATATTTCCCGAGGGAAATGTGATATATTGCTAACGCAATGTGATATGTGCCCTTTGGGCACGTTAATGTAAAAAAATACCCGCAACCAAGGTTTGCGGATATTTTTTATTCCTTAATATTTTCGAAGAAAATATTTCACAGGCGAAGCCTATTTCACTCGTCGTAAGACGAATATCACAGATTTGCATCGCAAATCTCAGCTTGTCGATAAAGATATCGACAAGCTGACCTCGGGCTGTCGAAAAGGATGCAGAAGCCGTGAATTGTCCGTCGTCGGCGTACAAAGGTACGACAGAGGGACAATTCGCGGCTAAAAAGCCGCTTATAACAATGAAATCCGCCGTTTTTACGGCGGATTTCTACTTT
>JAZQAS010000101.1:0-4191 GCA_045545335.1 Candidatus Avispirillum sp. | reverse complement strand
TGACCGCCTCACCTGCTTATATCCGTATGGTCTGCACAAGCTGCATTTTAAACACAAATGAAGAAAACCGCCGAGGGCGGTTTTCAACATCAATTATTCATTTTTCATTATTCATTATTCATTCTTCATTATCAATAGAAGGTCGCTACGGGGGGCTCTGCCGCGGGGGCGTAGACCACCTTTTTCGCCATAAGCACGGGGCCGGGGCCCTCGTACATCTTATGGTTCTTTATCTCTATCCTGCCCTCGACCTCTACCCAATCGTAGCTCTTAAGGCTATCGCTCTTGGGCCACTTGCAGACCATGGGAGTATACTGGATATCGTCTGCGCAGCAGGTCATAACGTGGCGGCCGACGAGCATACATCCGCTGCCCATGGCGCGGTCTATCGCTACGAGTGCCTTGAAGCGAACGGTCTTTCCGTCGTAATCGGACATACATTCGCAAAGATCGCGATAGAAAAGCGCATAATCCCTATCCTCAATAACGATAACGTCTGCCTCCTTATCAAAGGGCAGAGGATCCTCTATCTCATCGTAGGCTATCTCGCCGGAGACCTTCTCATAGATGATGGCGGCGCTGCGGGAAAGGCCGCGAACTATCTTATGGAACTCCATAGTGTCCATAACGTCGGTAATGCGATTGAAGATTATCATATCCGCAGACTGGATCTTATCCACAACGAGGCTGCGCATATTTGCATTATAGGCAATTGCCGTTGCTGAATCGAAGAAGAGAATGTTCTGTCCGATGATCCAATTCTCGGGCGCTGCCTCAAAAAGCTCGGAAAGCTGCCACATACCGTTATACTCAATGAGTATCTTCGTTGCGTTATGCTTTTTCTGAAGCTTTATGAAAAGCTCGGGGCTCATATCCTCGCTGTCCTCAATGACCTCGTAAAACACGTCTGCCCCTGCAAACATTGTGGGGTCAAGCTCCTCCTCGCCCTCCTCGCAGGCGATAACGAGAACTCGCTCTCCCTCGGTGAAGCGCTTGTCCTGCAAGGTCTCCTGAATGAACTTGGTCTTGCCCGATTCAAGAAAACCGGTGACAAGATATACGGGTGTATCCTGCATAATTCCTCCAAATTCCGCCGCGGCGGAAAAGTATCAACTCTTTTGTTTTCAGTTAAAAAGTGCGTTCAGGGCCTCTTCGTTTATCTTTGAGCCGATAACGCAAAGTCTGCCCGTTGTTGCCGCAGTTCCCACTCTCACGTCGCCCTCGCCGGGGGTGTAGTCAAAGTGATACCAGCAACCGTCGCCTGCGACGATGCCTTTTGCGCGAAGGATCATGCCGAAGCGCTCCTCGTTTTCAAGGGCTGAGAGTGCCTCACAAAGCTCGCTTTCGGTGTAGCGATGGGCTGTTTCCTTGCCCCAGCTTGTGAACACCTCGTCTGCGTGATGATGGTGATGGCCGTGTCCGTGGCATCCGCAGGAGCACTCCTCGCCGTGGTCGTGGTCGTGATGGTGATGCTCGTGGCAATCACATTCCTCATCGTGATGATGGTGATGATGATGCTCGTGGCAGTCGCACTCCTCATCGTGATGGTGGTGGTGATGCTCATGCTCGTGGCAGTCGCACTCCTCATCGTGATGGTGGTGGTGATGCTCGTGGCAGTCGCACTCTTCATCGTGATGATGGTGGTGGTGATGCTCGTGCTCGTGGCAATCACACTCCTCATCGTGATGATGGTGATGGTGATGGTGATGTCCGCACTCGGGGCAGATCTCCTCCTCGCTGAGAGCCTTCAGCTCATCTGCAAGGGTGGAGGTCTTCTCCATTGCGGAAAGGATCTGCTCGCCTGAAAGGAGAGCCCAATCCGTTGTTACGATCTCCGCCTTCTCATTATGAGCGCGGAGAAGAGCGCAGGCCGCGCTGACCTTCTCCTCGGAGAGGGCGGCGGTATGGCTGAGAACGATGGTTCCCGCGCTTTCTATCTGATTATTGAAGAACTCGCCGAAATTCTTCATATACATCTTGCATTTCTTTGCATCGACCACGCAGGTTGCAGAATTAAGGGTGACGCCCTCAAGCTTTAAGTCCTCAACTGCCTTGATAACGTCGGAAAGCTTGCCGACGCCCGAGGGCTCGATGAGGATGCGCTGAGGCGCATACTTCTCGATGACCTCGCCGAGAGCCTTGCCGAAATCGCCGACGAGAGAGCAGCAGATGCAGCCGGAGTTCATCTCGGTTATCTCAATGCCTGCCTCCTCAAGAAAGCCGCCGTCGATACCGATATCGCCGAATTCGTTTTCAATAACAACAAGCTTCTCACCTGCAAAGGCCTCGCTGATAAGCTTTTTTATAAGCGTTGTTTTTCCCGCGCCGAGAAAGCCGGAAAATATATCGATCTTGATCATAAATATCTCCTTTTTTTAAAAGACTTCGCTTTTTTCATTATACTCCATTTTGTCGCCGTTTGCAATATTATAATGTAAGATGAATTGTAAACTTCGCCGCTTACGGTTGACACGCAGGCGCTTTTCGTGTAAAATATTCTTATCTTGAAAACGGAGGCTGCATATGGAAGATCGCCACGATAACGAATATAACAGACGCCGCGGCGCCACCCCTCAGATGCAAAGGCCCCCGCAGAGTGCAGAGCGCTACCGCGCAAGCGGCGTTCCCAATTCAAGAACCGTGAGAACGGGGCAAAGGCAGGGTCAGGCCCGGGCAGGCAGACCAATGCCGCCACGTCAGGACCTTTCGGCAATGCACCGAACGAAAACCGTGCCCCAAAGCCAAAAGAAGCCCGCAAAGGAGATAAAGATGGGCAGAAACGCCGTTCTTGCAACGGTGCTCCTTTGCCTTATCCTTATTCTTGCCCTTACCTTCGGCATTCAGTCCTGCGGACGGGACAATGACGGCGACGGCTGGGACGGCGACGATAAGGTAGTTCTCCAGACCTCCTCAAAGGAAGATATCGACAAGCTGAAGCCCTCTTATCTCAGGCCCGCGGCATATACGGATAAAACGAAGCACCTTTCCATCGACAGCGGCTACGGCATTCTTATAGACCTTGACTCCAACACCGTTATCGCCTCCAAGGACGGCGACGAGAGGATATACCCCGCATCCATGACGAAGGTCATGACACTTATCGCGGCATATGAAAATCTGCCCAGCCTTGACGTTACCTACACCTTTGACGCCGCCATGCTTGACGAGCTTTATATCGCCAATGCATCCGTTGCAGGCTTCAAGGCGGGCGAGACCGTCACCGCGCGGGACCTTCTCTACGGAGCTATCCTCCCCTCGGGCGGAGATGCAACGAACGGACTTGCAGAGCTTGTTGCAGGCAGCGAGGAGGATTTCGCCGTTCTTATGAACGAAAAGGTGAAGGACCTTGGCCTCAAGAACACCCATTTCGTGACGGCCAGCGGTCTTCACGACGACGACCACTACACCACCTGCCACGATATGGCAAAGATACTTGAATACGCTATCTCAAACCCCGTTATGCGTGAGATACTCTCAACCTATCAGTATACCACCGCTCCCACGGAGCAGCACCCCGACGGCATTCTTCTGACAAGCACTCTCTATTCAAGAATGAAGGGCGACGAGGTCGAGGGCCTCTACGTTCAGGGCGGCAAAACGGGCTATACAACGGAAGCGCGAAACTGCCTTTGCACCTTTGCGGCAAACTGCAGAGAGGACGAATCTCTCACGGCGCGCCCCCAGTACATTCTGGTCACGGCATTTGCAGGCACCAGCGAATACACCCCCGTTTTTGACGCTATCAAGGTATACGAAAAATATTGTGCAAATTAAAAGGGCTGTCGCACAGCTTCTTTTAATGAATAATGAATGATGAATAATGAATAATTGATGTAGAAAACCGTCTGCGTTTGCAGACGGTTTTCTGAATTTCCGTCAAATTACGGTTTGTGGGGGAGGAATATGAAGTCGGATCGTAGGCATGTCGTTCTGGGGGCCAAGGAGTTGTCAGGAGCTTTTGTCTCCCAAAGCCCGCTGGGCCTCCGACTTAATAATGAATAATTGATGTAGAAACCCGTCTGCGTTTGCAGACGGTTTTCTGAATTTCCGTCAAATTACGGTTTGTGGGGGAGGAATATGTGGGAGGCTTTTTGGAAAAAGCCCCCCACGCCCCGTCAAAAACTTTCGAAAAATTGGTATAGATAAGGTTGGCAGGCAAAAGGTTGCAGTACGGAGTACTGCGGCGCTTAG
>JAZQAS010000100.1:0-24657 GCA_045545335.1 Candidatus Avispirillum sp. | reverse complement strand
GATAGCCGATAAACTGCGTAAGGGAAGATTCTGCGGCACACACGCTGACGGTGAAAAACACGCCGGTGAGCAGCCCCGTCAGAACCCGACAGATCCATCGAATCATAGAGAACACGGGCGGAGAAATTCCGCAGCTCCTTGGTTATAAATAAGAATACCACTGGTTATTATATCAAAGAAACTGCGAAAAAGCAACACGTCCCGCAAAATTTGTCGAAATTCTCATTACCTTTTCACTTTTCACTATGATCTCTTCACTGTATAAAGGACATCGTCCTTTATACTATAAACATCGCGTCATCGAAGTATACAGCATATAAGATGCAAAACTTCGATGAGTGAAAAGATAAAAGTGAAGAGTGAAAAGAAATGGTTGGTTTTTGCCAAAGCAAAAAGCCTCATTTTCTCTTATCTTTTCTCTATTATCTCTTCTCTGCTGATAGTATAAATCTTTTATACTATCAGCATTGCATCGCCAAAGGAGAAAAATCTGTATTTTTCCGAAACGGCGGTGTTATACGCCGAAAGCATCCTCTCCCTGCCCGCAAAGGCGGATACCAGCATAAGCAGGGTGCTTTCGGGAAGATGGAAATTCGTTATGAGCGCATCCACTATCTTAAACTTATATCCGGGATAGATAAATATTCCCGTATCTGCGCTGAGAGGATGGAGGATACCCTCGTCATCCGCGGCGCTCTCAAGAGTGCGGCAGGAGGTCGTGCCGACGGCGATAACTCTGCCTCCCGCGGCACGGCGGCGGTTTATCTCCTCTGCCGCCTCCTCGCTCACTCTGATATACTCGGAGTGCATCTCGTGATCTGTGATCCTCTCCTCCTTAACGGGACGGAAGGTTCCGAGACCCACGTGAAGAAGAACGGGAACTATGGCGCAACCCTTCTCGCGTATTTTACCAAGAAGCTCGGGAGTGAAGTGGAGGCCTGCCGTCGGAGCGGCGGCGCTGCCCTCCTCTCTTGAATACACGGTCTGATATCTTTCCTGATTTTCAAGCTTTTCCGTTATATAAGGGGGCAGGGGCATAGTGCCCAGAGCGTGAAGGGCCTCATACACGGTCTTATATTCACCGCCGTCACAGAACATTCTGACAACGCGAAGTCCCCCCTCGATTATATCCGTTACCTCAGCCTTGAGAACTCCTTCACCAAAGGAGATGATATCTCCCGTTCTTGCTCTCTTGCCGGGGCCTGCCAGCGCCTCCCACACGTCGTTCTCTCTCTGCTTCAAGAGGAGGAGCTCAACGGGGGCTGTGCTCTCACTCTCTATCCTTCCCTCGGGGGTCATCTTTTCGCTTCTGCGGCCGATGATGCGGGCGGGAATAACGCGGGTATCGTTGATGACAAGAACGTCCTCGGGGCGGATAAAGTCTATTATATCGCGAAATACCTTATGAGAAACGCCCTCTCCCTTTCTGTCTATGACCATAAGGCGAGAGGAATCGCGGGGCTCCACGGGAGTCTGGGCGATACGCTCCTCGGGGAGATCATAGTAGAAATCCTTGAGGGTAAGATCGGTCTTTATAAGCTCATTCTTTATCATTTTTCCAAAAATCCTCTGTGGCTTTTGTTTTTATGAAATAACTAAATATGCATTACATTTCAGTATATCATATTTTAACCCTTTTGAAAAGAGGTTTCATTAATAAACAAAAAAAGAGAAGGCAGCTCTTCTCTTCTTTTATTACTCAGTTATCTTATCCTACCGTGGGATGCCGTAACAGCGCCGCCCTCAACGTAGACCACGCCGTAGCTGCCCTGCATAACGCTTCCGGGATTGAAAAGGCGAACTCCCTCGTGCACCGTTTCCAAGGGCTGGTGAGTATGGCCGAAAAGAACGAGAGCGGCCTCCTTCTCGCGTCCTCTGAGCCAAAGGCGCATCAGGGTGCTCTTTGCGCCGTATTTATGCCCGTGGCAGCAAAAGAAGCGTATCTCCCCAAGATCCACCGTTTGCTCATCAAGGAACACCTCTCCCCCATCAGGAGAGAAAAGATCGCAATTGCCCCTGACGGCAATATGAGGCACCCTCGGATATTTCTCAAAAAGGGCCTCGGCATCCCTGAGGCCGTCTCCGAGGAAAACGAACATATCGGCATCGGGATGGGTGCCTGCCGCCGAAAGGAGCTTATAGGTCGCTCCGTGGGAATCTGAAAAAACGAGTATCTTCATATGACACACACTTTCTTTGATATTGAATATACTGAAAACAAAGCCGCGACTGCGGAAAATATTTATTCCACGGGGGAAATATGAAAATCGACAAAAAAACTATTGATATGCTTTCCTCTCTCCCCGACGACAGCCTCTGGAGGATGATAGTTGCCATCGGCTCCTCTCAGGGCTTTGATCTCTCGGGGATGAACGTTCGGCCCGAGGATATCTCAAAGCTGAGAAGCGCAATGGGCACTCTCACCGACAGCGACATCAGCCGCGCTCTTGAGATAATGGAAAGCGCAAAAAAACAAAAAAGGTGAGAAGCTATGGACTCAGCAACGGGATTTTCTGAAATTCTCTCTTCTCTTATGCAAAACCCCGAGATCACAAAGCTGGTCTCATCCCTTGCCGCCGACAGCAAGAAATCAGAGGCCGAGCCCGCGGCAGATGTCGCCCCCGACTCCTCTCCCGCCCTTTCCATCTCACCCGAGATGATGGGGCAGATAATGAATATGGCCTCGGCCCTCAGCTCAGGCGCAAAAGGCGGGGAGAAGGAAAGCTCCGCCGCTCCCGTATCCCACTCCCTGTCTGTTTCGCGGGATGCGCAGCGCTCCGCTCTTCTCAGGGCCCTCAAGCCCTTTCTCTCCGAAAGGCGGCGCTCTCTTATAGACGGGCTTTTGCAACTTGAGGGGCTTTGGGGCGTTCTCGGCGCCTTTCGGGGCTGATAATTCTACAGAAAGGCATATATGACAATGTATTCAAAAAGCAAAGGGATGCAATACGGAGAATATACGCTGACACCCCCTCCGGGATACGACGGCAGCCGATTTCGCCGCCGAAGCGACGGGCGGGACGACGCTTTTCCCTTCTACGGAGAGCCCAAAAGAAGAGAGCGGCCACCGAAAAGGGAGGCTCCTCCCCCACTTTTGCCCGCAGAGGAAGAATGCGAGCCGCAAAAATACGAAGAAGAGGACTGCTGCCCCTGCGAGTGCGCCGATGATAAAAAGGATGAGAGCTCGGGCCTTCTCTCCTTTATTCAAAGTCTGCCGGGCGAGGAGATACTTCTCATCGCTCTAATAATCCTCCTTGCGGGAAGCGAGGAGCGGGCAGGGCTTGACACCGTTCTCATTCTTGCGCTTCTGCTCTGCCTTTAGCCCAAAGCTTTTCAAGATGACCCATGATAATGCCAAGGTCCTCCTCAAAAAAGGCAAGCCTTTGGCGGCTCTTAAAGTCGAGAAGCTCAGTGCTGCGGCTTTCAAACTCTACGGTCAAGGAGACCTCGCCCCGCTCAACGCTTGAGGCGGCGGATATATTTGCGCCGTAGAGCCCTGCGATATAATCGGCAATGACGAGCTGAACGCTGCCTGCCACACCTGCATCTATCAATGCATCAAGGTCTGAACAATCTGCAAAGGGAGAAACGCCCTCTGCCCAAAGCCTCATCTGCGGGATACCCCCGAGAGACGAGACCTCTGCAAAGGCGCTCTTTGCGCCCATTTCCCGCAGGGCGGCGGCTATCAGACAAAACAGCTCAACAACTGCTATCTGCGGCGCGCCGACGAGAACGGTGCACAGCCTGCTATTAAGCTTAAGGGCGGGAAAACGGGAATCTTCCCCGGTCCTCTCGCAAAGGGCCCTCGTTATATCATAAAGCTCTCCCGGGGTCACTCTGTCCTCGCATTCAAAGGCGCCATCATCAATAGCCGCGAATGCCTTGACAAAGCTCTGCGCCCTTTCGGGGAAGCAGCTACCCGCGCTTTTCAGAGAGGAATACATCCTTTTGATATTCTTCTCCTCTCGGCCAAAGAAGCTGACGAGGGAAAATCTTCTGCCCATTATAAGATCAAAAACCGCAACGGCATAGGTATAGCCGTGAAGATCATAGACGGGAAAAGCAAGATATTCGCCGCATCTGTCTGAATAGAACATAGCGGTATATTTGAGGGCATCCTCCGCCTCCATATGATCGAAAAGGCTCTCGCCCTCGCTATGACGGAGTATGCTTTCCCTTGCGGCCTCGTTTGCCGCTGAAATATTTGAGCCTGCCGTGCATATCACGGCAGGCCTTTTATCGTTAAATATACTGACAATATTAGTTTCCATCAATCCTCATCAGCCTTCTTTTCTGCAGATGAAACGTACTGCCTTGCCCCAACGGACATCTCGCTGAGCGCGGCGCTGATCTCGCCTGCCGCCTCCTTATCATCTCCCGAAAGGAGGGGACGGAGAAGATATGCGCTGAAGCTGCCCGCAAGATCTGCGGCGGTCTGCTTTGCGCTCTCGGCATCGGCAAGGGTCATATCAATGCTTAGAAACTCGCAGAGAGCATATACCTTTTCAAGATAGGGTGCATTCTGAGGAGCCTTATAAAACTCCTCCGTGAAGCAGACGGAAAGGGCAACAGACTCTCCTGCCGCCTCTCTCATTTTGCCGACGTATGCACCTATAACGTCAACTGCATCGTTATTGAGAAGAGAATATCCCTCAAACCCGAGGATGACTATCTCCTCTGCTCCAAGGGTCGCTACCTCCCGGGCTATTACCGTATCGGCAAGGCTCTCGGAGGAATTGATAACTACCGAAATACGAAGGCCCATATCCCCTGCCGCCTTGAATGCGGCGCTGAGGGCCTCGAAGGAGACAAGCTTTTCCGAGGCGGGAAGCCTTGAAAGAGAGGTGAGGGCGGGGGAACGGTATGTGACGCTGCCCTCCTCATCGGTCAAAGAAAAGCTTACGGCATTGAAGCCTGCAAGCTTTATAGCCTGCACCTTCTTTACAGCGCTTTCGCTGCTATCCTCGCCGCTAAGCTGAAGACAGCCTGCCGCTACCGAAGAGAGCGCGCTGTCGTGCTCGGCCTCAAAGCCATTCTCGTTTTCCTTATCAGGTGCCTTCGGCGGCTCGGTCTCGCTGAGGATATCCGTAGTCGTTCGGTCCACGCTATTCACCTTATCGTTAAGATGATTGCCCCAGATGACCGTGAGTACAAGTATTATAACTGCGGCGCTGACGTAAAAGATGATACGCCGCGCAAGCTTATATTTTTTTGCGGTATAGGTGCGGTATTTTTTCATATCCTGCGACCTCTCCAAAAATTATTTTTCTTTTACCTCTGCAAGAATGCTTTCAAGAGCCTCTTTCTCCTCTATCTCAAGCTCTGCGCGGGCAGCCTCAAGCTTCAGCTCATACTGAGCCTTATAATAGCTCTCTGCAATATCGTCTATATGATCTTCAATATACGCATCGCTCTTTTCACAGCGGAGGAAAACGCTATATCCGCTTTCGCTCTCAACTACCTCGCTTATCTCTCCGACCTCAAGACCGAAAACGGCATCCTCGTTTACCTTTTCCCACATGCCGCGGCAGACGTAATAGCCGTCCGTATTATTGAACATATAGAGAGATTCGCCGTATTCGTTGACGAGAGAATCAAAATCCTCACCTGCCTGAGCTCTCTTGAGGGCCTTTTCGGCAATCGCCAAAGCTTCCTCGTCGGTATGGGGCTCCTTGGTCTGGAAATAGGTATCGTCCACCGATGCGGTGCCGCCCTCGCCAACAACGAGTATCTGCTTTACGCAGATGAACTCATCGCCTTTTGCGAGAGCCTCAATTCCCTTGGTATCACTGGGAAATTCATTGGAATCGGTTATGGCGCTGAGAAGTTCGGCAGCTGTCGCGGAATACCTTTCAAGGAAGCGGTATACGCTATCGTTCATATGATTTTCTGCAAGCGCCTTTTTATACTCCTTTTTGCCTCCGCAATCCTCGATTGCAAACATTGCGGCATCATCTGCGATGGATGCGATATACTCATCGTCAAACTCGATGCCGTAATCCTCGGCAACGGCGAAAACAGCATAGATATCCTTAAGGGTCTTCTCGCATTCCGCCCTTATCTCATCCTCATCGGAGATAGTGTTTCTCAGGTTTTCGGTTATATAATAATAAAGCTCGTAGGGCACCTCGTATTCGCCCACCGTGAGAACGCACTCACGCTCTCTGTCGGTGGAAGAGAGGACCGTGCAGGAAGAAAGGCAGGCAGCTGCCATTACCGCCGCAAGCACAACAGAAGCAATTCTTTTAAAATTCAAAGCATACCTCCGAAATACGGATAACACCGTTTTTTAGGAAAGGGGCTGAAGAGCCTCGGACTGACCCTCTGTGAAGAAATAGGTATATCCGCGCTCTGCATAGCGGGAAAGCTGCTTGCCCGCCTTCTTCGTTCTCTCGCAGAGAGTTACATCATACTTCTCTCTCAGCTCCCGTGCTCTCAGCTGAGCCGCAACGTAGTTTTCGCGGTCATAGAGGATGACCACCTTTTCCTTACCGTCGGGGATCTTGAAATTTCCGCGATCCTTGAGAATAGCGAAAATTCTCTCAAAGCCGATGGAGAAGCCAACGGCGGGAATGGACTCGCCGATGAACTTACCGATAAGATTATCGTAGCGTCCGCCGCCGCCGATGGCGCCGGAGAACTCAAGGCTGTGTATCTCAAATACGGTGCCCGTATAATATCCCTGTCCGCGAACGAGGGAGATATCAAAATCAAGCTTTACGGTATCGCCTGCGATCTTTTCAACGCTGTTCATGATATACTCAAGATTTGCAATAGCCTCGTTCTCGCCGAGAAGAGCGCGAACGTCGTCCATTGTGATCTTCTCTCCGCCGAAGAACTCGCAGAAGCGATCAACGCACTCGACGTCAAACTCCTTTGAGAGAAGCTCTGCGCGAACGCCGTCGGCGCCGATCTTATCAAGCTTATCAAAGGTGATGCAAACGCTGTCGAAATCCTCCTCCTTAAAGCCGATCTTTTCAACGACTGCTCTGAGGAGGGTGCGGTCGTTTATCTTTATCTTGAAATCGCCGATGCCGATCTTGCGGATAGCCTCAGCCGTTGTGAGGATGAGCTCTATCTCGCACTCGGGAGCCTTTGAACCGATAATATCAATATCGCACTGGATAAACTCGCGCAGGCGGCCCTTCTGAGAATTTTCCGCGCGGTATACGCGGTCTGCCTGGATAGCCTTGAAGGGGAGCATAAGATTCTGGCGGTTATTTGCGAAATAGCGGCAGAGGGGGAGAGTGAGGTCATATCTGAGACCCATATCGGAAAGGTCCTTAACATCTCCGCTCTCAAGAGCGCGATGAAGCTTTGCGCCTCTCTTCATTACCTTGAAGATAAGGTTAAGGTTATCGCCGCCCTCGCTCTTATCAAGGTTCTCTGCATCCTCCATAATGGGAGTGATGATATGCTCAAAGCCCGAATTCTTATAGGTATCTATAATGACCGACTGAAGATAATCGCGGATCTCCGCATCGGAGGGCAGATAGTCGTTCATTCCTTTAACTGTTTTGATCTTCATATTTATATTTCCTTTTTGTTAATTTCCTGCAATTGCTTTATGTATTTTTTCAATTGGGAGCTTGGGACGGCGATCATAGGAGAAGAGGCCGTTCATTTCCTGCATAACGTCGGTGAACTGAGTGTAGCAAAAGCCGCACATCTCGCCGTTTTCGCGAAGAGCCGCGCAAAGAGCCGTAATTCTCGCTTCAAACTCTTCCGCGCCCTTTGGAGCTTCGCCGTAGCCCCAGGGATTTGAGGACTCCTGAGCATCGTTCTCGTATACGGCGTCAAGATCGAAGAAGCTACCGCCGAACTCGGAAACGAAATAAGGCTTTTTTCCGTCGTAGCCGTCGTCCAGGGAGCGGTAATTCACGGGATACTCACCCTCCCCCGTAATAAGGCACTGATACCTCTCCTTAAAGGTCTCGGGGTTCTGATCGTAATCGTGGCTGTCGTAGATATCCGTGGAGGCCATGTGCACCCAACCCGAGGAGTCGATAACGAGACGGGTGGGGTCAAACTGCTTGGTTATATCATAGCAAAGCTGAGGCAGAGCCTTATTTCCCATGGGGAAGGACTCGTTAAAGGGGCACCAGCCGATGATGGAGGGAGAATTAACGTCCCTCTCCACAGCCTCAAGCCACTCGGGAAGCATATGGGGAGTTGAAGCATCCTGAGCGATATCAAGGCCCCAGTTTGGGTACTCGCCCCAGAGGAGATAGCCTGCCTTATCCGCCTCGTGGATAAAGCCGGGCTCAAACACCTTCATATGCATTCTTGCGCCGTTAAAGCCTGCGGCCATCTGCAAATCAAGATCGCGCTTGAATTCAGAAGCATCGCTTGCCGTGTATATACCATCGGGATAATAACCCTGATCGAGAACGAGAGTCATAAACACGGGCTTTCCGTTAAGGAGCACACGCCTGCCATCGGTCTCAATGCTTCGCATACCGAAATAGGCTGTTGCGCGGTCCTCTCCGAAGGTAAGGTCAACGTAATATAGGTTTCCCTCTCCTATATCCCAGAGAACGGGCCGGGGAATAGCGACGGAGAAGGTTGCATATCCGCCCGTTGCAAAGCTGCTCGCCGAGGCGACGGTCTTGCCCTCAAGGGTGACGGTTGCCTCTACCTTGCCCTTGCCCTCCACCTTTACGGTGAAGTCTGCCTTTTCATTCTTTACGTCGGGAAGTATTTTTACATTCTTTATATAAGACGCGGGAACGTACTCAAGCCACACCGTCTGCCAGATGCCCGTGCAACGGGTATAGAAGCAGCCGTGGTTCTTTTCAGCCTCGCACTGCTTGCCCGAGGGCTGAAGCTTTGAGCAAACGTCGTCAAAGGCGGTGATATTGATGCGGTTCTCGCCCCTCCTCAAATGATCCGTTATATCAAGGCAGATGGGAGTATAGCCGCCCTTATGCTCGCCTGCGGGGGATGCGTTTATCCATACCCTGGTATGATAATCGCAGGCGCCGATATGAAGAAGCACGCGGCCTCGCTCAAGGCAAAAATGCTCGGGCAGGTCGAATGCGCGGGTATACCATACTCTCTTCATATGCTCCGTTATCTCAAGGCCCGAAGCCCTTGACTCGGGAACGAAGGGGACGGTTATCTTTTTTGAATAGCCTTCTGCGAGATAAAGCTCGCTGCTTTCGGTTTCGTTATTCTTATCTATCTCAAAATCCCACTCGCCGTTGAGGCAAAGCCACGAGGAGGCCTCGCGCACGAGGGAGGGACGGGGATATTCGTTTCTTGGGATATTACACATAGCTTATCCTCCATGTATTTTCATACTACTCTATCATACATTATACAAAAACCCCCTCCCTCTGTCAACGAGAGGACAGAATTTTTTGTTAAATATCAAATGCCAGCGCACGAACAGAATGAAATTTGATGCGCAAACGAACGCAAAAATTTTACCTTGTTGTAGGGACAGGCGTCCTCGACGGGAACCCCCAAAAGCTCACGAGTTCCCTTTCGGGGAACCCCTACGACTGTCCTAATAACGAAACCATTTATGAAAGACGAAATTTGATAGTCAAAAAGGCAACTAAAACACTTTTCTCCCTTTGCAAGGGACGGATAGTCGCTGAATTGCACGCATTGTTTATCAAGTATTGTATCTGCATATCGTTTCCGTTCGCGGACAGTCGAGGACGCCTGTCCCTACATTTCGTATATGCTTTTTTTCGTTAAAAAACAGAAAAATCATGAAACGGTTCAATTTTTTCCAAAAATACTATTGACAACCTATAAATCATCTGCTATATTGAAACTGTACTAAGACACATAGTACAGTTAGAAAGGAGGACACGATGCTATACATTGATATAATGTCCCGTACTCCGGTCTATGAGCAGATAATCACCCAGATGGAAAAGCTCATCAGCGCAGGACTCCTCAAGGAGGGAGAACAGCTCCCCTCGGTTCGCGCCCTTTCTCTTGAGCTTTCCGTTAATCCCAATACCATTCAGAAGGCATACGGCGAGCTTGATGCAAAGGGCCTGATCGGCAGCGTTCCCGGCCGGGGCTGCTACGTTATGCCCGGAGCAAGAGATATTCTGAAAAGCCTTGCCACCGGCAGGCTGCAGGAGATACGCGCTCTCGCTCAGGATCTGATGGCGGCGGGCGTTTCAAAGGAAGAGATCATCCGCGCAATAGACGAAAGTACCACCCCTATCCCCGAAAAGGAGGAAGCAAAATGATCACAACAACTAATCTCACGAAAAGGTTTGACGGAGTTTGCGCTCTCGAAAACGTTACCTGCACTATTCAGAACGGCTGCATCTACGGTATGGTCGGTTCAAACGGCGCAGGCAAATCCACTTTTCTCAGAGTTCTCTCGGGAGTTTACCGCGCCGACGGCGGCACGGCGCTTCTGGACGGAGAGCCCATATACGAAAATCCCTCGGCAAAGGCAAAGATAGCCTACGTTCCCGACGAGCTCTACTATCTTCCCGCCGCAAGCCTCAAGAGAATGGGCAAGCTCTACTCTGCCCTCTACCCCGATTTTGACTGGCAGACCTTCAACACCCTCGCAAAGGACCTTGAGCTGCCTACGGACCGCGGCATCAACACCTTCTCAAAGGGTATGCGCCGTCAGGCCCTTACCATTCTCGCTCTCGCATCAAAGCCCGAATACATATTCTTTGACGAGACCTTCGACGGACTTGACCCCGTTATGCGAAACTACATCAAAAAGCTTATCTGCCAAGACGTTGTTGACCGCGGGGCGACCGCCATCATCACCTCCCACTCTCTCAGAGAGCTTGAGGACACCTGCGATCAGCTCTCTCTGCTCCACAAGGGCGGACTTATCCTTGAGAGCGACGTGCAGAAGCTGAAGACCGCCCAGTATAAGATACAGATAGCTTTCTCCGAGGAATATGACCGTTCCAAATTCGACGGCATAGATATCGTTCATTTCACGAAGCACGGCTCCGTTGCAAATATGATCGTTCGCGGAGAGAGAAGCGAGACGGTCACCCGTCTTTCCGCTATGGGCCCCGTTCTTCTTGATATCCTCCCCCTCACTCTTGAGGAGGTATTCACCTACGAGATGGAGGCTCTCGGCTATTCCTTCAATTTAGATTGAGGCTTGAAACTGATTGTTCTTTAGCGGAATGGAGACAAATTATGAAAAAAACATTATTTTCTAAAGGATTATATATTGAAGGCCTGCGCCGTCTGAGAGTTTTCGGCTTTATCGCCCTCGCTCTCATGACCGTTATCCAGCTGGCCTACCCCATAACCTCTTATTTTAACTACCTTGACTGGCTTCAGCACTACCGCCATCCCGGAGACGTTTTCTCCCCCGATATCATGTCCTTTGATATAGTGACCCTATCGGTTCCCTTCACGGCGGCGCTGGTCACCCCCATTATGGTGCTCATCCTCTTCTCTGTTTTCAACAAGAGAAGCTCAAGCGACTTCTACCACGCCCTGCCCTACACGAGAGCCTGCATATTCATCAGCAATATGGCGGCGGTCTTCACCTGGGTCATAGGCATCGCAGTCGTTGCGGGAGGCATCGGCCTTATCGCATATCTTGCATTTCCTCAGCTCTTCACCGTTGTTTTTGACGGAGCTCTGGATCTTCTGTTTACCTACCTTGCATTTATGCTCATCTCTGCGGGAGTTTGCTCTCTTGCCGTGAGCATGACGGGCACTATGCTCTCAAACATCGCAGTTTCCGTTCTCATTCTCATTCTTCCCCGTTTTATTATGACGGTCATAACAATGGAGATAGGAAACCTTGCAGAGTATCTCGCCCTTGACTATCTCTCAATTCTCTCCCCCTCTATGAACGTTTACGTGGGAACTCTCTTTGAGCTCTTCTTTGAGGGAGATCTCCCCAATTACTTTGCAAATGCCGCCGCAGACGCCTACACCTGCATCATCGGCATCCTCTACCTTGCTGCCGCCCTCTTCATCTTCATCAGAAGAAAGAGCGAGGTTGCAACTCAGCCCGCCCTTACAAGAGGCGTGCAGGCAACGGTTCGCATCCTGCTCACAATGGTCATCGGCATCTTCTCCGTTATCCTCTTTATTGAGGGCGAGCTTGCAGGCTGCATCGTTCTTACACTCATTTCCGTAGTTGCATATTTCGCATACGAGCTTATAACCACCCACCGCTGGAAGAACTGCCTGAGAGCACTTCCCGGTCTTGCCATCGTTTTCGGCATCTCCATTCTCTGCGGCGCAGTTATGCTGGGAATACCCAAGATCAGCGAGACCTACCGCCCCGAGGCCGGCGACGTTGACTCCGTTCGCTTCGTTGACGACGGCAACGATGAGAGAGACTGGTTTGCCGTTGGCACGGACAAGATAGAGTTCACCGATGAGGAGATCATCAAGATCGTTTGCAACACCGTTTGCGAGAATATGGAGCAGAGAGACAAGAATATCTATCACGGCTACGGATATTACACCGACGGCACCTACGAAGAAACGGAAAGCTACGTTTATCGCACCGTTGCAATAAAGAGCGGCCTCATCACCCGCTACCGCAACATCGCCATCAAGCAGAGCGAGCACGACAAGATACTCACCTTCCTTGAAAACCACGAGGAATATATCAAGCTTTGCAAAACTCTTCCCAAGTACGCGACCAACACCCTTTGGTTCTACCCCGCTCAGGACGGAGCTGACGACTCCTTCTACGCAAAGGTATTTGAAACTCTCCAGAAGGAGATCGACTCCCTCTCCTACGACGACTGGTACAAGATCGCAAACAATATGGAGGGCTATGATTTCGGCACGTATTTTGAGATAAGCTACGATACGGACACCTACGACTCAAAATACGTAAACTTCAATATCCCCGCAGAGTGCTTCCCCAAGACCTTCAATATGCTCCTCAAGACCAACGAGATCAGATATAAGGACCGCTACGAGGCCCTATCCGAGTTCATTATGAGCCTTGATAAGGGAGACGAGCTTTACGAATACTCAGGCATAAGCGTTCAGGTCTGCATTCCCGACGGCGAGGGCAGCTTAAAGGTTTACAGCGCAGACTCATCCTACCACAATTACGGCGGCGAGGATCCCGCAAAGGGCTGGGCAAGCGACCCCTACAAGGATGCCTACAAGACCCTTATGGAAAAGACCGAGGGCCTTGAGAAAAAGCCCTCTGCCGAGGAAGGCTACGTTTACGTTGAGTTCAATTACGATACAGCCCGCGACTATAACGGTCACGAGAACATTTACGAATCGGAATACGGACAGATTTACCTTCCCCTCCCCGATGATCTTGATCCCGAGGCCGCAGGCTTCTACCCCCGCTCAGAGGATGAGAATTATTACCACTACTATGAAGGCTGACAAAAAGCCGTCTCCCACAGAGGCGGCTTTTTTTGAGTGAAGAGAGAAGAGAGAAGGAAGTTAGATTATTGCCTTCTATATTTCCGGCTGATGGCTTTGAATTAAGATAAACTATATGGGGGAAGGCTTTGTTTAGTCCTTCCCCCGAAGAACTGGGGGAAGGTGGCTCCTTAAAATGAAGTTTGATTATTGCTCTCTATATTTCCGGCTGAGAATTTTAAGCTAAGATAAACTATATGGGGGAAGGCTTTGTTTAGTCCTTCCCCACGCGGACATAACGAATTGCTTAATTTAAAACTCCTGTGTCCGCTCTGTCAACGCACGAGGCGTTGACCCAAGTTAGTCCTTCCCTCAAAGAATTGGGGGAAGGTGGCTCCATAAATTGAGGCTTGACTATTGCTTTCTATATTTCCGGCTGATGACTTTAAGCTAAGATAAACTATATGGGGGAGACGGATGAGGGTTTGCTATCTGGACAAGAACTGTCTTTCAAATTAAGTTGAGCGGTATTTTATAAATTGTTTATAGTAATTTCACTATGCCAAGCACACAGAATTTTTCAGCAACGGTCCGCGCCCAGGTAGCAAACCCTCACCCTTCACCGCCTATGAAGACATCAAATGCTTTTATTCTAACTCTGGGAATACTATTCCTTTTAAGTTTCAAGATACTGCATCGGTGCCACCTTCCCCCAGTTCTTCGGGGGAAGGACTATTTTTGGTCTTCACCCCTGCGAGGACGGAGCGGATACGTAAATTTTAAGTTTAGCAATACGTTACGTCCGCGGGGGAAGGACTTGTCTTGAGCCTTCCCCACGCTTGCAGCCGTAATGCCACAGAGCGCGAACGAACGGAATTTTATACAAGAGCGCCCCAATATTTCACTACGTGTTGAAAAATCGGCGGGGATATGATATAATAACGGTATAAACACAAAAAAGGAAGAATAACTATGAAATACGACGTTATTATAATCGGCGCAGGCCCCGGCGGTATATTCTCCGCATACGAGCTTACTCAGCTCTCCCCCGAGCTTAAGATCGCGGTTTTTGAGGCGGGCCACGCTCTTGAAAAGAGAAACTGCCCCATCGACGGCGATAAGATCAAGAGCTGCATCGGCTGCAAGAGCTGCTCCATTATGAGCGGATTCGGCGGCGCCGGCGCATTCTCCGACGGAAAATACAACATTACCAACGACTTCGGCGGCACCCTCTACGAGTATATCGGCAAAAAGCGTGCCCTCGACCTTATGAAATACGTTGACGATATCAACATGCGCTTCGGCGGCGAGGGCACAAAGCTCTACTCCACCGCAGGCACGGGCTTCAAGACCGAATGCATCAGAAGCGACCTCCACCTCCTTGATGCATCCGTCCGCCATCTGGGCACGGATATCAACTACGTTGTTCTCGGCAATCTCTACGAATACCTCAAGGACCGCGTTGAGTTCTTCTTCGATACTCCCGTCAAGTCTGTTGAGGCCTATGACGGCGGCTACACCGTTAAGTGCAAGGACGCCGACTACCTCTGCGACAAGTGCATCATCTCCGTTGGCAGAAGCGGAAGCAAATGGATGGAGCAGGTCTGCCGCGAGCTTGATATCAACACAAAGTCCAACCGCGTTGACATCGGCGTTCGCGTTGAGCTTCCCGCCGTTGTTTTCGCCCATATCACCGACGAGCTTTACGAAAGCAAGATAGTTTACAGAACGGAGACCTACGGCGACAAGGTGCGCACCTTCTGCATGAACCCCAAGGGCGCCGTTGTTAACGCAAACACAAACGGCATCATCACCGTTAACGGCCACAGCTACGAGGACCACGCAAAGCAAACGGAATACACGAACTTCGCCCTCCTCGTTGCAAAGCACTTCTCCGAGCCCTTCAAGGACTCAAACGGCTACGGAGAGAGCATCGCCCGCCTCAGCAATATGCTTGGCGGCGGCGTTATCGTTCAGCGCTTCGGCGACCTTATCCGCGGCCAGCGCTCCACCCCCAGCCGCATTGAGGAATCCTTCGTTACCCCCACTCTCTCCGCAACCCCCGGCGACCTTAGCCTCGTGCTTCCCAAGCGTATTCTCGACGGCATCATCGAGATGATCTACGCCCTTGACAAGGTTGCCCCCGGCACCGCAAACGACGATACCCTCCTCTACGGCGTTGAGGTCAAGTTCTACAATATGGAGGTTGAGGTAAACGAGGATCTTGAAACAAGATACCCCGGCCTTTACATCATCGGCGACGGAAGCGGCATCACCCACTCCCTCTCCCATGCCTCCGCAAGCGGCGTTCACGTTGCGAGAAACATAGCACAATAAAAAATAAAGAGGCTGTCGCATTTTCACATTTTGCGACAGCCTATTTTCAGTTCTGCTTCTGAACCATTTTATATTCATCGTAATATTTATAATAAGGGCAGGAGGAATAGGGATGTTGCATAAAGCGGATCATTTCATCCTCATCGAGATATAGGCCGCAGGTATAGTCCTCGGCCAGGTCATCCCAGTCATAATACATACAGCTCTCGCAGTTCGTCTGAGGAGCGCCCTTCTTTTTCTTTTCGTCCATGGTGATACTCCCTTTTTGATTCCTTTACTGAGATTATATCACAAAGAAACAACGCATACAATAAACTCAGATGAAAATTTTATTTTATCTCCCGATCGGGAGATGCAAATTCCTCGGAGAAAAAAACTCTCCGAGAGAAATATCCGGCCCGTCACAAAGCTTTTTTTATGGATCCTCAGATAGGGAAATATAATTGCTAAGCTGAAAATCAACTGTTGCAATATAGTCATCGGGGTGATAAAATAATCATATATATTATGAAACGAGGTACCATTATGCCATACATCGGAACAAAGACCACCGTTAAGATCACGCCCGAAAAGGAGACAGTTCTCAAGGAGAAGATGGGCAAGGCCATAGAGGCTATCCCCGGCAAGACCGAGGCCTGGCTCATGTGCGAATTTGAGGATTCCTGCCGCCTTTGGTTCAGAGGCGACAATTCCGCCCCCTCCGCTTACGTTGAGGTAAAGCTCCTCGGCAGCGCCGAGCCCGAATATTACGAAAAGCTCACCGCAATTATCTGCGCCATCCTTTCGGATGAGCTTGACATCCCCGCAGAGCGCACCTACGTAAAATACGAGGAATGCCGCCACTGGGGCTGGAACAATACCAATTTCTGATAAGAAAGGACAGATTTATGAGCTACAAGGAAATAAAGCCCGCAACCCTTGCAGGCAACACCTTTCAGATGATAGGCAGCGATTGGATGCTGGTCACCGCCGCTGACGGCGAAAAATTCAACACCATGACCGCAAGCTGGGGCGGCATGGGCATTCTCTGGAACAAGCCCGTTGCCTTCGTTTTCATCCGCCCCCAAAGATACACCTACGAGTTTTGCGAAAAGAGCGACACCCTCACCCTTTCCTTCTTCGGCGGAAAGGAAAGAGAGGCGCTGACGGTTTGCGGCAGAAAAAGCGGCCGCGACTGCAATAAGGTAGCTGAGGCAGGCCTCACTCCCTTTATGATCGACGAACGTGACTACTCCTTTGAGGAGGCCGAGGTCATTCTCAAATGCAGAAAGATCTATATCGACGATATCAAGGAAAGCGGAATGCTTGATCCCTCCATCATCTCAAACTACGCGGCAAAGGATTTCCACCGCGTTTACGTTTGCGAGATAGAGAAGGTCCTCGTTAAGGAATAAGAAAAAGAGGCTGTCGCAAATGCGACAGCCTTTTTTTCTTTTATCTGTATTTATTGACCTCTTCAACGGTATCGCTGATATCGGAGAGAGACTTCAGGCGAACAGACGCAAGGGTGGAGGAATAGACCTCGCTCTTGCCTGCGATGCCCTCAAGCTTTTCAACTATCCCGCCCCAGCCGTAGATATCCGCAGGATCGAGAACGCCCGACTCAAGGATATTCATCAGATTTTTTCTGGACTTTTCATCATTGACGTAGCGGAAGGAGAGGACCTTATCTACAAAGCAATCCTTAACTCCGCCCTTTCGGTGGGACTCCGCCGCAAGGTTTTCAAGGATATTGCTCGTTCTCTTAAGATTTCTGCCAGTGGCGATGGCGCCGAAGGCAGAGGCATTATCCGCGCTGATAAAGGAAACGTAGTCCGTCTGCATTTCAGAAAACTTCGGCATGGGGAGCACGCCGAACTCATAATCCATATCCCTAAGGTTTGAAAGGGCGCCCACAGCCGAGATAAAGAAAAGAGTTCTGCCCGTTTTGAACATTGCCGCAGAGCTCATTCCGTCTGCCTCGTTCTTAACGGTATCGTATATAAAATCTCCCCTCTCGAAAAGACTGTCGGAGATGAGAGCAAAGCAATCGTAGAACTTTTCGTCCGTCAGGCACTTCATATAGGGAAGGCCGTATTCATCGCGGGCGGAAAGAGTGGTATTGCAGCCCATAACGAGGGGCAGAAGCATTGAGGTATCGCTTGCGGTGCCGTAGCGGTCCTCATAGGTGAGGTCGCCGTTTCCGTCAAGGTCAAAGGAGGCATCCTGCATCATTCTGAGCATGGCATCCACGGTCCACACCCCGCGGTCAACAAGGTCGTATGGGTCCTTCATTCCCTCAATATCCCCTACCATATCCATATTGACGCCGACCATTGAGTGAGCATCGTAATATGAAAGCTGGATATCGCCGAAGAAGAAGAAATACACTCCGTCAACGGCGGCGCTGTCTATGGCGGAAAGGTTCCACCAGGGCTTTTCAAGGTTCATACCCGAAAGATAGCGCAAGGGGGCGATATAGCCGTTCACCGCCATAGTCGCCTGCTTTGCGGCAGTATTACATACGACAGCGTAGGTATTATCCCCCGCAAGGCACGCGGCGCTTGCCATTTCAAATATCCTTTCGGGAGTATCGCGGACCTCCTCGATCTCAATATCAAGGCGCTCCTCAACGTTGGTATTTCTGACGAATACCGCCTCGTTAAGGTTATCGCCCGTTACGGTATCCGTATCCATTGCGGATGCGGTGGTCTGAGTTTTGGCGTTAAGGATGCGAAAGATATATCCGTCGTATCTTTCCCGCGGAACGTCGCTGTAAAGCTCGCCATCCTCATCCGTGAAGTCGGCAGCCTTATCGTATTCCTCTCCTGCCGTCCCCTCGCCGCAGGAGGCGAGAAGACAGAAAACGAGAAGAAGGCTTATTACTGCAAAAAGCTTTTTCATATCAGCCGACCTTTTCGGCGATCATACGGTTGATCCTCTCTCGAACGGCAAGGATCTGGTCATCGGTTCTGGGATATTCGCTGAAGGTGACCTCGCCTGCCTCTTCGATAACGGCCATTACGCTTTCCTTACCGCAAAGCTCTCCTGCAAGGCAGAATGCTCTCAGGTCGTAAAGGGCCGCCGTGAAGCCGAGAAGATGGATAGTCTCATACGCGCCGCCTCCGTGAGCGGGATAGACCGAGAAGGTGTCTCCTGCGGGCACCCACCAGCCGCCGTCGGAGCACTGATAGGGATCGCAGAATTCGCGGGAGCCCTGAGTGAAGTAGAAGTTAAAGCCCCACTGCAAAAATCCTGCAATATCGTATTTATAGAACTGCTGACCGATAATTCTGTTTCTTGAAGTGGGCATTGCAACCATTCTGTTGGAAACGCCGTTTACCTGACAGCAGCAGTAGTATACCCAAAGATCGGATACGCCTGCCTCAAGATAGGGGCCTACGTGGTCTGTGGAAACCACGGGATGCTCAACGATGCCCTGCTCGTAGAAGGAGAAATCGGAAAGGGCATCCATTATGATCTGACCCTTGAGGCACTCCGTTACGGTATTCTTTGCCGCCTTATAGCTATCGAGCATCCAGCTGCCGGGCTCATCGGAGATATGGAAAACGGTGCTCTCTGCAACGCCAAGCTCCTCAAGCTTTTCAATAAGGGCAGGAATGAACTTGCGAAGGAATGCGGGATATTCCTCTCCGCAGGCATCAGTCTCCCAGCCGAACACCTTTTCATATCCGTTTTCGGTATGAGCCATTATCTTTGGCGCGTGTCCCGCGCCCCACTGGGTGAAGAGGTGGGATATCTCAAAATATTCAATGCCGATATCAAGGCAAAGATCCACCCATCTCTCAAGCCTTTCAAAGCCGAAGGACCATTCGCCGTCCTTCCTGTAAACGTCAACGAGCTGACAGGTGGGACGCTCGCCGCCGGGAACCGTATCGAGAGCGGGAGTGAACACGGGGGTGAGTATCATATTGAGGCCGTTCTTTCTGTATACCTCAAGATGCTTTGCAAGAATGCCCCAATGCTCCTCGGAGAACATCTCAACTCCGTAGTAAACTGCAAGACAGTCGGGATGGAACCACTGGGTCACGGCGATCTCCTGCTCGGGAAGAGCTGCGGGGATGACCTCGGCTATGAAGGTGCACTCTGCTCCCTCAAAATCCTTCTCCTGAGCTGTGAATGAGATCTTTACAGGATACTTTCCGCCCTTTGCATCCTCGGGAACGTTGATATCTATCCAGAGAGACTGGAGGCGGCCCGTTGCGGGGAACTCGCGCTCAGTATTGAAGGGCTTGAGCAGGTCGGGATAGAGGCCGGGCTCGCGGCGAAGGAAATTCTGATCCTGACACTCGTTTACAACGGCAAGGCGAACGGGAACGTTCTCAACGGTCTGAACGCTTATCCAATGGGCGATGGGGCTCTCTATCTTCATTCGGCACCATACGATATCTATACCTGCAACCAGCTCCTCAAGAGCAAAGGCTATCTGATAGCTGAAGCGCTCGCCGAGAAGCATTGAAGCCTCGGTATACTCCTTTTTGTCGTAAATGCTCTCATCAAGAAAGCACTTCTCTGTCTGAGCAATGGGTCTGACTATAAGCTTTGACATTATCTGTACCGTCCTTTATATTTTTCTATATTAAAATTTTATCATACGCGAGGGCCTATTTCAACACCTTTATGTTAAAAAACTATGGCTTGCAAAATAGGAAAGGGCGTTATATAATATACATATAATACTTTTTAGAGGATAAGGTATGAAAAAGAGAATTCTTGTCGTAAGCTCTGCAAATATGGATTTCGTTCAGCGTGTCAGCCGCATTCCCGGCGGCGGCGAGACCGTTATCGAGGAGCTTGATTACAGCTATATCCCCGGCGGAAAGGGAGCAAACAGCGCCCTTGCCTTTTCGCGCATGGGAGCCGATACGGTGTTCTGCGCCAAAATGGGCGCCGACGATAACGCCAAAAGATTAAAGAGCCTTTACAGCGCCGAGGGCATCGACACCCGCTTTATCTCCGAGGACCGCGACACCCCTACGGGCCTTGCCTCAATTATCGTTGAGGAGGAGAGCGGACAGAACCGCATCATAGTTTATCCCGGAGCAAACAAGAGCCTTGACGAAAACGATATCGAGGAGGCCTTCAACTGCTATCCCGACGGCGTTTTCATTCAGCTTGAGATACCCGACAGAGCAGTTTTTGCCGCGGCACGGTTTGCAAAGGAAAGAGGTATTCCCCTTTTCGTTGACGCAGGCCCCGCAAGAGAGGATTTTTCTCTTGAAAAGCTGGGTGCAGTGGAGATACTTTCTCCCAATGAAACGGAGTGCCGCATCCTTACGGGAATAACCCCCGACTCCGTTGAAAACTGCCTCAAGGCATCTATCCGCCTTGCCTCTGCAGTTCCCTGCAAATACGTGGTACTGAAGCTTGGCCACCGCGGCTGCTTCGTTTACGACGGAAAATACTATAACATCGTTCCCGCAAACAAGGTGACCGTTGCGGATACGACGGCGGCGGGAGACGTATTTACGGCGGCTCTCAGCTACGCATATCTCCAGAAGGGCGATATTCTTGAGGCGGCGCGCTTTGCAAACATTGCGGGCGCCATCTGCGTTTCCCGTGAGGGAGCCTCCACCTCTATCCCCACCCTTGCCGAAATCAAGGAATTTGCAAAAAATCTGAAAAACAAGAAATAATAAGAATAATAAGGAATAAACTATATGGCAAAAATTATACTGGGCGTCGATTACGGCGACGCAAGAACAGGCCTTGCCCTTAACGCGGGCACCTTCGCCTTCGGCGCGGGATGCGTAAGATGCGAGGGAATGAGAAAAACTGCCGAGGCGGTCAGCGCGGCGGCACTCGAAAAAAAGGCAGAGCTCATCGTTGTTGGCAACCCTCTTAATATGAACGGAACGGAGGGACCCCGAAGCGAAAAATGCCGCGCCTTTGCGGCTATGCTCTCTGAAATGGCAGGTATGCCCGTTGAGCTTTACGACGAGCGCCTCACCACCGTTTCCGCCCATAATATCCTCTCCGAGCTCAACGTTCGCGGCAAAAAGCGCAAGGATAACGTTGACGAGCTCAGCGCCACCCTCATCCTCCAGGACTACATCGACAGGAATATGAAATGATCAAAAAAGAACTGTTGCTGTGCAACAGTTCTTTTTTACTAAAGCCGAGTTTAAATTATATGCATTGACATCATTCAACGCATGTGGTATAATAAGGTTGAAGAAAGACAACTCATATTATAAGACACGATGGGAGGGCAATGAATGATGAGACCAAGAAAACAGATAATGACAAACAAGAAAGCTGCATTAATCTATTATATTTCAAAAGCATTAATGCTTTTTGTGGTTGCTGTAAGAATCATTGTCACAATTTTACTATTTGCAAATGTTATTCTGAGCGAAACGTTTATGTCCCTTGCAATTCCCCCCTCAATAATTGGTCCTCCTGCTTTTATGTACGGAATAATGGACTATGAATATCCTTACCTCGTATATATTCTCCTTATTTCCACGTTTTGGTTTGCACTCATCGCGTACCCTGTATCGTTTCTCTTCGGTCTGATTACTTTCAAAACAAACAGATTCGATGCGGTATTGATTTCTCTCTTGGCATTGCTCGGAATCAGCGATCTTGTTTTTATGATAATTTCAATACAGGATTCGTTTTATACCTTTAAGCTGATCTCTTGTATTATAAGCGGCGTATTAATACTTGCAGCAGGAATTATTCTATATGTTGATATAAGTTTCAGTAACAGAAAAAAGCCCCCAAAGGCAGAAGAATGAAATAAAAAAGGAGCGAAATCGCTCCTTTTTCTATTATTTATTTTGCTCGGAAATATCCTTTTCCTTATCTGCTTTTCTGCCGCAGCAGGCCTTTTTCGCATTCTTTATTTCAAGCCTTCTGAACTTCTTTCTCTTTACGTAATCCTTATGGAGCTTGCCGATATTCCATTTATCAAAAACAAGCTTGTTTACCTCGGCGCCAAGCATAAGTATGAACATACAGGCGTATACCCAGAGCATAAGGAGCATTACCGTTGTAAGGCTTCCGTAAATATAAGAGGCCTCGGGGAAATACCTGAGATAGAGGGAGAAAAAATAGGAGAAGAGCACCCAGCCGAGAGCGGCGAAAACTGCGCCCGGCACCTGGGCCACAAAGCCGCGGGGGAGAGTATGGGAAAGGCCCTTGTACTCAGCCTTTGAAAACCTCTTTCCCTTTCGCGCCACCGTATTGAAGGCCGCCGCAAACAAAAGGGAGAGCAGCACCGTCAGAATAATGGGGCCGCAATTCTGCACCAGCTTCAGTATATAAGTGAGCAGGGGGATATGGCCCGATGCAAGCTGAACTATGCTCTCTGCAAAGACGAGAACGATGAGAGAGGACAAAATTATCAGAATGAACACCACGGTGTATATAAAGGAGCGGAGGATATCAAGAAGGAAAATCTCCTTGAGCCTCACTCTGTAAGCCTCGGATATTCCCTTTGCCACCGCCGCAAAGCCGCGGGAGGCGCTCCACAGTATGGTTATTACCGTGAAGGATACGAGATACGCGCCCGTATTATCCACCACCTCGTTGACAACGGAGGTGATAAGCTCGCCTATATCGCCCTCAAGATATCTGTCTATAAGGCCGAGAAGCCAATCAATATCTATTACGTATTTCGCAAGGCCGAGAAGCAGGATAATAAAGGGGATCGCGGAAACGATGATGAAAAAGGTTGCCTGCGCCGCGTAGACCGTTATCTGGTCTTCCATTATCATTTTGAAGAAATACGATATCTTACCGTATGCCTTTTTGAAAAAGCCCTTTACCTTCTCCAAAAAAACGCCCCCTTTCATCATACTGACACTTAATTATAACAAACTATATGTTATTTGTCAAATTTTATTCCGTCTTGCAAGAAAAAGGCTTTTCTGCTATAATATAATTATAGTATCAAATAATTCAAGGAGAGCATTATGTTTTATATAGGCTGCCATCTTTCCGTATCCGGCGGATACGAGGCAATGGGCAAGACTGCCCTTTCCATCGGAGCTAACACCTTTCAGTATTTTACGAGAAATCCCCGCGGCAGAGGCTTTCGCCGCCCCGAAAAGGCGGATGTTGCCGCACTCGTTGCCTTAATGGAGGCAAACGGCTTTGCCCCTCCTCTCGCCCACGCGCCCTACACCTTTAACCCTGCAAGCGCAGAGGCCCGCATCTGGGACTACTCAAGAGACTCTATGAAGGAGGACCTCAGCGTCCTTGAGGATATTCCAGGCGCCCTTTACAACTTCCACCCCGGAAGCCACGTGGGTATCGGAAGCGAAGGGGGAATTGCAAACTGCGCCCGCCTTCTTTCCGAGGTCATCACCCCCGGGCAGAGCACCCGCGTGCTTATTGAAACTATGGCAGGCAAGGGCAGCGAGATAGGAAAGACCTTTGAGGAGATACGCGCTATCATCGACTCCGTTTCCGAGGAGTGCCGCCCCCACGTTGGCGTTTGCCTTGACACCTGCCATATCTCCGACGGCGGATATGAGATTGCCACCTCCACCGATGAGGTGCTTGAGGCCTTTGACTCCGTTATCGGTCTTGACCGCCTTTGCGCCATCCACCTGAACGACTCTAAAAACCCCCTCGGCGCCGCAAAGGACAGGCACGAAAAGATAGGCGAGGGCTTTCTCGGCCTTGAGGGCATCACCTCGGTCATCAACAATCCCAAGATCGCCCATCTCCCCTTCTATCTTGAAACGCCAAACGAGCTTGACGGCTACGCCGCCGAGATCGCTCTTCTCAAATCTCAGAGAAAATAGATCTTAAAAGGCTGTCGAAAAAGGCGCAGAACAAAAGCCGCAAAATATATAAAATTTATATTAAAGAAAAAATAAAGTGAAAAAGTAGAAATCCGCCGTAAAAACGGCGGATTTCATTGTTATAAGCGGCTTTTTAGCCGCGAATTGTCCCTCTGTCGTACCTTTGTACGCCGACGACGGACAATTCACGGCTTCTGCATCCTTCTCGACAGCCCGAGGTCAGCTTGTCGATATCTTTATCGACAAGCTG
>JAZQAS010000099.1:0-48929 GCA_045545335.1 Candidatus Avispirillum sp. | reverse complement strand
GTTATGCACGCCGCCAGCGTTTATCCTGAGCCAGGATCAAACTCTCTAAATATGTTATATATACCGGACCCAAGGTCCGAGACATATCAGAGTTGATTCTGCTCTTCTTACTTTAAAGAGCTCGTAGTATCTCTACTACTTCTTAAAATTCAAAAGAATTTTCGGAGTCTTTGTTTGTCTTGTTGTTCAATTTTCAAGGAGCTTCTCGCTATCGCTCTTCGCGACAGCTTTGATAGTATACCACCAATATTAGGGATTGTCAAGCATTTTTTTGAAGTTTTTTCAACTTTTTTCTTCTTTTACGTATATATTTATTATAACAGAATTATCAGCGTTTGTTTTGTTCAATCTGCATAAACCGAATCTATGCCCAAATACTCTTCAAGGCACTTGCCGCTTTCGTATACTTTCTTTGCTGTTTCCTTGCCAAGATATCTAACATGCCAAGGCTCATACATATATCCTGTTATAGCCTCTTTATCCTTTGGATATCTAATAATAAAACCATACTTCCAGCAATTCTCGGCCAGCCATTTGCCTTCTTTTGTTTCGCCAAAGCTTTGTTCCAATGAGTTAAGATCAAAAGCGAGTCCTGTCTGATGCTCCGAATGACCGGGACGAGCGGAATATCTATCTGCAGCTGCTTTGCCATCTCTTGCTACATAATTATTATATAGATAATTTTGCGTAGAATAAGATCTGAATCCGGAAACCATCTTAAGTGTGATACCATCATTTTTCGCTGCATTTATCATTTCATTCAAAGCTGTATTAGCATTAGCATCTATTCCGGGATTATAATCCGCAGGAAGAGAATAAGACTTATTCGCAATTAGGATACCGTCTATATAAGTTATACCATTTGCTGATCCTTTTACTGTAACTTTTACTGTTGCGGTTACGTTCTTGTTATCTGCTGAGGTGACAGTTACTGTACATTCGCCCTCACTAACACCGGTAATCTTACCATATGTATTCACAATGGCAATCTTTGTATCACTTGATTCCCAAATTTCAGATTTATCAGGTGCGTTTTCAGGATGCATTGTCACCCAAGGCATATCGCTTTCACCAATTTTTACCGCAACGGAATACTTATCAAGCTCTATTGATTCAACATGCACTTCTCCATCATTAGGTACAGCATATGTTGTATCATCAGCGGTCGTATCCTCTTCTTCAGTTGTAACAGCCGTTGTATCCTTATCATCATTATCGGTTGAATCTACTTCACTAACCGTGGTATCCGGCAAAGTATCATCAGAAGACAAACTGCTTCTTCTGCCGCATGCCGAAAGTGCCATACACACAATAATACTCAAAGCTATGATTCTAACAAAGTTTTTCATTCTACACCCCATTATTTATCCAATGACATTATATGATCAATTACTTCACAAACGTTTGACACTTTACCTTCAGCATGCTTCCACACATCACAAGGTCCGTTGGACATTGCATAGCCGTGAAATTCTTCAAGCATCAATATATCGTTATAATTATCTCCCGCCGTATATACTTTATCATTCTCTATTCTATACATTTTTCTTGCAAAGTCAACTGCGGTCGCTTTATTTATTCCGGCAGGAGGCATATCAATAGCCCTATTATTCTGTAAAGGAGTAATTATATGAGAATAGTCTTTTTCCAATGCCTTAGCAACTTCGTACGCTTCTTCGTTTGAATGATATCCAACATTTATACTTGTAAAAGTAGGATACTTCATCGCTTCATCAAGCGAGATCGTATTATCAGGCTGCCAATCCCCGCCGATATCAACGCTAAAATTCTGTTTTCCTATATCAAGACCGAGGTATCGGCCACCTGTTTCCTTGAAGAAATCCACAAGGACAGGCAGATACTTCATATCTATTCGCTTCTCAAATATTTCAGTTTCATCGGGGTATGCTGCATACGCACCGCTCATGACCATAAAGAAATCCATATCATGAAAATCCATTTCATTAAAAACATCAATCGCCGATGGATAGCTTCTGCCGGAAACAATTACAAATCTATTGCCCGCTTCTCTGAATCTGCGAATTGCTTCTCTATCCTTATCGTATATCCAACCGCAATTAGCCCAAAAGCATATCGTATTATCAAAATCACTCGCCAGCAAATATCCAGCCATGTTTACCTCTTAAATAATTATTTGCACACAAGGAAGGCTCCTATACGAATAGCGTGTCCCTCAGATTCCTCTTCCTTTTTATCAGAAACGCGAAGCTTAAGAACATGCTCTCCTCTTTCAATATCTTCAGTTAGCATCATTCTGTGCGCTCGATTAAAATTCTTGCAGTAGAAATCCCATGACGAAGCGTGTTTCCATTCGCTGCCGTCAATTGAATAATCGATATCACCCGAATCCTTTGCCATCATCCAGTAAAGTCCGAGTCGGATTCCGCTGAATTTGAATTCAAGCTCAGCACCGGCAGCTGTCGCCTCATAATAATGAGGATATCTTTCACAAAGGGATTTATCCACAAAAGCCCAGCCTTCTCCAAAATCAGCTTCCTTTGCATCAACAAGGTGTGCACCTACGTATGATCTGTCACCAAACATGCAAGGCGGCATAACGCGCTCTTTAATCCCAACAGAATCCTTTGAAAGCTCTTTGCTGAGACGTGCAATAACCGTATCTGCATATATACGGTATCCATCATCGTTAGGATGGACTGTATCAACAGTATATGTATTCCAGTCGCCACCTGCAAGATGCACCCTTCTTCTAAGGATTTCTCCCATATCTATCTGCATAAGATCACCGTAGTAAAGCGCAGTTGCCATATGAGCAGCACGGCTCTCTACAATATTACCGGACGTGATCGTCTCATCCATACTCTGAATCATTGTATATATCACAACGATCTCAGTTGTAGGATTCTTCTCCCATATCTTACGGTAGATAGACTCACAGTTATTAACTATGGGAAGAAAAGCATCTTCCGCATCATTGCAGGAAAACTCAAAAAAGACAAGATCGGGATTTCCGGAAAGAAGATCCTTTTCGCAGCGGTAAGCGCCAAGGTCGCTTCCCGTTCCGCCGATTGCCGCCATGATCTCATTTATTTCACAATCGGGATATGTATCTCTGAACCACTGTGTAGTAATACTTCTCCAGCACTTAGAAGGATCAGATGCACCTGCGCCCTCTGTAATTGAGCCACCAAAATACCCGATGTTCAGCTTTTTATTATTCTTAAGTTTGTAGATAGTATTATTCAGCATTTAATACTCTCCTCTCATATTTGAAGGAAGAGGACGGTGCTTTGCCGTGTATTCAGAAACATCTATTCTGATAACGCTTACCACCTCTGCCATTCTGTCTTCAAAAGAAAAGTCCTTGCCTGTCTGTGTTTTCATAAGAACAGAAAGTCCGTGACGCTTTTCTGCCATATCCTCAACTATGGTTGCAACTCCTCTTCCCATAACAGAGGAATAAGTTATTCCGTAGCGGCAAGCAACGTCTCCCTCAAAAGGAACGATATCACAATCAAGCTCAAAGAACACGTGAGGATTTGCACGCATCATATCAAGCTTTTTTCCCTGACGGGCACCGTGAAGATAAACCGTAAGCTTATCCCCGTCCATTTCGTATCCGTAATTCATAGGAACCACGTAAGGCTCATTATCAACACAAAGCCCGAGATGAAGTACCTTTGCCGTATCAAGTATCTTTATTATTTCATTAATGTCAGTAACCTGACGTTCACGTCTTGTCATTCCGTTTGCCATTTTTATACCTCTTTACCTATTGTTAATCTGTACTCATATTCTCTACGCTCTTTGTTTGATGACCGATTAATTCTTCCGCCCCACTCACCGGTTCTAATCATTCCCAGTTTCTCCATTATTCTATACGATGGCGCGTTTTTACTGTCGCAATGAGCGATAAACTCTGTAACCAATAAATCAGCAGACAAATACCCAATCAAAGCTTTTGCAGCTTCTGTTGCAAAACCATGTCTCCAATATTTTTTATTGATTATCCAGCCGATCTCAGCACAATTTTGCTCGCTATCAATTGATGCTGATACAGCACCTATATGATTATTTTCATAAATCACTGCAAATTCAAAAAACTCAGGTTCTTTTTTCGCCCACTCCTGTTCACATTCTAAAAGGAAAGCCTGTGTTTCCTCTTTGTTTGCGTTAGGAAGATTACACATAAAGCTGCAATTTTCAATGTCACCGGCATATTCATGTGTTGAATCTAAAAAGCCTGTATTCAATGGCGTTAACACAAGCCTTTGAGTTTTTATTTCTAATTTTTTCATAGTTCTTTTTCAAACTCATACCTATACGTATAATATCCTAAATTATTATGCAAAGCAATAGAAGCACGGTTTTCACATCCGGTACCAGAACGTATAACTCTTGCACCGCTCTGCCTTGCACGTGTCTCAGCATATTGCAAAAGCTCCGTCGCAATTCCAAACTTTCTATATTCAGGCTCAATATAGACGTCCTGTATATCCGCAAAAGCAAATTCGCTTTCAACATCTTCGCAGAAAGGTACCCAGAAATATCCAACAATACTTCCGTTTTCATCTTCTATGATCTCGGCGATTGTCCTTTTGTCATTTGCCGTTTCTTGCAGATAATTATAGAACTCAGTTATTTGCCCTTTGAGCATAAACCACTCGTCTCTGTAATCAGAATAATTCATACTCCTCTTCCACGGAGTATCACATTCGTAGTTTATCTTGCAATGACACTCAAGTACATATTCCTTATCTTTTTCAAAATCAATTTGTCTGTGTGTTATTTTCATATTACTTATAAGCTATAAATTTCGGCAACTCGTCGGGGGATCCGACCTGAATTACGAAAAGATCTTCGTAATAAAAGACGTACATCTCTTCATATTTCCCGTCAAGTATATAATAGATCCCGCTTTTTTCTTCATAATCAACAATATATCTCGTATTTCCGACAATAGCCTCCTTCCCTTCAATTAAGGAAGCCACGTCTATATTATTCTCGTTATCATATATCTCTGCGTTCGCAATAAAATTCTCAACGTATGACTCTTCAAGCACAAACTGAGTTTCTCTGAAATCTCCGGGAATATACTCCATGTGAATAGTATAGAAAAAGAGGAACTTCTTCACGTCGAAGGTTCTTATGGAAACATCGTGCTTTTCATTATAGGCGTAAAGCTCACCATAAGAGTGGTTAACATCATACTCAGAAAAATCATCCGAATAGTTAAATCTTATCAGCTTTTCCCCCGTGTCAATTTCAATGTGGGGGTAGACCACGAGAAATACAACAATGAAGGCTATTATTATAGACAGGATAATTATTATCGCTTTTTTCATATTTATCCTTTACGATATATTCATTATTCGAAACAAACATTTGTTACGACTACAATATAATCAATCAAATTTTCTTCTTTCACCATAAGAAAATGTATTTCATATCCGTCACCGGATTTGTACACCTCTTCATACAAACACCAAGCTTCTTCTAAATGATCGTCTTGCTTTATTACAGTACAATTTTCAAATATTACCTTGTTAATATCTGTAAAGCCACCGGAATTGTCAAGGGATAAAACCATATCGTTTCCTGACTTATCGCAGGAAATAACTTTGCAATCGTGCAAAGAAAGTCTCTTTACAAAATCAGGTTCGCCCTTTTTAAATTCCTTCTTGTCACTTTTCCTGTATAAAGCCAAAGTCTTATCAACAATCTTCCGATTCTTATTACAATACTTGGTTATAGCCTTTTTGACCTTTGCTGATGCAACGTCAAGCGCCAACACTCGAATATCTGCCACATCTGAAAGTATTTCTTCAGGAATATCTCTCTTTATGCGATCAATATTGTAATCCAAAGCATTTTTAAAATCTGATTTAGTTTTTTCAGCATCAAACGGAGGAGTAGGATTTTTCAAAAAATCAACTCTGGCTTCCTCACGTCTTTTATAATATTCTGCTTTGGCTTGCTCATACAGCTCACTATCCAAAGGGATTGAGGTGTAGAAATCCTCAGGAAACATTTCTTCAAAGGTAATTTCAGAAACTCCTTTTTCAAGTTCGAGAAATTCTTTTTCCTTTTCTTTGTATAGTTCAACAAAATACTCCTCTGAAAAAGTCTCAGCTTTTTTTGAAACTTCAATCAAACCGTGGTAATCTGTTTTTTGGCAGGTTTCGTACCATTCTTTTGTAAGGTATTTCATTATATGTTCCCCTCATGAGTGTTATTTTCCAATTCAAATTCAATGCACCTTTCCAATGCCCAGTTTTGCATTTCGACAAACATATTCCCTTTCAGCTTTTCGTAGTCAACCCAAACAAATTCATGATCTTCTTCAGTTTGAACTGAAACTTTTGCGATAATCTCGCCGATATAATAAGTCTGTATGGGGTGAAAGTATCCTATTTCGGGATGCTTTGTATACGTTTCGGCAGTGCATACTTTGTCTTTTACCGAAATTGAAAGTCCCGCTTCTTCCACGCATTCTCTTTTAAGGCAGGTTATATGATCTTCGCCCTTTTCTATACCGCCACCAAGAAAGAAATAACCTTTAGACGTTTTGATAACACCTATCTTGTCGTCCGATATTGGTACAAGGTAGGTACCTTCGCGGGTGTTATATTCTACGTTTTCTTTGTTACCGAATATTTTGTGATTTATTTTCATCTGTATCATAAAAGCATTCTATATATATTCTGCAATTCTCCAAAGCGGTGGACCGTATCATCCAATCCAAACCCTAACTTTTCAAGCAATCGGCAAGATCTTGTATTTTTACTTTGAGTTTCTGCAATAAGTTCTATAATCTCGCTGTTATTTTTCAAATATTCAAGAATTGCTCCTAAGGTTTCAGTTGCAATTCCATTATTCCAAAATTCAGGCAAGTACTGATAAGATAATTCTTTAAAGACTCCGTCGTGGTGGTCAGCTATGGAAATTATACCGACGAACGCCTGCGTCCCGGTCATTCTGACGGCTAAATACAGGCTATTTTTATCTTGTATCCAAAAATGCAGTTTTTCCAAAGCAAGATTCTTATCAACAGTTCCGCCGAGGTAGCGCCGCACATCCTTATTTGTAAACAAATCAACAGCTTCTTCAAAATCGTCCGTTTGTAGTTTGGTTATTGTACAACGTACAGTACTTAGTTTCATTTTAGCATTATCTGTGTCACTAATCATCTTTCATATCGTTTCAAAGAAACGGCACATTCGATATGCTTCGTATGAGGGAACATATCTACGGGCTGTATCTTTTCAATAGAATGCTTATTCTTCCTCAAAAAATCAAGATCGCGGGCAAGGGTCTCCGGATTGCAGGAAACGTAGACTACTCTCTCGGGAGAGAGCTTCACGAGAGAATTGAGAAACTCCTTTGAGCATCCGGCGCGGGGCGGGTCTGTGAACACTACGTTTATCTTTTCTCCCTTTTCGGCAAGTCTTGTCATAAACTTTCCCGCATCGCCCTTTTCGACCTTATAATTCTGCACTCCGTTAAGGGTACAGTTTTCGCGGGCATTTTTCACAGCATCAGCTACAGTCTCAACACCGTACACCGTTCCCGCACTGCCTGCGGCAATAATTCCGATGGTACCTATACCGCAATAAGCGTCTATTACAGTATCTGTGTCGCAAAGGGACGCAAACTCAACTGCTTTATTATAAAGCACCTCGGTCTGCTTATGATTTATCTGATAAAAAGATCTGGGTGAGATCTTGAATTTACGATTGCAAAGTGTGTCCTCTATATACCCTTTTCCGTAGAGAACGTTTTCCTTATCCTCCATCCAAAGAGGAATATCAGTGCTGTTTTCAATCTGCACTACGGTTTTGATATCGGGAAATCTTTTCACAAGGGCTGCAGCAAACTCACGCAGCCTGCCTGACTTTCCCGGAGCAGTTACGAGAACCACCATATAATCTCCGCTGACCTCTCCGTTTCTCACCATAATATGGCGAAGACTTCCCTTTTTTGCTTTAGGATCGTATACGTATATGCCAAAATCCTTGATCATACCGCGGGCGGCACGAACGATCCAGGAAGCCTTTTCATTTTCAATAAGGCAGCTATCTGTTTTAACAACGCGCTGAGCCTCTGTCTGCCAAACTCCCGATATGGGATGCTTATGGCTGTCCATAGCAAAGGCCGCCTGCATTTTGTTACGGTAATGAAAGGGTGTTTCCATTCCTATTATTTCCTCAACGTGGCAGAATCTGCCAAGAAGAGTGATCACCTTTTTCATTTTGAAGCTGAGCTGCTCTTCATAGGAAAGATTAGTTAGCTGACAGCCCGAGCACTTCTTATATACGTCACAATTATGGGCGCGGTTCATAGAAACACCTCTTTTCTGATGCAAGAAGGCGGCACTGTCCCCAGTGCCGCCATAAAAACTTATTTCTTAAGGGCAATTGCGGCCTTTGCCTTTGCAACGATAGCGTCTGCATCAAGACCGAACTTGGAGAGAAGCTCCTTTGCAGGGCCGCTGCGTCCGAAGCAGTCCTCTGTACCTACCTTGAGTACGGGTACGGGATATGTCTCAGAAAGAGCCTCAGCTACAGCCCCACCGAGACCGCCGATAACAGAGTGCTCCTCAACGGTTACGATACAGCCGCACTTCTTAGCCTCAGCAATAACGAGCTCAGTATCAAGGGGCTTGATGGTTGCCATATTGATAACGGAAGCGGAAATACCCATGTCCTTGAGCGTTTCTGCAGCGATAAGAGCCTGCTCGACCTCAACACCGTTTGCGATGATAGCAACGTCTGTACCGTCAACAAGCTTTACACCCTTACCGATCTCAAACTTATAGTCCTCATCAAAAAGAACGGGAACTGCCATCCTGCCGAAACGAAGGTATACGGGTCCCTCCATCTCGTAAGCCGCCTTAACTGCAAGGCGAGCCTCCTGAGCATCTGCGGGGCAGATAACTGTCATACCGGGAACTGTACGCATAAGAGCGAAATCCTCACAGCACTGGTGTGTTGCGCCATCCTCACCAACGGTGATACCGCCGTGAGTTGCGCCGATCTTTACATTTGCATGGGGGTAGCCGATAGAGTTTCTTACCTGCTCATAGGAACGGCCTGCAGCAAACATTGCAAAGGTAGCAGCAAAAGGAACCTTGCCGCTCAGTGCAAGACCAACAGCCGCGCCGATCATATTGTTTTCAGCGATACCGCAGTCAAAGAATCTGTCGGGATGCGCCTTCTTGAACATACCTGTCTTTGTAGCTGCCGCAAGGTCAGCATCAAGAACTACGAGATTTTCGCTTTCATTTCCGATCTCAACGAGGGTAGCACCGTATGCGTCTCTTGTTGCGATCTTTTCACCGATCTTATATGCCATTATTTTACCCTCCTTAAATTATGCCTTGAGATCTTCGATTGCAACAGCATACTGCTCTGCATTGGGAGCAGATCCGTGCCAGGAAGCCTGATTTTCCATGAATGAAACGCCCTTACCCTTAACGGACTTCGCAAGGATAAGTGTAGGCTTGCCCTTGCAAGCCTTTGCCGCATTTACAGCCTCTTCAATAGAATTGAAGTCGTGAGCATCACAGCATACTACGTTCCAGCCGAAGGCCTCAAACTTTGTATCAAAGGGTGTAGGTCCGATAACGTCGTCAATTGCGCCGTCGATCTGAAGACCGTTCCAGTCAAGGATATAGCAAAGGTTGTCAAGTCCGTAATGAGCGGCAAACATTGCGCTCTCCCAAACCTGACCCTCTTCAGCCTCACCGTCACCAACGAGAGCCCATACACGGCGGTCAGACTTATCAAGCTTTGCAGCGAGAGCCATACCGCATGCAACGGATACGCCCTGACCGAGAGAGCCTGTGGACATATCTACGCCGGGAACCTTGTTCTTATCGGGGTGACCCTGGAGATAAGAAGTTGTCTTTCTGAATGTCTTAAGATCCTCAACGGGGAAAAATCCGCGATGAGCGAGAACGGAATAAAGAGCGGGTGAGCAATGACCCTTGGACAGAACGAATCTGTCGCGATCAGCTGCATTTGGCTCTTCGGGATTTACGTTAAGCTCTTCAAAATACAGATATGTCATAATATCTGCTGAAGAAAGGGATCCGCCGGGGTGACCGGAGGACGCGGAGTGAACTGCATCGATAATGCCGATACGGACATTACGGGCAATTTCCTTGAGTTCGTCGACTCTTCTCTGTTCCATAATAATCGTTCCTTTCGGTATCCGCCCATCGGGGCGCATTAATTTCTATTATATATAATAATACATTGCTTCGGAAAAGTCAAATGTTAAATACAAAAAGCAAGTAATTTCAACCACATTTCAGCCACATTCAACTCATAGTTGTACTATGAATATTGACAAACATTCGTTCGGGTGGTAAAATATCTTATAATTGGTTTTTATAATTCCACTGGCTACGTTATGAAAGCGAGATAAACAATGAAAATAGAGTTTTGGGAGAATTATTTTAAAGACGATAACACTTTCTTGTTTGGAAGTGCACCAAATAAAACCGTAGTTGAATACGAACACCTCTTCAACAAGAACTGGAACATACTGGATGTCGGATGCGGTGACGGAAAAAATGCCATACACCTCGCAAGCCAAGGATTTGATAATATTGACGCATTTGATATTTCAGAAACTGCGGTTTCAAAAATTGAAAGGCTTTGCAGATCTTCGGGCCATAAGATCAACACATCAGTTTCATCTGTTTCAGAGTTTCAGTTTAAAAAGAAATATGATCTGATAATGTCTTTCGGAGTATACCACTTTATGCCTAAGGCTGAATGGAAAGCATTTATTAAATACGCAAAAGATAACACAAACGTAGGTGGCATTCACATAATCCAGCTGTTCAACGACACCATACCTCCCACACCGGATATCGAGCCTTATGCTATAGGCATGGCAAAAGACGGTGAGATCAAAGAACTATATGAAGATTGGGAGATAATTGAATACTTATCTTATTCTTTCAATGATGAACATCCCGGAGTTCCCCTACACCAGCACGCGTCAAACAAGATTGTTGCAAGAAAAGTAAAGTAAAAGCAACATATTGGTATTCAGTATTGAAAGGAATTTCTATGAAAGCTATCATCACAGATTTGGACAGGACTTTACTGCGTGACGATAAAAGCATCTCAGAGCACACAGTTGAAATACTTCAAAAATGCCACGAACGCGGGATTCTTATTATGGCGGCAAGCGCAAGGACTATGCGGGATATTTGCAAGTATCACGACATAATAAAGTTTGATGCTGTAACGACTATTAACGGAGCAGTTGTTTTTCTACCAAATGAGACGTTAGAGTTTGGTATGTCTTGTAAAAGCGGAGAACAAATAATAACCCGTATATTAAATTATCCGGATATATTCCTTTCCATTGAAACAAACAAAGGACTTTATTCAAATAGGGATATTCCTCAGTGGAAGCCTGTGATACATGATAGATTTCCGATCTTACCTAAAGATATTACTCTATATAAAATACTTGCAAGCAGTAGCAAAAAGCCGCTGTATGAAAGTATCCAATCAACGCTGACTGATGATGTATACTTCACCATAGCAAATAATGAGCTTATTCAGATAATGAGCAAAGAAGCTACCAAGTGGAATGGAATTAAACATATGCTGTCCCACTTTAATATCGCACCTTGTGATTGCGTTTATTTCGGGGATGACAACGACGATATTGAACCAATCAAAAACTGTGGGATAGGTGTGGCGGTATCAAATGCCATTCCCTCAGTTCTTTCCGTTGCCGACAGAATAACTGACAGCAACGAGATGGATGGAGTTGCAAAGTTTATTGAGGAGAACATTCTTAACTGAAATGATAAAAGCAATAATATTCGATGCCTTCGGCACGCTTTTCAAGGTAACGGGCGGCGCATCCGCAAGAACTATAATATCTCATATTGAAAAAGCCGGTGTCGCTGTTGACGAATCAGCTTTTCAAAAGGAATGGAAAGCTTTTTACAAAGAAAAAACAAGTGACACTGAAGCCTTTTTGACTGAACGGGAAATATTCATTTCCCGTATCAAAATGTTTTACGACCGATACGGTGTAATGCGAAGCGCGAAAAAGGATGCAGATTATCTGCTCTGCGAAGCTCACCAGAGAAAAGCATACGAAGATACCCTGCCCGCTTTGGAAAATCTTAAAAAGAATTATTTATTGTTCATCGGTTCGAACACTGACAATTCTGTACTTGACTCAGTTATTCATTTGAACGGCGTAAAAATACACAAGGCATACACATCGGAAAATTTGAAGTGCTATAAGCCTTCACTCCGTTTTTACAAGCAGATACTTGAAGAAAACAGTCTTGCCCCGGACGAAGTATTTTTCATCGGCGACTCCCTCACCGACGATATATGGGGACCTCAACAATTAGGAATAAAAACCTGTTGGGTAAACAGAACTAATGCAGATGCAGAAAAACATGCACCTGATTTCACGATTGAAACTTTATTGGAGATCGAACAATGTCTGAAAACATACAAGTGAACTTTTTTAAAAACAGCGAGATTCCCGATGAGAAGCTGAAATATGCAGTCATCGCCGCAAGATACGGAAGTGGCTGGTTATTCTGCCGTCACAAGAAACGTACAACTTGGGAGATTCCGGGAGGTCACAGAGAAGCAGGAGAAACAATTGAAGAAACAGCACGCAGAGAGCTGTATGAGGAAACGGGAGCTGTAGAGTATGATCTGAAGCCTGTTTCTGTTTACGGTGTTGATGAATATGGTATGCTTTACTTTGCCGAGATAAAGAAGCTTGATTCCATCCCGGATACAAGCGAGATCGCAGAGATTTGTTACGTAGAGAGTCTTCCCCAAAACCTTACTTATCCCGTGATCCAGCCTTCCCTTCTTCATGAGGTTAACAACTGGCTTTGCACGCAGTCAAGCAAGGGCGAACTTTGGGACATATATGATATTGATCGAAAAAAGACAGGCAAGGTTCATCGCAGAGGTGAGCTTTTGGAAAAAGGCGACTACCATATTGTAGTTCATATATGGATAAGAAACAGCCGCGGCGAGTATCTTATCACAAAGCGAGCCCCACACAAAGGCTGGCCCAACATGTGGGAAACCACGGGCGGGTCTGCGCTCGCAGGTGATGATAGCATCACAGCGGCTCTAAGAGAGGTATATGAAGAAACAGGGCTTAGACTTGATCCCAACTGCGGAAGGATTATCCACAGTTACACTCGCCGTGACAGTTTTGTTGACGTCTGGCTTTTTGAAGAAGATCACGAGCTTTGCGAAGTTGTGCTGTGCGAAAATGAAACTACGGATAAGATGTTTGCAGACTCTGAGAAAATACGGGAAATGATCAATGAAGGAACGTTTATAAACTTTTCTTATATTGATCTGATACTTGATTTATAAAAATGGAAATACGAAGGTTTATTGATTTTTTGAATATTATCGAAAAGCTCAAATGCAACACACGCCATTCGTGGACATCTACGGGTCGACACGAATCCGTTGCAGAGCATTCCCACCGATGCGCTGTTATGGCGCTTCTCTGCTCCGACGAATTCCCGGATCTTGATATGAATAAAGTCATAAAAATGTGCCTTATCCACGATTTCGGCGAGGCAGTTACGGGAGATATTCCCTCTTTTCTGAAAACGGACGATCACGAAAAGACCGAGGACGAGGCAATAGACGAGCTGTGTGCTCTCGTGCCCGAGGCAGGTCTCCGAGCGCTTTTTTCGGAAATGCGGGAAATGAAAACGCCGGAAGCAAAGCTATATGAAGCTCTTGATAATTTAGAGGCTGTAATCTCACATAACGAAGCCGATCTTTCCACCTGGACTGACCTTGAATACGAGCTAAATCTTACATACGGCGAGAAAAACTGCGAGCATTTTGAATGGACGAAAGCGCTGAGAGCTGAACTGAAAAAGGATAGTATTGAGAAAATAGATAGGAACGGAAAATGAGTAGTGCTGATAAAGTAATATTAACAAATATGTGTATGATCTGCGACGGCAGGGGAAACGTTGTAGTTCAGGATAGGAAAAATCCCAATTGGCCCGGTATCGTTTTTCCCGGTGGTCACGTTGAACCGGGCGAGTCAATTACAGACAGCGTAATCCGTGAAATACACGAAGAAACAGGCCTCGAAATATCTGATCTTCGTATATGCGGTGTAAAGGACTGGATGCGGGATGACGGTTCAAGATACGTGGTATTTCTTTATAAAACAAACACTTTCAAAGGAGAGCTTACTTCTTCATGCGAAGGAGATGTTTGGTGGGTACCTCTTGATGAAATGCAAAAAATGGATCTCCCCCGCAGTATGCACAGTATGCTGAAAGTGTTTTTGGAAGAGGATATAACCGAGCAATACCTTTATAAAGAAGACGATAAATGGATTGAGGTTTTGAAATGATTGATCCAATTCGCAAAGCAAATTATGACCAATAACAGGTATTTTTTAAATAATCAATTACACAGCGTAATCATTTTTGAATTTGGCGGTATAACATGAATTTTGAAAAAATGTATATGGAAGAGGATTTGTTTCCCAGAGAAATATCATTATATGATACACGACCCTATGGATTGTTGTTTTATAACGAGGAAAATAAAGATTCCTTTGACTCCAATCATGCAATTATTTTCAGAGAAAAAATTAATGACATAGAATTTGTGCTTAACGATATAATTACTTTTTATAAGTCAAAATGTATTCGACCCAACATTTATCAATCCATCCGCGAAGAAGGATTTTTCGATGAAATCAAAAAAGAACTTGAGAAATGTGGTTTTGAGTATTGGATTGAGGAACAAAAATATATGGTTCTGTCTGAAAAAAACGTAATTATACCGAATACTCAAATTAATGTTCAAAAAGTAACTGAATGGGAAGATGAATTTGGCATTGAGATATTCGAAAAAGCAGATGAGCCATGGGAAATTGACGTCACAAAAAAGGCATTGATGAACAGCAATACCCTATTTTTTGTTGCCTATTATATGGGGAAACCTGTAGGAATGACACGTTGCCATTTAACGAACAGCGTATGCCGAGTTGACTATCTGCTCGTTTCAAAGGAATATAGAAACATAGGTGTAGGCAGAGCAATCATAAACAGTTTCGTTGAATACTGCCACGCAAATCAATTAGCAAATTGCTATTTATGGCCGGACGGCGAAAGCGCAGAAAAGATTTATTATGAAGCAGGTTTTCGCTATTTAGAAACAAAACAAGCAGGCCGAGCCACATATAAAATTGAATAATATTTGTTAGATGTATTTTAAAATAATTACTGCAAAAATGGTTTTATAACCAATAATTAGCCTTATTTTAAAATTCCATGTAAATGGTTTTGAGGTAACTATATGGATATATCATTAAAAACTGACGAGATATGCTTCGGGGTCAGAACAGTCGGCGTCACACTTAGAAACGGGAAAATCTTAATCCAGCGAGAAAAAGACGGAAATGAATATGCCCTCCCCGGCGGAACAGTAAAACTGGGAGAGACTACGGAAGAAACATTGATAAGAGAATACCGCGAGGAGACCGGAGCCGCGATTACAATAAAAAAATTACTGTGGACAGAAGAATCATTTTGGGAATACAACGGTAAAAAGCAACACGGTATTGCTTTTTATTACTTAATTGATTTTCTCGACGACACGATATTTGAACGGGAAGACTTTATTTCACAGAAGGATAATTGCAACATCGTACTCGGATGGTATCCTGTGGAGGAACTAAAAGAGATTATCATATATCCCGATTTTATAAAAGAAGAAATACACAACCTGGATCAACCGATCAAACATTTTGTATCAAAGGATCAAAACTACAAAAAATGAATAGAACTTACAATAAACTTGTACGCGACAGAATTCCCGAGATCATTGAGAAAAACGGTGAAAAAGCTATTATCAAAACACTTGACGATAATGAATACCGCGCTTCTCTTTTTGAAAAAGCAAAAGAAGAACTGTGGGAAGTGGAAACTGCCGAAAGCATTGACGAAACAAGAGCTGAGCTTGCCGATCTTCTTGAAGTGGTACGGGCGCTCTCCGAATACAACGGCTTTTCTCTTTCACAAATAATCGAAGAAGCTGACAAAAAAGCAAAAGAACGCGGCTGCTTTTCGCATCGAATATTTCTTTTAGAAGTTGAATAAAAGGAGACAATTATGGCAGGAACAGCTACACACCTTGCCGTTGCCGATCTTATCTGTAAAAAGCTTGGTAACGAAGCATTCAGAAGTTTGCCCATGTTTTACAGCGGAAATATCGCACCCGATGCGGTGCATTCACGACAAGGCTACATAAGAGAATACAAAAAGCAAACACATCTTACGGTTGGTATCGGTGGCGCAGATTTTCAAATCCCCGAAAAGGTAATGATCTTTCACCGGCGTCTTTGCGAGTACATCGAGAAATATCTGCACCGAGGAAACGATGATTATGATCTTTATCTCGGATACGTTTGCCATCTTGTGACAGACGAGTTCTTCAACATTGATCTCAGAAAAAGGATGGTTGAAGGTATGGCCTGCGATGGTCTTGCAACCGAGGGTCCCGAGCTTGCAAGGGCTATCCTTTCTGATATGGATATAGTGGATCGGCAGATAATGGCAAACTACCCTTTCCAAAATGACGTAAAAGCGATTCTCTCCGAAGTGTGGGATCTTGAAGTCTCGGATATGGTAAGCGCCGACGAGACAAACAGAAGCAAACAGTGGGTGATAGATAAGCTGTTTTGCAAAGAATGCGACAACGTTACACCGAAGTATTACAGCTACAGCGAGGCTCTTTCATTCATTGAATACTGCGCCGATAACATTATCGAGCGTTTCTGCGGCAACACTCAATTTGCAAAACTCTTTTGAATTCTATTTTTTCATATCTATTGACAACACATATTTTTTTGTGCTATAATCCTTTCATAAAGTAATACTATTTGGAGGTATACCAAAATGAGCAGAATTAAGACTATCGCTACCAGAGATATGCAGAAGTCCGCAAAGAACGGCGGCTGCGGCGAGTGCCAGACTTCTTGCCAGTCCGCTTGCAAGACTTCTTGCGGCGTTGCTAACCAGAAGTGCGAAAACAAGAACTCTGACAAATAAGTTTTTTCGACTCTTCAAAACGCTGTCTTTTAAAAAGACAGCGTTTTAATTTGTTATAAAGTAGGATATAAAAATGGTACATCAGTATAAACTTAACGGCTACAATATCGTTCTTGACACAGCCAGCGGCTCTGTACATACGGTAGACGAGGTAGCATACGATATTATTGGCCTTTACAAGGATCATTCAAAGGAAGAGATAATTAAGACGATCCTTGAAAAGTATTCTCACCTTCCCGACGTAAATGAAGCTGTAATTCTCGAATGCCTTGAGGATATCAAAGCACTTGAGGACAGCGGCAAGCTCTTCTCCGTTGACAAGTACGAGAAGCTTGCTTATTCATACAAGAACGAATCCAACGTAATTAAGGCGCTCTGCCTCCACGTTGCTCACACCTGCAATCTGAACTGCTCTTACTGCTTTGCAAGTCAGGGTAAATATCAGGGTCACCGCGCTCTTATGACCTTTGAGGTCGGTAAGCAGGCATTCGATTTTCTTATTGCAAACTCCGGAACAAGAAAGAATCTTGAAGTGGATTTCTTCGGCGGCGAGCCCCTTATGAACTGGGACGTTGTAAAGCAACTTGTGGAATACGCAAGAAGTGTTGAAAAGGAAGCTGGCAAGAACTTCCGCTTCACTCTTACAACAAACGGCGTTCTCATTGATGATGAGGTGATCGATTTCTGCAACCGTGAAATGTCAAACGTTGTACTCTCCCTTGACGGACGAAAGGAGATCAACGACCATTTCAGAGTAGACCACGAGGGTCGCGGAAGCTACGATAATATCGTTCCCAAATTCAAGCACTTTGTTGAAAAGCGCGGCGGCAAGGACTACTATATGCGCGGTACCTTTACACACAACAACGTAGACTTCACAAACGATATTTTCCATATGGCCGACCTTGGCTTCACCGAGCTTTCAATGGAGCCTGTAGTATGCCCTCCCGATGATCCCTATGCACTTACAAAGGAGGATCTTCCCAAGCTCTTTGAGCAGTATGAGATCCTTGCAAAGGAAATGATCCGCAGGAAGAAGGCAGGCAACGGATTTACCTTCTATCACTATATGCTTGACCTACAGAACGGCCCCTGTATCTATAAGCGTATTACAGGATGCGGCTCAGGCACTGAATATATGGCGGTTACGCCTTGGGGCGACCTTTATCCCTGCCATCAGTTTGTAGGCGATCCTAAGTTCCTTCTCGGTAACATTTGGGACGGAGTTACAAATAAGCCTTGTCAGGACTCCTTCCGTTCCTGCAATGCGTATGCAAGGGAGGAATGCCGCGATTGCTGGGCAAGAATGTATTGCTCAGGCGGATGCGCAGCTAATTCCTATCACGCAACAGGCGACATTCACGGTGTTTATGAATACGGCTGCGAGCTTTTCAAGAAGCGTATCGAATGTGCTGTTATGATGCAGGTCGCTGAAAGCGAAGAAGAATAATGAACACACCTATTGCCGATTTTATCGACAGATATATAGAAGCTGATACGGTTCGTTTTCATATGCCGGGGCATAAGGGCTCAGGCAGTATTGAAAAATACGATATAACCGAGATCGAGGGAGCTGACGTTCTTTATTCTGCCGACGGCATAATCAATGAAAGCGAGAATAATGCTTCTTCCCTTTTCGGTACAGCTCACACTTTCTATTCCACAGAAGGCTCTACTCTTGCAATAAAGGCAATGCTTGCCTGCGTATCAAAGGGAAAGAATAAAAAGATACTTGCAGCCCGAAACGTTCATAAGTCCTTTATTTACGGTTGCGCGCTTCTTGACCTTTCCTGCCGATGGCTGTATCCCAAAAGCTTTACTCATTTATGCAGTTGTATTATTACGGCAGACGACGTTGCAAATGCTCTTTCCAAAATGGATGAGCTTCCCTGCGCAGTTTATATAACCTCCCCTGATTATCTTGGAAATATAGCTGACATTGAGGGAATCGCAAAGATCTGCAAGAGCTACAACGTTCCTCTTCTCGTTGATAACGCCCACGGCGCGTATCTGAAATTTTTGACACCTTCGCGTCATCCAATAGATCTTGGTGCTGCAATGTGTGCAGATTCCGCCCACAAAACGCTCCCCGTGCTCACCGGAGGCGCATATCTTCACGTATCGAAAAAGCACTCCGAGTATGCTGAAAAAGCACGTAGCGCCCTGTCTGTATTTGCTTCAACCAGTCCCTCTTACCTCATACTGAGAAGTCTTGATCTCTGCAACAAATACTTAGATGAAAATATCAGGACTGAAATTTCAAACTGCATTGAACTGACAGAATCTGCAAAGACTGCGCTGCAAAAGAAGAATGTCTTTATAGAAAAGTCAGAGCCTCTCAAAATTGTCATTACTGCATCAAAAATCGGATATAGCGGCATTGAGCTCAGCGATACTTTGAGAAATAGCAAAATCGAGCCTGAGTTTTCAGATAACGACTATGTCGTTCTTATGGTTAGCCCAAAGAATACTGAAAGAGATTTCGAAAGGCTTATTGCTGCATTTGAAAGTATCATACCAAATAAGCCCAAAAAGAATGAGAATATATATATTTCCAAGGCAAAACGTGCGATCAGTATCAGAGAGGCTGTATTCTCTCCCTATGAACGTGTAAGCGTTGATAAAGCTTTGGGAAGGATCTGTGCCTCACCAACGGTTTCCTGTCCTCCGGCAATACCGATTTCGGTAAGCGGAGAGCTTATCAGCGAGTATGAGATCAAAGTTTTTCGTTATTACGGCATTGATAGTATTGAAGTTGTAAAATAAGAAAAAAATGATCGTCAATTTCAAAAAAGATATTGACAATCGAAGTAAAGGATTGTATAATAATTAGGCTGTCAGTTCTGAGACGACCGCTGACAGCGTACGGAGAAGTACTCAAGAGGCCGAAGAGGCGCCCCTGCTAAGGGTGTAGGTCGGGTTTACCGGCGCGAGAGTTCAAATCTCTCCTTCTCCGCCAAAGCAAAGCACACCGAAAGGTGTGCTTTTTGCTTTGGCATGAAAGATTTGAACCGAGCACCGGCAAGATCAGTCATATATTTACCAACTCTTGACAAACATATCTATATTTGATATACTAACAAAGTAATTAAAATTTTAGGAGATTAAACACTTCATGTTTGTCATTCGTACTCGTAACTAAGCGCAAAAATTCCCAATTTTTCATTTAAGGGGATTTTTGCGCCTTTTTTGCGATTACGATTAACAAATGAGGTGTTTTTTTATGTCCAATAATCAAAATAATAATATTCCGTATACAGTTTCACAGAATTTTCTGACTTGTCGAAAAACCATTGACCGATTGATACGAATAGCACGACTACAAAACAGCGATACCGTTTTGGAAATAGGCGCTGGAAAAGGCCATATAACCAATGCTTTATCCGATAAGTGCAAAAAAATAATATCTTATGAAATAGATAAGCATCTGTATGACCGCTTGAAATATCAGATTAGCAGTAATGTTTGTTTACGCCATGGCGATTTTCTGAAATGTCGCCTGCCGCACGAACAATATAAAGTTTTTGCCAACATTCCTTTTTCAATTACAACAAGTATCATAAACAAACTAACAACTGCAAATCCTCTACCACAAGGAATGTGGTTGATTATGGAAAAAGGCGCGGCAAAACGTTTTTGCGGGAAGCCCAAAGAATCGTTGAATTCTTTACTTATTAAGCCGAAATATGATACAAGAATTGTATATCACTTTCGCCGTGAAGACTTTCACCCTGCACCAAGTGTAGATGTAGTCATGTTAGAATTCCGAAAGAAAGAGAAAGATGATGTATCATCTGTTCAATGGAATGACTACTGTATCTTTATTCAACACAGTATGAAATACGGTATTTTCGGAAAAAATGCGTTACTGACAAAAAAACAAATAGACACAGCCTTGAGATTGGAGGGCTTACCTAAGATAGTGCCATCGGATGAAATATTATATATCCAGTGGCTCTGTCTGTTTCGATGTTGGCTACGTTGGGAGAAACGCACAAAATAATACTAATTTTAACTAATAGATTTAATAATCGACATTCTTCCAAAGAGGAATGTCGATTATTTGCAATTGCTAACACTTTGTAGTTCACGCCTACTTGAACCACTAATACTTAACATAAAAAGAGAATCACATCACAAAACAAGATATGGACATATGCGACCTTTTCGGATAAAATACAGACAGAAGCTTCTAAATACATTAATAAGAGGTAATTAATATGTCTAACGTATTTGCCGAAAATTTAAGAAAGCTCCGACTTTCAAAAAAGCTCACGCAGGAGCAGGTAGCAGAACACCTCGGTGTTACAGTGCAGACAGTTTCGCGCTGGGAATGCGGCAATGCCCTTCCCGATGTTCTCAGACTTCCCGAAATTGCAAAGCTTTACTGCGTTACGGTTGATGATTTTTATAAATCAAATTCCATAGCATATGCAAATTATGCGGAACGGCTTTTATCTGTTTATGAAAAGACAGGTCTACCTGAGGATTTCCTTGCAGCTGAAATTGAATTTCAAAAAATGATCAAGCTTGAAAATATGACAATGAGAGATATGTACAACTATGCAAATCTTAATGATCAGATGTATATAAACTCCTGCAGGAAAGCTCTTGACTGGTACGATAAGATCCTTGCAAGAGATAATACAGAGGACCCGCTCTCATACTATAAAGCACTTGACTTTAAAATAAGGATTTCGCACGAAAGCGGAGACGGATACGAAAAACTGATCCCTTATCTCAAAAAAAGAGTTGAAAGAGACAGAAACAATCCTAATGAATGGCAATCACTTTGCGAAGGTCTTTATTACTGTGAACGCTATGAAGAACTTGATGAAACTCTCAGAGAAGCGATCAAGCTTTTCCCCAACAATGGAACTCTTTATATTCAGCTTGCCTCAGTACACGAGCATTACGGTCGCTATGATGAAGCTATAAAGTGTTACGAGAACGCTGAAAAGCTTGATACTGAGAAGCACAACGAGATTTTCTGTAAAGCGGTCTCCTACGATATTTACATGGGTGAATATGAAAAATCATATAACACATGGCTGGAACTCGCAAAGCTTTACAAAAATGAAGGGCTTGAAGTTGACGCAGAAATGGCCATGAGAGAAGCAGAAACCGTAAAAGCAAAAATCAGATAATACTTCTTGAAGCACATCGAAAGGTGTGCTTCTTGCTTTCACAACGAAAACTACGCTACAGTTGCGTGGCTTTCGTTATACAAGAAAAAGAGAACGCTGTGCGTTCTCTTTTTGTGTATCTTAACAAGCAATCAAAGCTCCTCGATCCTTTTTATTGCTGCAATAAATCTCGGATCGGTGACAACGGGATTACCTTCCTTGTCGGCGCATTCGTCATAACACCTTACCATATCCCAAAGCAGTGCTTCTTTCAGTTCTTCGGGAGTCTCTATGCGAGAGCCTTTAAAATTACTGTGATTAAAAAAGTTCTCGTTGACTGCCATTTCAGATTCCGTATATGCTTTGTAAAACTCAACGCATACGTCTGCGAGGTGCTCTGCGGTTTTTACACAGTTTTCAAAATCTCCGCGTCGCAGATACTCTTTTGCAATGCAATACAGGGGATATCTCTTGTGATACAGCATTTCCACGGGGCAAAACTCCATTGCAAAATCGCAAAATTCAGCCATTTTTTCAAATACGTCAATTGCATTGTCTCTATTGTCTTCACCCAATACGGAATGAGCGCCAGTCAGGCAATAAAAGCCCGTCATCATATGTTTTGCAGTATGCTCGAAGAATTCCTTAGCATACTCAAGTCTGTCGTCACAATTACCTGCTGCCATTGCAATTCTGTACTTTGCATATACCTGATCGTCATGTCCGAGATCATTACATTCATTGTACGCTTTATCGTATTCACCGGTGGCAGAATACAGCTCCATAAGATCTATCTTTGCATCTTTTTTGAATCCGATATTGGGACAATAAGTAACTACCGTCCTCAAAAACCTCTCGGTCTTTGAATAGATACCATTCTTCTTTTTCTCGTTCATTTCGGGAAACATACCGCGAGTGGCAGCGCGCATTACGCTGATTCCGTAGAGAGCGGCACGAATCAGCATAAGATAATTGAGAGGATACTTATTAACAAATGCCTCCAGCACCTCAAAGCAACGGAGCGATTTGTCACAATCACGATTTCCAAAGGACTGATTGTTACGCGTTCCATTTCTGATCTCATCGATTTCGTGCATGGTCTTGGCAATATCATCTTCCTCGTCCCCGATCATTCCAAGTATTGCATCTGTAGATGTTTCAAGAATCTTTGCAAGGGGAACAATCTGAGAAATATCCGGCATTCCTACATCACATTCCCATTTTGACACGGTTTGAACGGAAACACCTACCTTTTCTGCGACCTCTGCTTGAGAAAAATTCTTCTCTTTTCTGAAAGCTTTTATTCTCTGTCCAACTGTCATAATGATTACATTTCCTTTCAAGGTTTTATCGAAAAAGCCGTGCACGTTCTCTTTCTGATTGTATTATACATTACTTCGTTATATATTGAAACAAACTAAAATGAAAATTTTATTATACTGAAACTTTAAATATTGAAAAACAAATTATAATACGATATAATGAAAAAGTATTTTATTGAAAGGAGGACTCGCTGTGAAAAAGAAGATAACAATAGGGATTTTAGCTCACGTCGATGCGGGTAAGACCACCCTCAGCGAAGCGTTACTGTACACATCCGGAAAAATCCGTACCTTAGGAAGAGTGGATCATAAAAACACGTATCTTGATACAAACGCTATCGAGCGCGAGCGCGGTATCACAATTTTTTCAAAGCAAGCACGTTTTTCAAGCGAAAATTGCGATTTCATCCTCCTTGATACACCCGGTCACGTGGATTTTTCAGCGGAGACCGAGCGCACACTTTCTCTTCTTGACTATGCAGTGCTCGTTATCAGCGCATCTGATGGTTTGCAGAATCATACCCGCACTCTTTGGCAGCTACTTGAACATTACGGCGTTCCTACCTTTATTTTCGTTAACAAATGCGATATTTCAATAAAGCTGAAGGAAGAAATTGAAAAAGAGCTAACAAGTTCACTCTCGCCCTCATGCGTTTCATTTTTAGAGGCACAGAGCCAGGATGAGCTTTGGGAAAAACTGGCTTTCGTCCACGAAGATTTTATGGAAAGCTTTCTCTCCGGATACGGTATAAACGATACTGATATAGCATATCTTATCAGCACTCGCAAGCTCTTCCCTTGCCTATTTGGCTCTGCTTTGCGAATGCAAGGTATTGATTATTTGCTTGATGTTTTGGACAAATATACACTTTCTACCATCTACGACCATAAGACTTTCGGAGCAAAGGTTTATAAAATCTCGCACATCGGTACAGTAAGGCTGACTTATATAAAGATTACGAGCGGCACGCTCTCCGCACGCGATGAGATAAACTATCTTTCGGAAGAAGGAGCTCGCATTACGGAAAAAGTAAGCCAGATAAGACTATACTCAGGAGATAAGTTTGAGCAAACCGATACGGTTTCAGCAGGTGAGATCTGTGCTGTCATCGGCCTTTCTTCATCCTACGTAGGCCAAGGTCTGGGCCTTGAGCAGGATACTCAAAAGCCGCTGCTTGAACCGGTACTGTCCTATGCTATCAATCTCCCTCCCGAGTGCGATACGCGTGTGTTTTTTCCAAAGCTTAAAGAGCTTGAGGAAGAAGAGCCCTCTTTGCATCTTATGTGGAACGAAGAGCTTTCTCAGATTGAAGTTAGACTTATGGGCGAGGTTCAGACAGAGCTTATTAAAAGGCTTATAAGCGACAGGTTTTCAATCGATTGTACCCTTGGCCAAGGTAAAATATTATATAAGGAAAAGGCCTCGGGAAAAGCTATCGGTGTAGGCCACTTTGAACCCTTACGCCACTACGCAGAAGTACAGCTGCTTATTGAACCTCAGCCCAAGGGTACCGGCCTCATATTCGATACAAAACTGCCCGATAACATGCTTGACACAAACTGGCAAAGGCTTATTCTTACGCACCTTTACGAAAAAGATCACCGCGGTACTCTTACTGGTTCTCTTCTTACAGATACTAAGATAACTTTGGTAGCAGGCAAGGCGCATCTCAAGCATACCGAGGGCGGTGATTTCCGCGAGGCTACGTATAGAGCTGTACGGCACGGCCTTATGAAATCGGGATGCACGTTGCTTGAACCATACTACAAGTTCAGGCTTGAGCTTCCAACCACTTGCGTAGGCAGAGCCATGTCTGACCTGCAAGCTCGTTTCGCAAATTTTGAGCTTGAGAATTCAGATACTGAGAATACCGTAATATGTGGTACAGCGCCGGTTGCAACTATTCACGATTATCCTCGCGAAGTGATTTCATACACCCACGGAAAGGGCAGACTTTTCTGTACGGCCAACGGTTATGAGCCTTGCCATAACTCTGAAATAATCGTGACTAACACAGGCTACGATCCCGAGAGCGATTTGTCCAACCCGCCTCACTCTGTATTTTGCGCACACGGAGCAGGCTTTACCGTACATTGGAGCGAGGTTGACAGTTACAAGCACCTTGAGGTCAGCTTGGATGAATCTCGCGAAAGCGCGACAATCATACCAAAGATCTCTTCTTTAGCGCGTAAGTACAGCATGAGCGATGAAGAGCTTGAAGCAATAATGCTCCGCACGTACGGTCCCATCAGACGCAAACGTTACAGTGAACCAAAGCATATTTCCTTTGACAAAAAAGATAAACCACGCAGATCAAAATCAATAGCTTCTCAAAGAAACATGGTGATCATTGACGGATACAATCTTATCTACTCCGATGATGCCTTGAAAAGCACCGCATCTTTCAGCCTTGAAAAAGCACGTGATGATCTTATGAATATACTGAGCAATTACGTTTCTTATACAAAGACCGAGCTTGTTCTTGTATTTGATGCTTATCTGGTGGAGGATGGCAAGGGGACGGAATTTATGCACGACGGCTACAAGGTGGTATATACTAAAGAAAACCAGACTGCTGACACATACATTGAAAAGCTGATGCACGAGCTTGGTCCGGATTACAGCATAAGGATGGTAACAGGAGACAGGCTTTTACAGTTCTCCGCAGTTCACTCAGGCATTTCCCGAATGACCGCAAAAGAATTCCTAGAAGAACTTACACTTATAGGTAATGAGATAACAGAATTTGTACGAAAGCTTTCGGAATGTAAGAATTGATATTGAACGACTTTATACTTTTTATATTTTACTAATCAAGTTTAACTTAACACAAAAAGAGAATTACATCATAAAAAGCGATATGGACTTCTTGATGCTTTTCGGATAAAATACAGACAGAAGCTTCTAATACATTTAAAAGAGGTTAATAATATGTCTAATGTATTTTCCGAAAACTTAAGAAAGTTCCGACTTACGAAAAAGCTCACGCAGGAGCAGGTTGCAGAACACCTCGGTGTTACAGTGCAGACAGTTTCGCGCTGGGAATGCGGCAATGCTCTTCCCGACGTTCTCAGACTTCCTGAAATAGCAAAGCTTTACTGCGTTACGGTTGATGATTTTTATAAATCAAATTCAATAGCATACAGAAATTATGCGGAGCGACTTGCAGCGGTATATAACAAAACTGACCTCCCCGAAGATTTTCTTGCTGCTGAATTCGAATTCCGCAAACTGATAAACAAAGACGAAATGACAATGAGGGATATGTATAATTACGCATTGCTTAATGATGTAATGTATACAAACTCACGTAAAAAAGCTCGCGACTGGTATGACAGAATTCTTTCCAGAGATCATACCGAGGATCCTAGGTCATATTACGACGCACTTGTTTTCAAAAATAGGATCGAAAGAGAAGCGGGAGACGGTTACGATGAACTAATTCCCTATCTCAAAGAAAGAGTCGAATCTAACAGAAATAACCCTTACGAGTGGACATCGCTTTGTGAAGTACTATCTTATTGTGATAGCTACGATGAAATGGGAGCTACAGCCAAAGAGGCAGTCAAACTGTTCCCCGAAAACGGTCTTCTATATATTTATCTTGGTGCCGCTTGCGAACATTCCGGCAGATATAACAAGGCTATAGAATGTTATGAGACTGCAGAGAAGCTTGGTGCACCTGACCACTGCGGACTTGCAAATAAAGCAACTTGCTACGACATTTATATGGGTGAATACGAGAAATCCTATAACTCATGGCTTGAGCTTGCTAATCTCTACAAAAACGAGGGGCTTGAAAACGAGGTCGAAATGACCATGAGAGAAGCTGAAGCTGTCAAAGCAAAAATCAAATAATCAAAAAAGGGCATCTCTGCCCTTTTTTATGTTCATAGGTTATGTCTGCATCTCAAGATATCTCTCACCTTTTTATCATTTGATGTTGAAAATATGCGATCTTTAATGTATAATCAATGAAGAATATGTTAAGGAGTTGTATATGGACGTTAATTACAAAAATCAAAAGCGTTATAAAACTGCGAAATATCCCATAAGACAGCCTATTTACATTATGTGGCTTATTTGGTTTCTTTCAAAAATCTTACTTATCGGTAAAAAGTATAAAGTGGAGAAGATAAACATGGATGGCTTAAAGCCACCCTATATTCTTCTCAGCAATCATCACTATTTTATAGATTTCGAACTTTGTGCACAGCTCACCTATCCTCATAGAGTAAATAACATTGTCAGTATAGACGGCTATTACCGCCGCCCCTGGCTTATGGAATGGATCGGCGCAATTTGCACACGCAAATTCACAAACGATCTTCATCTTTTGAGATCCATAAAGAAGGTGCTTTCAAGAGGTGACATCCTTTGTATGTATCCCGAGGCAAGATACTCCCCTTGCGGAACACTTGCTTTCCTCCCCGATTCCGTTGGTATGCTTGCCCGCATATGCAAGGTTCCCGTTGTTTGCGTAGTTCATCACGGCAATCACCTTCACAGCCCTTTCTGGAATTTCAGAAAAAAGAGAAAGGTTCCTCATTATACAACAATGACTCAGGTGCTTACCGCAGAGGACCTGAAAACAATGTCTGTTGATGAGATCAATGAAGCCATCAAGAAGGCACTTTACTACGATGAATACAAATACCAGAAGGACAATGGTATTCTGATAAAAGAGCCTTACCGCGCCGAAGGACTTCATAAGGTGCTTTATCAATGTCCTCACTGTATGACAGAATCAAAAATGTCTTCAAAGGGTACCGAGATCTTCTGCGAAGAATGCAAAAAACGCTGGAATCTCAATGAAGACGGAACGCTTTCTGCAATTGACGGCGAAACCGAATTTTCTCATATCCCCGATTGGTTTGAATGGGAACGCGAACAGGTTCGCAAGCAGATCGAATGCGGTGAGTATTCCTTCTCCGATGAGGTCGACGTATACTCGCTGCCCCGAACATGGCGTTTTGAGCATTTGGGAAATGCCAAGATCACTCACGATGCCGAAAACGGTTTTATCCTGAGCGGACATTATAACGGCAAGGACTACCTTATTCAGAGAACCCCTCTTGAAAACAACAGTTTGCACGTTGAATACGACTACTGTTATATCAAGCCTTTCGATTGCTTTGATATTTCAACTGAAAACGATTCCTTCTACTGTTATCCCAATAAAGAAAACATTATCACAAAGCTTGCATTTGCAACAGAGGAAATTTATAAGATCAAACACAGCGCAATAAGAAGACCTGAGAGAAAGCCTGCTCAGTAACAAAAAAGTCACGGTATCAAGCCGTGACTTTTTTTACGTTTTCTTCAAATTCTTTCAATTCATCTATATACCGTTCTTTATCCTTTAAAACACTTATTCCGTGTCCTGCCTCAGGAACTGTAACAAGCTTCTTTTTAGTAGGACAAGCCGCATATAAGGAACGACTCATATCGCAAGGGACAAAATCGTCTGCCTCGCCGTGATAGAATATAATAGGCGCGCTGACTCTCTTTACAGCTTCTATGGGCGAATCCTCCTCAAGATCAAAACGACCAAAAATTAAAGCCCCAAGTCTGATAAACGGATACAGAATTCCTGCTGACAGCCCCATATCAGATACTACCTTTTTGATTATCTCCTTTGCCGAGGAATAAGGACAGTCTGCAAGAACATACCAAACATTCTCTGCCCTTTTATCTCCTGCGGCCATTATTACAGTTGAGGCACCCATTGATATTCCCGTAAGAATGATCCTTGTATCATCTCCAAAGCGTGATCTCACAAAATCGATCCAATCAAGGCAATCCTTCTTTTCGTTTATGCCAAAGGTTATTATATTTCCGTCACTCGTTCCGGAGGCTCTGTGATCAACAAGGAGAACGTTATGTGTTAAAGCAAATGCTCTGAAAACTCCTCCTCCCATATCTCGCTCAGAGCTTCCCTGGTATCCATGAAACATGATTTCAATAGGGGCACCCGCTTGACACTCATAATACTTTCCGCAAAGAGTCAACCCGTCAAAAGATTTAATAGCTACGTTTTCACACGGAAGCATACGTACTTCCCTAACCCAGCCAATAATCTTTTCACGATAGACCTCATAAATATCGCCTTCAGGCAATTCAAACTCGTCTTCAGAGAGCTGCTTCCTATCGGGGAAATAAAAGACTTTATAAAAACATATAAGAGACGTAATAAAGATTGCCAATAAAATAAACAATAATATAGAAACGATAATAATGTATAGCATACCGTGACCTCCGTCTATACGGGTATTATATCACAATGATTGCTGAAAAACAAGAACAGGAGAATACGGCGGATTATTTACTGCTTTCAGGGAAAGATAATAATAATTCAGGAAAGGAAACAATGATTATGGTTGAACAAGATACAATAAAACTGCTCCGTGAATGCGATGCCGGAGTAAAAATGGGAGTCAGCTCAATAGACGACGTGCTGAAATACACAGAAAATGATTCACTTAAAACTTATCTTTCAAAATGCAAAGCAGAGCATGAAAAATTAAAAATTGAAATAGACGATCTTTTGCAAAAGTATCATGACAACGGCAAAAACCCTAATCCCGTTGCAAAAGGAATGTCCTGGATGAAAACCAACGTAAAAATGGGGTTGGATATGTCAGATGAAACGATTGCCGACCTGATGACAGACGGTTGCAATATGGGCGTTAAGTCGCTTAACAGATATCTTAATGAATACGAGGCCGCCGATGAGGTATCAAAAGATATAGCAAAACGGCTCATCAATCTTGAAGAACGTCTTACAATTGATATAAGAAAATATTTGTAAAAACAGGCTGTCGCAAATTTGAAGCGACAGCCTGTATACTATATTTTTACTATTCCGAAAACGTCAAGTATTGATGATACAAGTATCAGAACGATACAAACAGGAGCAATATAGCGTATCATTACTGAAAACAGTTTTCTATTCTTGAATTCACCGCTGATTTCAATCTCTTCCGAAACAGCCTTAGGCTTTATAATATAACCAACAACAATACAAGTACAAAATGCCACTAAAGGCATAAGAACGTTGTTGCTGATAAAATCAAAAAAGTCAAGGAACTGCATTCCTATAATTTTTACATTTCCCCAAGCACTGAAGCCGAGAGCAGATACTGTTCCTAGAGCAAGGCTGAATACAAGTACCGTAATACACGCAGGAACTCTCTTCAACTTCAAATTATCCTGAAGGACAGACACAACAGTTTCCATAAGAGAAATTGAAGAAGTAAGAGCAGCAAAAAATACCATAATGAAAAATACAGCACCAATCATATGTCCGTAAGGCATAGAATCAAATATTCTGGGAATTGTGACAAACATAAGCCCAGGTCCCTTGTTCAAGGCAGTTTCATCCCCGCCTGAAAAAGCGAATACAGCAGGCACAATCATAAGTCCCGCAAGGAACGCAATTCCGGTATCAAATATTTCAATCTGATGTACAGACTTTTCAATGCTTACATCCTTTTTCATATAGGAGCCAAACGTAATCATTATTCCCATAGCAAGCGACATTGAATAGAACAGCTGCCCCATAGCTGCTACAACCGTCATAACTGAAAACTTTGAAAAATCAGGTTTGATATAATAAATAACGCCTTCAACTGCTCCGTCTAAAGCAACTATTGAGTAAACTGCAACGAAAATGATTAAAACAACAAGAATAGGCATCATTACTTTGCTTACTTTTTCAATACCCTTTTGTACGCCAAGCAAAACAATAACTGCTGTTATCGCTATATAGATAGCAAACCAAAAAATAGGTTCTGCCACCTTTTCAATATAGGTATCAAAAAAAGCAACATCTTTTACAGTTCCATCTATAGTTTCTTTAACCACAGTTGCCAGATCAGCCCCCTGCCCAGCCAAATATCCGAACAGATATTTCATTACCCATCCGCCGATGACTGAATAATACGGCAAAATAACAGCAGGTACTATTGAGGCAAAAACTCCAACAAATGAAAAACGCTTATCCAGCATTCTGAAAGCGCCAATTGGACTTTGTCCGGTTTTTCTTCCTATTGCAATTTCTGCAATCATAAGTGAAAAACCAAATGTCACGGCAAGTATAATATATACAAGCAAAAAAATACCTCCGCCATACTTTGCCGCAAGATAAGGAAAACGCCATATATTACCAAGACCTACCGCACTTCCTGCTGCGGCTAAAACAAATCCTATCTTTCCTGTAAATGAGCTTCTGTTGGACTCCACATTGTCACTCCTAACATTTAAAATGCTCAAATATTATCTCACATTTATAAGCATTTTACTAGTCAATTTTTGCATAACTTTGTAACAATTATTCATATTTATCGCTAAACGGTACATTTTAGCCATCTATTCAGTCTGTTTATGCCAATATCATATGAGCTTCTTGCTTCAGATAACAAAGCATTATAATAATCCTCCGCCGCTTTTCTCCTAGAAGCTGCCATTTCTGCGCCCCTTCGGGTGTAGAATCTTCCATAGAGATTTTTAAGTTTAAAATGATATTCTCTGAAGAATGAAGGATCATTCGTATCAGTACCGTCACAAACAGTTCCGTCATCATTCAATGTGTAAAGCGGCTCTGTAACAGTCCCACGGTATATTAACGAACGTGCAATACCCATTGCTCCGCAAACGTCTATCTTATCTGCATCAAAAAGAATCATCGCTTCAATCGTTTCAGGCTTTTTGTCGTTTCTGAAACGATGGGTTATTATACAGTCACGTACGATTTCAGCCTTATTCTCATCCCAACCTATAGACAAAAGATAGTCATATGCCTTTTGACTGCCAACCATCGCATGGCATAACTTTGGATCGTCAATTTGTTCTTTTCTGCCAATATCATGCAACAAGCAGGCAGTAATAAGAATATCCATATCAACATTGCTTTCATGCTCAGCAATCTCTAGAGCTGTGTAAAGAACTCTGTATACATGCTCCTTATCATGAGCAGAATCAGACATACACTTCTGCATATATTCATCAATTTCTTTAAACTCTCTGTCTGTCATAAATACCTCAATTGCAAAAGGCAGTCGCTAACGCGACCGCCTTTTTGTCTTATTTATCTGTTATTGATAAGCTTTGTGAGTTCAACGGGATCGACGATCTTTCCGTCCTTGTAAACACGCATATTACCGGAAGCGATCTCATCTATAAGGATAACCTCGCCGTTGTTATAACCGAACTCAAACTTGATGTCCCAAAGATCAAGACCGATAGACTTAAGATCATCAGCAACGATCTTTGTGATTGCAAGAGTCTGAGCCTTCATGGATTCAAACATTTCAAGACTCATAACACCGAGAGCCGCAAGTCCTTCACCTGTTACGAGGGGATCGCCCTTCTCGTCGTTCTTAAATGTGCATTCAACATATCCACCTTCAAGAACAGTTCCGTCTTCAATATACTCACCGTATCTGCGAATAAAGCTACCAGTAGCAACAAGACGGCAGATAACCTCAAGGCCGTGACCGAATACTGTTGCAGGAAGCACTTCCATTGTAGCATTTTCAACATCTGCTGCTACATAATGAGTTTTAATTCCAGCAGCCTTAAGAAGCTCAAAATAGTGAATAGATGAGATGAGATTTGCCTTACCGATACCCTCAATTGTGAGACCTACGGAATTTTCACCAGGATCAAACACACCATCTTTACCTGTGCAATCGTCCTTGAATTTGAGCATTACATTGCCGTTATCAAGAGAATATACATCCTTGATTTTACCTTCATAAAGCTTTTTCATACAAAAATCACCTTTCTTTATCCTTTGATTGGAATATATAATATTATATATCTTCGATTTTTATTTGTAAATAGTTAAAACAAATTTTTTGCAATCACTTTTTTGCTTTTATCACATACTTAAAATACAAAGATTCATCAGGTCTTTTAATTATCAAAGCAAAATAAGTATCCGAAGTAACTTCGTCAAGAGTGCAGCTAAAAAGGAGTCTGAAGGTATTCTCAGTTTCTTCAACCGAGTGAACGTTTATCGTTGCCTCCCAATCAACAGGTTGCGCAGCGGTAATATATGCATCTATATCCTCAACATAATAATACATCTTACCGCTTTCATTTGTGATTTTTTCCTTACCGCCAAAATATTTGTAAGCTGTGTTCTCAAAATCTTCAGCAGGAATTACTACGGAAAAATCAAACTGTCCGTGCATATCTTTTGCCTGTTCTATCAGATCAGGATTGCCCGCATATTTCGCAAAATTATCACTGTACATTCTATTAAGAACCGCATCTCTGCAAAGCTTGATTGCCTCAGCAGTCCCTTTAAACTCTGGGATATCAATAGAATTGACAGTCATGATTTTAACCATATCCGCAAGGTCACACGCTATTTCGGAATCACTTTCATGTACCTTTAGTACTGCCTCACCTTCATAGTCGTGAGTATCAAATCCAAGGGTTGCAAAGAAATCTCCCACTGCACTGCATCCTGTAAAGCCAAACAAAATACAACTCAATATAAAAATTGCAATTAGCTTTTTCATATATCTTAGCCCATTACAACTTCAACAAAATGCTCTTTACCGTCACCTACAGGAGAAATTGTATTAGAATCAATAGCAATACCGTCAACACATACGGATTTAACACCCTTACATATTCCTGCAGAGTTATCAACATGTACTTTATACACATCGCCGCGGAACTTTCTGGTCACTGTAAACTCCTTGAGTGTATCAGGAATACAGGGATCTATCTTAAGTCCGGTATAGTCGGGCATAATGCCGAGAATGTATCTGGAAATATTATAGAATGTCCACGCAGCTGTACCTGTCAGCCAGGAATTCTTAGCCTCACCGTGACGAACAGCATCCTTACCTGCGATCATCTGAGAATATACGTAAGGTTCTGTTCTATGAATCTCGCTTATATCCTCTATATACGCAGGGCAAGTTTTCTTATAAACCTCAAATGCACGATTACCGCGACCTATCACAGTTTCAGCAATTGATATCCAAGGATTATTGTGACAGAAGATACCTGCATTTTCCTTATATCCGGGAGGATAGGATGAAATCTCACCAAGCTCAACATGGTATCTTGTATAAGGCGGATTATTGAGTACGATACCGTACTTTGTGTCAAGTCTTTCAATAACGGAGTCAAGAGCTTTAACAGCAAGACCTTCCTCAACACCGATTCCACCCATAATACAGAATCCCTGAGGTTCAATAAATATCTGCCCCTCTTCGCACTCGTGGCTTCCGATCTTATTGCCGAATGCATCATATGCACGGATGAACCAGTCTCCGTCCCAACCGTGGGTAAGAACTGCATCGTACATTTCCTTGAGAGCCTTCTTTGCGTTTTCTGCATCTTCAAGTCTGCCGGTCTTTTCGCAAAGAGCAACGTAATCAGGACCTACTGCTACAAACATACCTGCGATGAATACACTTTCAGCTACAGGTCCCTCGGAAGGACCAGATGTCTGGAAGGATTCACCTGGCGTTTCAGAGAAGCAGTTAAGATTGAGGCAATCGTTCCAGTCTGCGCGTCCGATAAGAGGAAGTCCGTGAGGGCCAAGGTTATTTGTTACGTGATCAAAGGAACGCTTAAGGTGTTCCATCATAGGAGCTGCCTTGGATTCGTCATTATCAAAGGGTACCATATCGTCAAGGATAGAGTAATCGCCTGTTTCCTTGATATAAGCCGCAACGCCGAAAATGAGCCACAGAGGGTCATCGTTAAAGCCGGAACCGATATCGGAGTTACCCTTCTTTGTGAGAGGCTGATACTGATGATATGCGCTTCCGTCTTCCATCTGAGTTGCTGCGATATCATAGATTCTCTCTCTTGCACGTTCGGGAATAAGATGAACAAATCCGAGAAGATCCTGAGTTGAATCACGGAATCCCATTCCGCGGCCGATGCCTGACTCAAAATAAGAAGCTGAACGGGACATATTAAAGGTAACCATACACTGGTACTGATTCCATGTGTTAACCATTCTGTTCATCTTCTCGTCCGCAGAGTCAACAGAATAGATAGAGAGAAGCTTTTCCCAGTAAGCCTTGAGTGCTGCAAGTGCTTCGTCAACCTGCTCATCAGTCTGAAAAGCTGCGAGAAGCTTATTTGCAGGAGCCTTATTGATAACATCCTGGCTTTCCCACTTCTCGTCCTTGGGATTTTCACAGTAGCCGAGAACAAATACAAAACTCTTTTCTTCGCCTGCCTCAAGGTCAACGTTGATCATATGGGATCCGATGGGAGCCCAGCCGGAAGCAACGGAGTTCTGTGCCTGACCTGCAAAGGGTACGTTGGGACAATCAAATCCGTTATAAAGACCGATAAACGTCTCGCGGTCTGTATCAAATCCATCAATAGGTGAATTTACAGAGAATACCGCATAATGATTGCGGCGCTCACGGTACTCTGTCTTATGGTAAATAGTACTGCCAATTACCTCTACCTCTCCGATTGAGAAGTTACGCTGGAAGTTTGTCTGGTCGTCCCATGCATTCCAAAGGCAGAACTCAACAAAGGAGAAAAGCTTGATGCTCTTTTTCTCTGAGGTCTCATTCTTAAGACGAAGCCTGTGAACCTCACAGGTGTATCCGAGAGGTACAAATGCAGTCTGCTCAGCGGTCAGTCCACCAACTGTTGACTTTATCTTTGTATATCCCATACCGTGACGGCACTCATATGCCTCATAAGGAGTTTTAACGGGCATCCAACCGGGTGTCCAAACCTTGCCGCCGTCATTGATATAGAAATATCTTCCGCCTGCGTCTGTGGGAGTATTGTTATAACGATAGCGAGTAAGTCGGAGCATTCTCGCATCACGGTAGAAGCAATATCCGCCGGATGTATTGGAAATAAGTCCGAAGAAATCCTCACTTCCAAGGTAGTTTATCCAGGGATAAGGTGTGTCAGGTCTTGTGATCACGTATTCGCGATCAATGTCATTAAAATAACCGAATTTCATCTATATACTTCCTTTCATTGATTTCTTACTTTAATATCTGCAATACTTACGCCCTCAAGAGAATCTCTGTAAACATCACAGATGCTTTTTATTTTTTCTTTATTCTCATCTTCAGTGAGATCATATACACCAAACACCTTAAATCCATAGGCTTTGGCAGTTTTAACAGCATGAAGGGCATCCTCAAATACCCAAGTATCTGATAAAGGTGTCTTTATTTGTTCCAATGCATATGCAAACACATCCGGCTTGTCCTTACCGCAACCAACGTCGGAACAAGTGACTATGCCTTTAAAATATTTCATTATTCCAAGTCTCTCAAGAGCCGGACGTATCAGGCTTTCATACGTTGCCGTAGCAATATACATTTGAACTCCGCAGTTATGCAGAGTTTCCAAAAGCTCACGAACGCCTTTTTTCAGAGCTACCTCTTCAAAATAAAAATTTTGAGTTACCCTTTCGCAATCCTCTTCAACCTCATCGGCTGTCAAACCCAAGGGATAGTTATCTGATATCTCCTCAGCTACCTCTCTCAAGCTGAAATATTTGATCTTTTCATCAAAATCCGGACCCACTTCTATTCCCTTTGAGCTAAGATAGAATTCACCAAAGTGTATCCACATCTGCATAGAATCCAAAAGGGTTCCATCAACGTCAAAGATTGCACCCTTTATCATCTTGCACGCTCCACAAAGCATTCAGCATCCTCATTCCACATTACCATGAGAACACCGTCGCCAACGCTTATTTTCGCTCTTTCACCAGTAAATTCGTTACTTACGCCAAGAGGCACGGTGCTTGTAAGACAAGCGTTATCAAGAGGATATTTAAGGCCTTCAATGGTAACACCTGTTGAGCGATCTATCGCAAAAACAGATACAAGACCTTCTTTTCCGGCTTCAAAGAAAAGAGCAGATTCATCACCGAAAATACAAACCGCATTGCCCTCACCCCAAAGCCAGCAAACAGCCCCATGGTCTGCAGCGCCTGCACAGTTCTGAAGGTTTGCCATTGTGTGATCAAGACGTCCGCCAAGACCACCGTATATAACAAAACTTCTATATCCTCTCTTCATACCCTCGGCAAGAGCAAGGGCGGTATCTGTATCGTCCTTTTCAACAGGATGACATATCTTATTATCATGCTCCGGAATATGACCAAGCGAATCAAAATCGCCGACACAAAGGTCTGCACGAACTCCGATCTTATCAAGATGAGCAAGACCTCCGTCTGCTGCAATGACGTAATCCCCGTCTTTTTTATCTATGTACATTCCTTCGGTAACACAAGCACCGACAATATAACAAATACTATTACTCATTTTAAATTCCTTATTTATTCAGCGCCAAATATCAAAAGCTTTGCATAGGACATATATTCACGCACCAAAACGGAAAACATTGAATAAGGATTAGGATCCTTCACCAACACAAAACTGCTATCAATATTGAGCCTTGATGATATAAGCTCTATTCTTGGAATATGGAATGCGTTTGAAATTGAAACAATGCCGTTTTCATTAAGCTTATACTTTTCAATAATAGCATAAGAATTCTTTATATTCTCAACAGTATTCCTTGCCTTATCCTCAACGTATATCCTTTTCTCATCTATGCCCTTTTCAACAAGGTAATTCTTCATAACTACACCTTCAGGCATGGGCTCGTCTGCACCCTGACCGCCAGAAACTATACATACCGAATCGGGAAGTGCTTCCATATATTCAATGGTTCTGTCCAGTCTTTTACGAAGCGTTACACCGGGGCGATCCCCCTGAAGGCCTGCTCCATAAACAATGAAAACACTGTCTTCCGGCAGATCCTCAGGTTCAGACTGCAACATACCTGCACTGAAAATGTATGAAGTAAGAATCAGAAACGTAACACAATAGAAAAGCATTCCATATGCAAATACATTCTCTAAAACTTTAAATAGCATTCTTGGCAACTTTTTTTCAAAGAATCTCCTGAAAAACACAGGAATTCCTGCAACTGCAATGCCAAGGAACGCGGCGATCAGCTCAATTTTATTCGAGGGCCAAAGGATCAGCTTTAAAAGATATGAAACATATGCAATAAAGCCGAATGATCCGCAGATCATATATACAACTTTTAAAGCTTTATTATATACAACTGATATATTCTCTTTTTTTGTCATTTTTCAAGTTCCTTTGCGGCATTTGAAAGTATCACCGCAAAATCATATATTCCGCTGACAGGCACTGTCTCTGCATCCGTCAGCTTCATAGGCTTTTTTTGAATACTGCGCTTGGGAAGTGCTATCTTTTTAAATCCGATCCGCTCAGCCTCCCTTGCTCTCTGCTCAGCACAGGAAACAGCCCTCACTTCACCGGAAAGACCGATCTCGCCAGCAACAATAAGATCTGCAGGCACGGGAATATCCTTAAAACTTGAAATGAGCGCCATAGCAATAGCTGCATCTGCAGCAGGCTCGTCAATACGAAGTCCTCCGATAACGTTCAGATAAACGTCGCACTGCGAGAACTTAAGGCCAAGCCTTTTTTCAAGAACTGCAAGAAGAAGGCACATACGGTTGTAATCAATACCGTCGGCCATTCGTTTAGGCGAAGTATAAGCGGTCGGAGCAGTCAAGGCCTGTATTTCTGCAATTATGGGGCGAGTTCCCTCCATAACGCACACTGCACAACTGCCTGATACTCCTTTCGGCCTGCCTGCAAGGAGCATAGCTGAAGGGTTGTCCACCTCTTCAAGCCCTACGTCCGTCATTTCAAAAACGCCTATCTCATTAGTTGATCCGTATCTGTTTTTGATAGCTCTGACGATCCTATGGCTCTGGCTACGGTCACCCTCAAAATACAGAACAGCATCAACCATATGCTCAAGCACCTTTGGTCCTGCAATTCCGCCCTCTTTATTAACGTGACCAACAAGAATTATTGCCGCACCGTCTGCCTTCGCGCGAGCTACAAGCTGAGATGAACACTCTCTTACCTGTGTAATACTGCCTGCGGAAGAATCGGCACTTGACGATACCATGGTCTGAACAGAGTCTACGATCACAACGTCAGGATTAACTCTGTCATATTCGTTAATGACGGTATCAAGATCGTTCTCCGTAAGTACAAGGACACCTGCGCCGTCAACTCCAAGGCGTTTTGCTCGGAGCTTAAGCTGACCTTTAGATTCCTCACCTGAAACATACAGCACAGAATAATTATCTTCGGCTTTACCGCAGAGCTGCATCAGGAGAGTTGATTTTCCAATACCCGGCTCGCCCGCAAGAAGAACAGCGCTTCCGGGCACAAGTCCTCCGCCGAGGACTCTGTCCAGTTCACCGATTCCCGTGTTAATGCGCTCAGCATCCTGATCTTCCATTTTTGAGAAAGGAACAGCGGTCTCCTTAGAAAGCACACGCTTTACCGCAGCGCTTTGCCTCGCAGGAGCGCTATAGGTTTCTTCGGAAAGAGTATTCCAAGCGCGGCAAGACGGACACTGTCCGCTCCAACGCGGAAACTGTCCGTCACATTCACTGCAAACGTATACTGTCTTAGGCGCTTTCATATCTTTTTCGTTCCTTTTTAGTCAGAATAAATCCACATACTTAAACAATTTAATTATATCACACGCCCATATCTATTGCAAGGTTTATTTTACGTTTGAAACTCTTTAAGCGACTCAATAATACCTGCAGAAATACATAGCGCCAGAGCTTTTTGGTATTCATCATTTTTCAAATTATAAAGCTCTTCTTCGTTGGAAATGAATCCGCATTCAACGAGTACCGCAGGAACCTTGGCACGATGCAATATGTATATATTGCTCCCTGCCCTTTTGACCTCACGGTCATTTTCATCCTGTAATATTTCTTTTACGGCTGATTGAATACGCAATGCGGCTGTAATACTGTTGCTGTCGTTATTTGAATAGTATACTTGCAGACCCCTGTACGAACTGTCGGCAAACTTATTCATATGTATGCTGACAAAAAGCTCGCATTCAGATTCGGCAGCTAACTGCACTCTGTTTTTGAGATCATAGGTCTTTTTCACTCCCGTATAATCTTCAAGATCACCGTATGCATCATAAAGCATCATATCGCTGTCACGAGTCATACTGCAGGACACACCCGACAAAGTAAGAATATCAAAAATTTTCTTTGAAACGCTAAGATTAAGCTCTTTTTCAAGAGTACCGTCTGCAGCTACGCCTCCGCCGTCCTCGCCTCCGTGACCCGGATCGAGCACAACGGTTATGTCTCTTTCAGCAGAAACAGATATAATATCACTATTACTTTTATTTTCCTGAAAAACTACAAAAGCACCTGCAAGTATGATAGTAACTGCAGAAAGAGACAAAAAACCAACAAACCACTTGAAAATACCTTTCATACACTTCTCTCCTGTGACTTATGCAAAAATATATGTGTATTTTTCAAAATATATGTTAAAATTAATTGTCAAACTGAAACTTTTTCCAAAAAACGACGAGATATATAGTAGAGCAAAGGAGGTGGGAATATGAAAACGCTGTCTGATGAAAGTATTGTCAAGTTGTATTTGGAACGAAACGAGCTTGCAATTGAAGAAACTGCAAAAAAATACTCCGCTTATCTTGAAAAAGTAGCATTCAATATTTTATCAGACCGTGAAGACGCAAAGGAAAGCGTCAACGATACTTATCTTGCCGCCTGGGACTCCATTCCACCTCACCGTCCCCTTACTCTTTCCACCTACCTTTCAAAGCTCACAAGGCGTATCTCCATCGATATTATAAGAAAAAAGAACCGAGACAAGAGAAAAGCCGGCGAGTATGCTCTATCTCTTTCAGAGCTCTGTGATTTCAGCTCAAATTCGCCTCAGCCTGATGAGGAAGCAGAAACAAAGATGCTTACAGAGAAGATATCTGATTATCTGCGGGAAATCAAACCTGAAGCGAGAAACGTATTTATCGGAAGATACTTTTATTTCGATTCAGTTCGTGATATCGCTCGGTACTGCAAAATTTCAGAATCAAAGGTAAAAACACTTCTTCACAGAACTCGCACAGACCTTCGCCAATATCTCGAAAAGGAGGGATACTTCATATGAATGAAGAAAGAATCATTGACGCTATAGGAAATATTGATGAAGCCCTTATACTTGAAACACAAAAGCTGAGAAGCAGGAAAGCATTCCCTTATAAAAAGGTCGCCCTTGTTGCTGCATGCATTTTACTTACTGTAGCGCTTCTCCCCATTGGTGTGATGCTTTCAAAAAAGGATCCGTCCGTAACTGATCCTTCAAGAACTGACATCCTTCAAAACAACGATACCACGTCATCCGACACCGAAAAGGAACCTGATGTGACCACTTCAGATGTGCCTGACAGTACCCACGATAATTCGCAAAGAGAAACACAATCCCCCGATATCCCCAAAGAAGAAGATACGACCGATGTTTCTTCCTCTCCTCAGATCCTGCCCCCGCTTTCATCCACTACACAAGCTGCGGACACTCAAAAGCCGCATTATGAACGCCCTGACGTGCCCGAAAAAGATGAACCCGTAACCACAGATAAGGAAACCACTGGGCCTTATACGGAGGATACCAAGAGACCTGAGAAGACCGACCCCACCCTACCCACAGTCCCAAATCTTCCCACAACACCTACTCCTGGCCCTGTATTGCCGACACGTCCGGGTGTGCTGTCTCGTGCAATATATCCCGTTCAGAAACAGTATTATTCAACTCCACTTACTCAATGGAGAAATGAAAAAGACGAAAGAATAAACAGCTATAAAAACGGCATTGGTAACACAGAAAGCTTTATGTACCGAACTGTATATGAGTTTTTTTCAAAATCGGGAAACGAGAATACTATATACTCTCCTGTTAATGTTTATATGGCTTTGGGAATGCTCACAGAAACAACTGCAGGAAACAGCCGTGCTCAGCTTCTCAACTTACTTGGAAAAACTGACATCTACAGTCTAAGGTCAAGTGCCAAAAGCATGTGGAATTGCTGCTACCGTGACGATGGTATAGTGACATGCATTCTCGGAAACTCTCTATGGATCGACGACTTATTCATTCCAAATACTGCTGTTACCGACGTTCTTGCTTCTGATTATTATGCATCATCCTTTTACGGTAATATGGGGGATAAAGAATTTGATGAGCTTATGCACTCGTGGATCAATGAACAGACTAAAGATATTCTGAAAGACACAGTATCAAACAGCACCTTCCACCCCTATACCAAAATGTCACTCATATCCACCTTATATTTCAAAGCAGAATGGTATGAGGATTTCAGCATTACCTATACGAACAGCAGTGTATTTCATTCTCCCGACGGAGACATTACAACCGAGTATATGAAGGGAGATGCTCCAGGATTATTATATGAAGGCACGAATTTTAGAGCAGCAAGTCGGGCTTTTAAAGAGGGAGGAAACATGTGGTTCATCCTTCCCAATGAAAAGATAAGCTTGCAAAGCCTTTTTAATGACAATGAAGCAATGGGCTTTATAACGGGAAAAGCTCAGAAAAACCTATCCTACAAAGAGCATTCAGCTAGAATAGATCTGCAACTGCCAAAATTTGATTTGACCACACAGCTCAATGTTGCAGAAGGTTTAAAAAACCTTGGAGTTACTGACATATTTGATCCTTTAAAAGCTGATTTTTCCACCTTGACAGACATAAAAGAACTGTATGTTTACGACGGTGACGTGATTCAAAATGCAAGAGTCCGTGTTGAAGAAAAAGGCTGCGAAGCCGGAGCTTCAATTAAAATTCCCATTGGAATGGGTAGCGCACAAAGAATCAGTTTTAATCTTACAAGGCCTTTCATATTTGTCATAACAAGCGATACAGGTATTCCTTTATTCATAGGAACCGTTAACAACCCTAACCAAACACATTAAGTTAGGAAAATATTTTTAACACACTCAGCAGAAAGGAATAATGTTATGAAAAAAATTATTTCTATCATATTGGTGATTTCAATGCTCTTTATCAGCACCGAAACAATTTTTGCAACCGATACTATTGCGAACTCAGAAAGCTATGATCTTGAAGAGCTTTTTGTGAACTATCAAGAATACTCTCTCGGTGAAATGGTTAAATTCATTGGTGATAATCCGAACGCTTATAGTTTTGTTGACTATCTCAGTTTAAACTATTTCAAATGGGAAACCAATCTCAGAGTGGTGATTCATATGTCCGGTGATTATAGCCAAAGGATTAAAGCATTCAGCTGGTTTTATTCAAAAGTCAATACGGAAAAATACCAAACTGAGAATAATACTGAGGACTACAGATACGCTAAATTTTGCTACGTAAACACTTCGCGCCCCTCAGGACCTGATTCATACCTGAAGTATGACAGCGTTCTTGTTGGTGATAAAGGAAACATATGCATCAATATTGATATAAAAGACGATTTTGTAGATTATTTGAAATCTCTCAACCGTATAGAAAGGAATAAGATGATTCTCAATTTTTTGATGAATCTGCTGGACGAAGATATTGTAGGTATTTCTTTCTCATTTGATTACGAAATTGATCATCATACTAATTCATATGAACCTACTCTTTCCGGCGACTGCAATGGAGACTGTGCAATCAACGGTGTTGACGGATATTTGATGAAAGAAGCGATTCTCCGCAACAACGATAACCTTGATCCTTTAGCTGTTGACTTAAATGCCGACGCTTCTCTCAATGCTAAAGATTCTCTTGAGCTAAAAAGAAAAATCGTCATAGGATAAATCCACCTCGAGTCTTTACCTCCTCTTGGTACTTCCCCCTCCAATGGAGGGGGATTTCCTATATAAAAAAGGATCATCAATAGCGATGATCCTTTTTTGGTTATGGGGATTATTTGTTATTTATCCTTCCAGTTATCGTCAAATACAGTGTAGGCTGCATTATAGGTGGGAACTACGTTTATCATTGTTTTTCCACGGTTGAACTGCACTTCCGTACCGTCTGCACGGTAAAACTTGAGAACTGATGCCGTAGAATCCTTCTTCCAGGTTATTTTTTCATAACCGCCCTCCGTGATGAACCAGCCGTCTCCGCTTCCCGTGGTGCCTACGCTGATGCGGGCCTTATCATCTCCGGGGATCGCCGCAGTTTTTGTATATACAATAACTACGTTTTTGAAGGAAAGCTGCTTATCAACAGCTGCATCCATATGGGGCTGTCCGTTATACTGATAACGGAGATATTCCTTAGTCTCTTCCGAATACGCATAGTCAACAGTCTGATAGCTTGACATCACTACCTTGACGTGCTTGGCCTTACTTTCGGGAGATACGGTCGAGCCGAACTCAACAAAATTCATAGGCTTTTCATAGCCCGCGTTCTTTTCCGTTCGGTATCCGTAGTTTGCAACGGCAAGAGAAAGATCCTTTCCCGTTTTCAGCATAAGAGTATGCTCGGAGCTGAACTTTTTCAGTCTCTCGGGATCACGGAAGAAGCAGGAGCCGGAGCCCGTCTGGTCTTTTCCTCTTACTCCGTCAATATTATTGGTATTTCTGTTTGCGATAGTATTATATGCATATGTACTGCCGCCGGCATGAACGAATATACAGTCATATCCATCGGCATAGTCGATATAATAGTCTCTCGCGCTTCTTACAGAGCCTACCTTTGAAAGCTTTTCATACTCCGTTGCGATCATCATAAGTCTGGTGATGCCGCCCTCTGCAAGACACTCATACATAATATCAGCCTGCGCTATTCCTTCCTGAGGAAGGCTTACATTGATATTATTTATCATTACGGAAGCGGGTCGCTTATTTGATATATCGGTTTCGGATGCAAGGCCCGTCAGAGGATTGAAAAACTCAGGGACCTTACCTGCATTCGGATCTTCAGTCTCGGGAGCAGGGGCCGTTGTCGCCTCTGTGGTATCCTCAACCGTAGTATCATCAACAGTAGTATCTGCAGGCTTTTCGGACTTTTTCAGACATGCACAGCAAAGAAGGAGCGCTGCGCACACTATCAGTATAAGAACGCTTATCTTTTTAGAATTCATATCAGTCGCCGATAAGTCTTTCAAGCCAGATTATACCAAGTTCAAGCGCTTCGTTAAGACCGGTTCTGAGATCCTGCTTAACGATACGCTCACCATCGGAGAGGCTTGTATCTGTTTTTGTGATCTGAACGATGATCTTATCGGGAACCATTTTGCCCATATATTCCTTCTCATTCATGATAATGAGCTGAAGAATATATTCATCCTCAATATTACCGTATATAATAGTGTTACCCTCACGAACCAGGGGGCGATCCTTATACATAAGATAATTGCCCTTTACAGTTGCTTCTTTGAGGAGTTCTCTCATTTCGTCTGTCATAACTACCTCCAATAGTTGTGTATTATAGTTTATGATACTATATTTTGTGTATTTTGTCAAGGCAAAGAGCGTTTTTTCCTCTTGATTGAAATAACCATTTATGGTAAACTAAGGTAACTATAGAAAGGCTCGGTAATATTATGACAATTATAACCAAAAAGCTCTTTGATACGCTTCCCGACGGACAGGAAATATACTCATATACCCTTGACGGCTGCTGCGGAGTTACTGCAACGATACTCACCTTCGGCGGAATTCTGAATTCACTCTACGTCACGGACAAAAACGGAAATGCAAAAAACATCGTTCTCGGCTATGACAAGATCGAGCACCACGCAAAGCGCGGTGCATATTACGGCGCTATCGTTGGCCGCTGCGCCAACAGAATAAAAAAGAGCCGTTTTACCCTTGACGGAAAAGAATATATCCTCCCCGAAAACGATAAGCAAAATCAGCTCCACGGAGGCCCTGACGGTTTTTCATACAGAATATGGAACGCTTGTGAAAATGCTGACGGTTCTCTTACTCTTTCGCTTAACAGCCCCGACGGCGATATGGGATACCCCGGAAATCTCAGTGCAAAGGTTACCTATTCCGTTAACGGCAGAGCTCTTGAGATTCGCTATGAAGCTGAAACGGATGCTCCCACCGTCGTTAACCTTACAAATCATGCATACTTTGATATTGCCGGTGCAGGCAGCGGTCGCACGATGGAGCAGCTTCTTTGGCTTGATTGCGATAAAATGACGGATACGGATAATGAGCTTATCCCTACCGGCGAGGTTCTTCCCGTGAATAATACGCCCTATGATTTTACTACAGCGAAAGCAATTGGAAAAGATATTGAATGCGACTTTAAGCTTTTAAGATACTTTGGCGGCTACGATACCAATTACTATAAAAAGGACTACAACGGCATTGCATCTCCTATTGCACGCCTCACAGACCCTGCGACAGACCTTTCCATGACAGTAATTACCGACCTTCCCTGCGTACAGCTTTATACTACGAACTCAGTTGACGACGGAGCTCCCGATTTTGCAAACGGAGTTACACACACGCTCCACTGCGGCGTTTGTCTTGAAACTCAGGCTGCCCCCGATGCCATAAACTCCGGAGATGCCGAAAGCGTTATCCTTCGCCCTGACAAAAAGTACGAGAGCTTCACCGCTTTCGTTTTCGGAGGATGCAATGAATAAGGCGATCCTTGATACAAAAGAGCTGTTTATATTTGATCTTGACGGTACGGTTACCGATACAGAGCCCTGCCATTTTGAATCATACCGCAGAACGCTGACAGAGCTTTGCAACAGTACGGTCACACCCGAAGAATTTCTTTCCTGTTACGTGGGTCACTCTGAAACGGAAATATACTCTCTGCTCAAGAAAAACAAAAGTATTGAGTTTGACGACATCCTGTTTTTTGAAACAAGGATCAATCATCTCTTTGAAATCGTAAAGGAACGCGGGCTTACGACTGCTCCGTTTTATCAGCAATTGGAAAAGCTCTATCCCCATCGCAGATTTATTGCGTTGACCAGCCAGAGAGTTTACGTTCTTGAGCGGTTCAGACAAATTGTTGATTACGGAAAAATCACCGAATTCATTTCTGTTGCTGACAAGCCATACGGAAAAAAGGACGTTCTTGCCGATACAGTTGGATACCTTGGCGTTCCACAGGATAAGGTGGTAATATTTGAGGACTTTGCCCCCACAATGAAGGCAGCTATGGAAAACGGAGTTTGGGCAGTCGGAGTAAAGCATGACTTTAACAGGCTCTGTGACGATGACTGCAACGATTCAGTAAATATACATACAGAGGCTATATTTTCCTGATAAATCAAGAGTTATTTTCAATAATGCGGATATAATATTAATGCACTCCCCGTAAGGAGTGCATTATTTTCGTATATGGGTATGGTAAGGATGATCAGAACAAAATCTTATTCGGTAGGCTTCAAGGTACTTATTTCCTTTTTTGCTCTTATGGGAATATCACTTCAAACAGGACTTTTCACAGGAGAGATAGATCTCAGTGTATTCAGAATGTTCACTAACATATCAAACCTATTCTGTGCAATTTACTTTATATATGCTGCAAGCGTAATAGCCGCTGACAAAAGACGTGACGGCGGGTCATCTCCCCTTCCGATCATCAAGGGTATTTGTACAATGTCTATAACGTTAACCGGAATTGTTGCATCTGCGGTAATTGCAAGCGAATTTGATATAGGAACTCCGGAAGGCATCGCAACAATACTTCTCCATATAATCACACCTACTATGATAATGGCGGATTGGCTGATATTTGACCGAAAAGGAAGAATCAAAAGCTTCTTTCCCCTAATTTGGCTCGTTGCTCCATTCTCATATTTTGCATATATAATGGTATCTGCTCAGTATATATCAAAGAGCGTGGAATTGAGATTTCCATATCCATTCCTTGATTACGAATTAATAGGAATTCCCATGCTGATAGGAGTTGTTATAACAATAACCTTCTTTTACAGTCTTATCGGTTATCTTTGCTATTTTATAGACAACAAAATGGGAAAGCTTGAAAAAAAGCAAAGCTGAGAAGACTAAACATCTCAGCTTTGCTTTTTATATTTCTCTGTCAACCCTTGCAAGCGCCGCATTTGTATATCTTACATCGGTTGTCACATCACTGATAACGTTGATAAAATCGGGAAGAACAAACTCTTCCTCTTCGGAGGAAAGCTCTACCTCTAGAAGTGCGGTTTCATTCCAAAAAGGAAAGACGTCAATTTCTACAACGTGATCCTCATACGGAAACGCATATCTTGATTTATTTAGGGTAACGGTGCCCTCTCGCTTTCTCAACAAAAGCTCATTGTAAGTTTGCTCATCAATAAGGCATTCGTTCTCAATCCGGCTGATCGAGCTTATTCGTTGCTTAACCGTATGAAAATACTCTGTTCCTTTTTCACTTGTACGCTTTCTTACCCTCTCGGTTGTTCCCTGCTGCCCACTGAGATAAGTCTGCTCAATATCGTATTTTATACATCCCTCAAGATTTACTAGCATATCTGTATCAGGGCGTGAAATAAGTAAT
>JAZQAS010000098.1:0-8793 GCA_045545335.1 Candidatus Avispirillum sp. | reverse complement strand
GGTCAATACGATCGACTACCTCTGCCAATGTGAATACCGCGTCTGTAATTTCAATATTTTTTTCAATATCTACTGGCATTTTCAGTTGATATGTTGTATAATTCTTTCGTGGTTTCATTGGACTGGACACCTAATTTTACCACAAAAAGAAGACTACTTCATCTTTTTTTGATAAAGTAGTCTTTCTTTTTTATTCTGGAACTTTTTTTACAGCCCCACTTTTTTTCTTTTTATTCTCTTACAAGTCTTACGTATCTGATGCCGTTTACGTCGTCCTTCTGATACCAAAGGGTGACGAGGAGGGAGTTATCGGAAAGCACCGTTACTGAGGGCTCGCCGAAGGAGAAATCCGTCCACTGACCGAAATCTCCGCTGGACTCGTTCTTCGTTGCCTTGGGAGCGATCCAAACGGGCTCATTTTCAAGAAGCTCAAACTGTCCGTCCTCAGAGAAGCGCTCCATTGCAAGCCATACGCCGATCTCGCCGTATTTTCTCTGGTTATAGGCGATGAGAACAGCACCGTCCTCCCACGCGCAGATACCCGTGCTCTGGCCGCGGAAGGGCTGTACAAAGGGGCCCTTGAAGCTCTCTGCGTTATCATCGGAGATGAGATACCTGCTTGAATCCTCGCTTGCGGTCTGCCAGGAGGAGATAAAGAGGCGCCCGTCGGAGAGCCTTTCGATCCAGCTCTCGGCATACTGAGAGTCCCCCTCCACTTCTCCTATCTTCTTTGCCGCAAAGTTCTCGCCATCACAGCTTCTGAGCAGAACGATACAGCCGTTATCTACCTCTTCCCTCTTCTCAATGGTGGGATAGGGGGCGTATATCATAGTCATTGCGCCCTCCTCCGTGAGAAGGCCGCCGGGCTGCTCTGCGCTGCCGTAGTAGGGGAGCTCTACCTTTTTGGGAATGGGAAAGCTCTCGGGATCATCGGTTACGGAATAGAAAACGTAGTTCTCCTTCATTCCCATAGCCTCGTCGGACCAAAAGGCCTCGCCGGGATACGCAATGGGAAAGCCCTGACCGGCAATAGAGAATCTTCCGTCGCTTCCTCTTCTTACAGAGCCGAAGAGAGACTCCACTCCATCAAGGGTGGGCCATACCTTTTTTGCCTCGGTCCATTCCTTGCAGTCCTTGGAATATGCGATCATGGGAACGAAATCGTTAGCTCCGCCGCAGGAGTTTATCATAAAGGTGCAAACGATGCTGCCGTCATCAAGAACGGCGGTGCGGGGGCCGCTCGTTGCGCACTTTTCGCGCGTTGCAAAAACGTCGCCCTCGGAAATTATACGAAACATAGCCTTATACCTTCCTTTATATTTCTTTACTTAATTTTACCACAACAGCCGCAGGCTGTCAACGAGGCTCAGATCCCCTTTTTGAGAAGGCTCCACGCGCGCTCAAAGATGGGGCCGCGATCAAGTCCCGTTACCATAATAAGCTCGTGGCGATCGTCGCTGAAGGCATACTTTCGCTCATCGGTGAGGATAGGGGTCTTCATTATCTCCATTGTAAAGCACTGGGGAACATCTATAAGGGCGGGGGCGCCGAGATCCCAGAGAGTTCTCGCCCAGCCCTCGGGACAGCCGACCATTTTATATCTGTCCTCGGTTATCTTCGCAAGATAATCGCAAAGGGGATTATGGCCGTAAAGAGCGCGGGTGTTTTCAATATCGCTTCTGAGATTGATGGTCACCCAGCAGCCCGGCATAAGCACCAGGGGCACGCGGCTTTCAAAAAGTATCTGGCCTGCCTTATAGTCCTGATCAAGATTATAATCAATGGGGGTATCCACGGTAAAGTCGTTGCAGGCGAGCCAGACCACGCATATCTTATCTATAATATCAGGGGCCTTGAGGATAGCGCTGGTTACGTTGGTTGCCGTTCCGATGGCAAGAACGTATACCATCTCATCCGCTTCTCTTGCGATCTCAATAAGCTTATCCACAGCCTCGCTCTCAACGAAGGAGCCCGTTTTATCAATGGTTTCGGGGCAGCCCTTCATAACGGGGACGGTATAGTTCGGGTCGGTAAGGGAGAGTACCTTTTTTATCTCCTCATAGCTCTCCATCATCTTCTCCTCGGTGTTGTCCTCCTTCTGATGAACGAAGAGGGCCGCGTGAACGCTGAGAAGGTCTATTTTGTCGGAAAGGTAGGAATATGCGATGGCATACTGATCGTCCACCTCGTTGAAGGCATCCGTATCAAGGACCACCTTCTTTTTTCTCGGGCTGTTTATATCCTTTATTATTTCGTTGAGTGTCATATTTACCTCCAATATACTTCTATAAAAATTATATAATTTGCGCCATTTTTTGTCAAGGAGGTTGCTGAAATATCCTTCGGTTTGGGATATTACTTCATCTTAGAGAAAAGAGAAAAGATGCGACAGCCTTTATTCTTCAAATTTTGGTTTGACGGGAAGATATGCAGTTACATTAATGTAGGGGCGTGCATTGCACGTCCTCATATCTGCACGGTAGCGGACAATTTAGAATACCTATATTTTGTCGGAGTAATGAACGGATATATTGTAGGGACAGGCGTCCTCGACGGGAACCCCCAAAAGCTCGAAAACTCGCTTTCGGGGAACCCCTGCGACTGTCCGCGAACAGAAACGATATGCAGATACAATACTTGATAAACAACGCGTGCAATTCAGCGACTATCCGTCCCTCGCAAGGGGAGAAAAGTGATTTAGTTGCCTTTTTGACTATCAAATTTCGTCTTTCATAAATGGTTTCGTTATTAGGACAGTCGGGGACGCCTGTCCCTACAACAACGTGTTTCTTTTGCGTTTGTCTCTGCATCAAATTTCGTACCCTTCGCGTGCAGATGCGGACGAGCGATGCTCGCCCCTACTGTGCTACATCTCCCCGCTAAACCGTAATTTATCGACGAAAAGGCTGTCGCAAATGCGACACCCTCTTTTCTTATGTAAAAATTATTCAGCCTTGCCGTCGGAACCGCAGAGCTTGATCTTATGGCAGCAGAGGTCGATAACCGCCTCGCGGCCCTTGCCCATAAACTTCTTGGGGTCGATGACGCCGTCATCCGTCAGCACCTCGCGAACAGCCTTGGTCATTGCCGCGCGAAGCTCTGTTGCGAAATTGACCTTATTGATACCGAGCTCAATGGTCTTTCTGATCATCTCATCGGGAACACCGGAGCCGCCGTGGAGAACCAGGGGAGCTTCGATAGTGCCTGCAAGCTTTTCAAGAAGCTCGAAATTGAGCTTGGGCTCGCCCTTATAGAAGCCGTGAGCCGTGCCGATAGCAACTGCGAAGATATCAACGCCTGTTCTTGAGAAGAAATCAAGAGCCTCATCGGGATCGGTATAAGCGATATCTGCGCTTCTGCCGTCCTCCTTGCCGCCAACGGTGCCAAGCTCGGCCTCAACGGTGATGCCCTTTGCGTGGGCATCCTCAACGACCTTCTTGGTTACGGCGATATTCTCCTCATAGGGGAGCTTTGGGCCGTCGATCATAACGGAGGTATAGCCTGCATCAACAGCGGCCATAACTGCCTCATAGCTCTCGCAATGGTCAAGATGAAGAGCTACGGGAACGCTTGCAGCCTCGCCCTCGGCCTTTACCATAGCAACTGCCTGACGGAGAGTGAGATACTTAACTGTGGAGGGAGTGGTCTGGATCATTACGGGGGACTTCATCTTCTCAGCCGCCGCAACGATAGCCTGTACCATCTCAAGGTTCTCTGCATTGAATGCAGGAACCGCATAGCCACCCTTGCGGGCAGCGTAGATCATTTCTTTACTTGTTACATACATTGGTCTGTACCTCGTATAATTATTTTAAAATACTTTCACCATACGTGTGGTAATAGTTTGCAGTCAAATTGTTGCGAGATCCAAATTGCTTTGCAATTTGCCCTACGGGTTTCGACTGCGCCCCTTTTGTGTCATTCTGAGCGTAGCAAACACCACAGTGCGGTGTTTGCGGAGTCGAACCCGACCATAGGGAGGGCGCGCAGCGGAATCTACTTCACGGGGCTCCGCTCAAGATGACGCAAGGGAGAGCTTGTTCTTTCACTATATGTGCCGGATGAAGCTTATTCAAGAACGTTTGCGTCAATAAGCTTCTGGCAGTTCTCAGGGGAGATAGCGCCCTCCATAGGTCCGAAAGCACCTGTGTTAAGGCTCGCTGCCGCTGTTGCAAGCTTTGCCGCATCAAGAAGGCTCTTGCCCTCAAGAAGTCCGCAAAGGAATGCGCCGTCAAAGCTATCGCCGGCCCCCGTTGCATCAACGGGCTCGATTGCGTATACGCCGAACTCAATGCGCTCTTCTCTGGAATAGATGATGCAGCCCTTCTTACCGTTCTTGAGAACGATAAGCTCAAGAAGGGGCTTCTTATCAAAGAGCTCCTTTACTGCCTCTTCAATATCCTCCTTGCCGGAAAGCATACGAAGCTCGCTCTTGCCGGGCATAAACACGCTTGTGTTATCAAGCACGTCGTTTACAAGGTCCATACACTCGGGGTCCTTCATAAGCTCGGGACGGATATTGGGGTCAAAGGAAACCTTTGCGCCCTTCTGCTTTGCCGCCTTCATAGTCTCAACGATGCGGCGGCCGAAGGTGAGCTCTGCCATCATGGAGCAGCCCATGATATGGAAGAACTTAAGGCCCTCAAGCTTCTCCTCTGCGGGAGCGGGAGCAAGAACTGCGGGAGTATTGCCGATATGGAAAATGAACTTGCGGTCTCCGTTTGCAAAATACGTAACGAAGGCGCAGCCTGTGGAGATACGGTCGTTCTTGATAACTGCGGAGCAGTCTACGCCGTCGCCCTCAAGTCTGTCAAGAAGGCACTTACCGAAATCGTCGTCGCCAACGCCGCCGACGATGCTAGCCTTGTGGCCAAGGCGGGCAACGGTATCAATAAAGATGGCAGGAGCACCGGAGGGGTAAGGTCCCTTGAAGATGCCTGCTTTATAAAGGGGGCTGTCTACTTCACCGCGCATGATCTCAACGATGATCTCGCCCATTGTCATAATTTCAGCCATTGGTATAATCTCCTTTTCTTATTCTGCAAAAAGCTCTCAGCCGTTGAGGTTAGCTCTGAGGAACTTAACGGCCTTGGTCATCATCTCGTCCATCTTTTCGCCGTCAGCACCTGCGGAAAGATCGCGCCATACCTTGATTGCGGGACCTACCTCGCCACCTGTGAGAAGGAAGGGCTCCATAACTACCTTTGCATCGTAGCCGATATCGCGAAGAGCTCGGCCGATCTCTGCCCAATCAAGATGACCCTGACCGGGAAGCATACGGTTAGCCTCGCCAACGTGAACGTGAGCTACCCAATCGCCGCCGCGGCGAAGAACTGTGGGGATATCCTCAACCTCTTCGATATTCATATGGAAGGTATCGAGAAGGAGCTTTACGGACTTCTTGCCCACTCTCTCGCAGAACTCAATACCCTCGTCAAGAGTATTTATCATGCAGGACTCAAATCTGTTGAGGATCTCGAGAGCGATGGTGAGGCCAAGCTTATCTGCGTGGTCGCCAACGATCTTCATGCCTTCAACGGCGCGGTCAAGGAGAGCCTCCTTATCAATATCAACAAAGTCAAAGGGCCAGCAGTTATAGCAAGCGCCGATGAGGATCTTACAGTCGATCTTTACCATCTGATCGAGAATATCGCAGAGGAACTTAACGCCTGCCTCGCGGATAGCGGGGTCTGCGTTGGAGATATCCTTATCCTTGGGAGGGCCGAGGTTTGCGGAAATTTCAAGTCCAAGCTCCTTTGCAGTTGTGCTAAGCTCTGCAAGCTCAGCATCGCTCATGTTAACAAGGTCGCCGGCTCCTACCTCAAGAACGTCAAGGCCGCACTTCTTTGCTCTGTGGCAAAGCGCGATGTAGTCTGCAGCCCACATATTGTTCCAATAAGCGTAATGTGTTCCGATTTTCATCATGGTTTTAGTTTCCTTTCGTGTATATAAATAATTTTAATTTCATTCGCAGATTTTTTCGACAAAATCTTTATCTGACTCCGTCGCCGATATCGGGGTAAGCCTGATTTAAGGGGTTGATATCAAGGGTGAAGGGAGCGGAGATGCCCGACTTATCGTAGGTGAGGGGCATACCGTTCTCGTTTATAAACTCATAGGTCCACTTCCACTGAGCGGCATAGGCCTCTCTCTCAGCGTCCGTGCCGTTTACGTAGCGGTCCTCATATAGGGCGGAAAGGCCGAGGAAATGCATATGAACGGAGAGCTTCTCAAGATTATAGCGCTCCTCCTCTGTTTCTGCCTGCTGAGCCGCGCTCTCAAAGAGGGCGCACATCTTATCGTAATTCTCCTTGAAATATTCCTTTGAATAGATATCAAAGGGGAGCTCGAAATCATTGAACACGCATCCCTTAAGGTCGCCGCATTCAACCAGCATATCCATATATTCCTTGATATATGTCCAGCCGTATCCGAAATTATCTCTGAGATATTCTGCCATTCTCAGATCGTACTCAGCCTTTGTCATATCGGGGTTCCACATAAGGTCGGCAATGAGCTGTCCGTCCATAGACTCAAAGCTGCCGCCGTCTGTGCCCACAACGTAGAAGCCGTTTGCTCCGTTCTCAATAAACCACTTTATATCGTTAAAGAGGTTCTCAAAATTGGGCTCGGGGCAAAGCATATAATAGATATGGGTGGGATAATACCAGACGTAGATATCGGAGCACTTCTCCGTCCAACGAAGGAAATCTGCCTCGCTCTTCTTATTGGTCACGCCGAGGGAGTTGCCCGCATCGGTGCAGCCCTCCTTGCCAAGCATATGGTTTGCGCATCCGTTCCAGCAATAGAGAAGGGTTATTCCCTCGTTGAGAGCGGTCTTGCCGGGGGCATCGTGCCAGCCGAGGGAGGGGACTGAGGCATTGCCGTATGCATTGAGGATAACGCGGATCTCGGGATAGACCTCGACTATCTCCGCATGGACCTTATTGACGAAGCGGCAAAGGTTGCCCGAATGCTGATTGCCCTCCTCCTTATACACCTTATTGCAAAGGCGGCAGAGGCAGGGCTCGTCGTCTGCGGCGTAGGAGCAGGATATCTCAGTTATCTGCTTTCCGATAACGGCGCCTGCGGCCACTCTCTCATCAAGGAGAGCGAGCATATTCTTGACGCAGACCTCAAAGGTCTTGTTGACGGAGAGGCAACGCTTGGTTGCTCCTATCTCCTCAAGGGGGATGAACACGTCAAAGGAATGGGCGTTTGCGCGGACTCTCTCAATGCCGTAGCCGTACTTTGCCTGAAGCATGGAGGACTGAACGGAGCAGCCTGAGAGCTTTCTCTTGATAACAGTTGACTCCGTATACTCGTTTCGAAAGCCCGTGATGCATACGCAGCGATAGCGCACGCGGGGGATCTGAGTATCATCGGTATCGGCGGGGATATCGGTCTTTTTCGCCTTATCGAGCTTATACTCGCCGTAAGCGTAGAAGCTGTAGCCGTAATAGCTCTCAAGTATCTCGTATACCGCGTACATGGTGCCGCGAAGAGCGCCTGCGGTGATGATAAGATCGTCGCCGTAATACTTTATGTTAAAGCCGTCGGTGCCCATCTCGCCAGTGGTATCTGCGCGGAGAACTATCTGCTTTTCGGCAGAGCTCTCCCCTCTTTCAACGGCAGGCTCAGCCGCACCCGCAAGGCCAACGTACTTGCAAAGCTCGCTTGCCGCGAAGATCATATTCTCGTTTTCGGGGTCGGTGACCACAACGGTATACTCACCGATGGGGATATCCGCAACGGTGAAGCCCTCCCAGCCGATGCCCTCGGGGCAGGTCTCGGAAAGCTCGGCGCTTCCCGCAACGTGGAGCTTTATGGAAAGCACGTCCTTGCCGTTCACGTCACGGTCCTCGTTAACGTCCGAAGCATCAAAATCAATGCCGGGATCCATTCCGATTATATATTGCTTTATTGCAAAATTATCCTTTGCGTTAATATCAAGGTCGCGGTTTGCATCGCCCTTTCTGTAAAGGAGAGCAGACGCGGGAAGCGACAGCGCAACGCAGGAAATGAGGGTCGCCGCGCAAAGGAAAACAGATATCAGCTTTTTCAATGGGTATCCATCCCTTCAAAATATACTTAGTTACATTAATTATAGTATATTTCTTCCTCTTTTTCAATAGTAACGCAAAGCAAATTATGATTTTTTCACAAAAAACGACAAGGAAAAATGAAAGGTAAAAAAAAGGAATTTGTTGCAGGGCAGGCGTGTATCTTTTCCGTTCATTTGTGCATCAAATTTTATCCTCTTCGCGCTCCGGGGCGGGAGCACCAAGGCACTCCCCTACGGATGCTTGTCCGCTCTGCCTTTGCAAAAGCAAAGGGCAGAGTTTATTGGTATTTGAGGAGCGTTGACCCAAATTAAGCCTTCCCCCATGATTGGGGGGAAGGTGTCACCGATGCAGAAACTTGAAATTATAAAGAAACGGTATTTCCAGAGTTGTATTATAAACTTTTGCTGTCTTTATAGGCGGTGACGGAAGAGGGTTGCTACCTGGGTGCGAACCGATGCTAACAATTTCTGTATGCGAGGCATAGGAGAATAACTGTAAATTTATTAATCAAATACCGCTCAACTTAATTTAAAAGACAGCTCTCGTCCAGATAGCAAACCCTCATCCGTCTCCCCCATATAGTCCGTCTTAGCTTAAAGCCATCAGCCGGAAATATAGAAAGCAATAGTCAAACTTCATTTTAAGGAGCCACCTTCCCCCAGATCTTCGGGGGAAGGACTATTTTGGGAAGTCGGGGGCCAAGCGGGGTTAGGGAGACAAAAGCTCC
>JAZQAS010000097.1:0-22415 GCA_045545335.1 Candidatus Avispirillum sp. | reverse complement strand
TTCTTTAATATAAATTTTATATATTTTGCGGCTTTTGTTCTGCGCCTTTTTCGACAGTCTGAAAAAAGGGCGCTTCGCGCCCTTTTTTATAATAAGTCGGAGGCCAAGCGGTCTTAGGAAGACAAAACCTCCTGACAACTCCTTGGCTCACAGAACGACATGGCTACGATCCGACTTATTTTTTCTTTAATATAAATTTTATATATTTTGCGGCTTTTGTTCTGCGCCTTTTTCGACAGTCTGAAAAAAGGGCGCTTCGCGCCCTTTTTTATAATATGCTTATAAGATATTCAACTGCCTCGGGGGGAGTTGCCCAGCTTGTTGTTATGCGAACGAGGCTCTTTCCCTCGCCCATGGGGCCCCAATTATCAAGGACCGCCTTTTTTGATATCTCTCTGAGCTTTTCATCATCCATGATGAAGAACTGCTGATTTGTGGGTGAGTCGTTATAGGGCTCATAGCCCTTTTTGATCATAGCCTCTCTGAGGATCATGGCAAGGCCGACGGCATGGTCTGCTATCCTCTCGTAAAGCCCGTCGGAAAAAAGCTCGTCAAACTGAATGCCAAGCATCCTGCCCTTTGCAAGAAGAGCACCGTGCTGCTTGATCTCTGTGAAGAAGCAGGGTGAGAGAGATGCATCGGGAAATACGACGGCCTCGCCGAAAAGAGCGCCGCACTTCGTTCCGCCGATATAGAAGGCGTCGCAATACTCTGCTATGACCTTGAGAGTTACGTCCGTATCTCTCGCCACAAGACCGTAGGCAAGGCGGGCTCCGTCCAGAAACAGCCTCATTCCGTATCTGTCGCAAACGCCTCTCAGCCTTCTCAGCTCCTCTGCGGTATAGAGAGTGCCGTACTCGGAGGGGTGGGACACGTAGATTGCACCGGGGCGGACCATATGGGTGTTGGTTGCATCTGCATAGAACGCTCTCATATACTCCTCGGCCGCCTCAGGGTCCACCTTTCCGTTCTTCTGGGGAACGGTGATGACCTTATGGCCCGAATACTCGATAGCGCCTGCCTCGTGTACGCTGACGTGGCCCGTATCGGCCGCGAGAACGCCCTCATAGCCGCGGAGAATGGAATCAAGCACCGTGTAGTTTGCCTGAGTTCCACCAACGAGGAAATAGACTGCCGCATCGGGACAGCCGCAGGCCGCTCTGATCTTCTCCTTTGCAGAAAAGCATATCTCATCGGCGCCGTAGCCCGGGGTCTGGCAAAGATTGGTCTCCACCAGCCTTTTTATAATGTTTTCGTGTGCGCCCTCAAGATAATCGCAATTAAACCTATACATAATTATAACCTCACTAAACTATACGTCTTTTTAAAAGCAGCCGCGCCAATAGCACCGCCAGAAAGCAAAGCGCCCCATCCTTGATCATATAAGGCGCGCAACAAACAAGAAATGACTGAAAAATGCCCTGCCCCGTTACGAAAGCGAAATACACTCCCCCAAGGCCGTGGCACAAGAGAAGGCCGAGGAGAGACAGCAAAACGGACACGTGCAGGCGTTTTCCCTTTGCAAGCCCCGAAAGAAAAGCAAGGGCAAGAAAGCCTATTATAAAACCGCCCGTTGGTCCTGCGAGAACACCAAGTCCCCCCTGAAAGCCCGTGAACACGGGGAGGCCCACACTGCCGAGAGCTATATAGACGAAAACGGAGAGAGTGCCCCGCCACCTGCCGAGAGCCGCCCCCGCAAGGCAGACCGCAAAGGTCTGAAAGGTCAGGGGAACGCCGAGAAAGGGCAAGGGTATCTGCCAGACGGAGACCACCGCAACCACGGCGGCCATAAGCCCGACGAAGGCAGTATTTCTGATCTTTGAATTCATAAATACCCGTATACCTTTAATTTTAATACGATTATTTTATACTATCCTTCCCCTTATGTCAATAGAAACCACTTCAAAACAGCTGTGGCCGACGCTCTCCTGCGTCGGCCACGGTAATTATTCTTCAATAATAGCCTTTACCTTTGCCTCGTGCTCCTTCATAACACGAAGGAAATCGCCGTAATCGCGGCGCTTGTCGCGGTTCCAGGTGTTCTCAGCAAGTGCGGGGAGACGCTCAGCGATCTCGGAAAGCTCCTTGCGAAGGCCTACCTCGGGGTCCTTATACTCGCACTTGAGTCCATCGCCCCAGGAGCAGAGCTGACCGCCCTTGATGCCCTGAAGATCGGAGAAGTGCATAGAGCCGTTCTTATAGGGAGAAAGCTCGTTGATGGTGCCGAAGGAATTGATATCCCAATCGAAGCAATCCTTCTGAGAATAGATCCAGTAGGGGATAACAACGTAGAGGGGGAACCAGGTGCAGTTTACTACCTCAAAGCCTGCCTCGCAGAGGGAGGGAGCAAGCTGATAGCTGGAGTCAAACACCATAACGGTCACGTTCTTGGGAACGATACCGTTAGTCACCTTATGGAAGCCCTCCCAAACGCAGGGCTTTTTGCCGCAGGCGGTTACCGTATCTGCCATTTCCTTGATAAAGGTTGCAAGGAAGCGGAGCATTACGTACTCATTGGGAGACATTTCTGAGCATTCATCCTTTGCGGAGATGCCCACGGACTCGCCATACTTGAGAGACTCCTCCTCGAGCCACCAGCCGAGACGGGATTCGTCGCCGCCGAGGTGGATATACTCGGAGTGGGGGAAGAGCTCGCAAAGCTCGCGATAAAGAGTTTTCGTTGCTTCAATTGCGCCCTTTGTGAACTTGATGATGCCCTCCTTACCGAACACCTCGGGATATGCATTGAGGATAGCGGTGGAATGGCCGGGGGTATCAAGCTCGGGAATGATGGAGATGCCGTTTGCATGAGCATAGCGGTCAAGCTCCGCGATCTCCTCATAGCTGTAGCAATTTGAGGGGGTTGTGATCTTGGGGAACGCCTTTGAGGGGAGAGTATAGTTCTCGTCATCGGTAAAGTGGATATGGAGATATCTCACCTTATAGAAGCGGCACATATCAATATATTTCTTGAGAAGCTCAACGGAGTGGTTGCGGCGGGCACAGTCGATAAGAAGGCCGCGCCAAGCGCACTCGGGCTTATCAACAACGGTGCCGCAGGGGAGAAGCATCTTATCCTCTCTCTTTTCGCAAAGCTGGAGAAGAGATGCAAATGCATAGCCCGCGCCGAGATAGTCGCCTACCTTGATGGCGATCTTGCCCTCGGTCTCGCCGATCTCAAGACGGTACTCGCCCTTGGAGAGGCAATCGCACTTCTTTACGGTGATGGCGCCGTTATCGCAAAAGGACACGTCAATGCCGCAAAGCTTCTTGAGATAATGGGCGAAGGACTTTGCCTCCTTGGGGAACTCGCACTTAGCAACGGATGCCTCGAAGGCAGCGTACTTGCCGTTTGCCCAATAGCCCTTGGGAGCGGGAATAATATCTGTAAACTTTATCATAGTAAAAACACCTTTCTTACATATCCATACAATTCTATCATAGGAAAAATTCAAAGTCAACGATTTGGTGCGTATTTGCAGACAAATCGGAATTTTTAATCGTAGGCGGCGCATTTTTCCCTTATCGTAATATTTTTTCGTTTCACGTGCAGATGTACGGGCGCACAAAGTAACGCCCCTACGGGTTTGCTTGACTTTTTGCTATATCCGTAGAGGGTACTGTGTGTTCCCGCATACAAACTTACATCTAAATCAATACGATATGTAAACAGCGTAAACAAAAATGGCTATCACAATTAAATGTGGTAGCCATAGAATATTATTTTATATCAAATATTTCTTCATAAGAGGTTTTAAGGATATCCTTAAAAAGAATTATCTCATCGGGATAGATGTGACGTTGACCTACTTCTATCTTCGCAACTGCGCTTCGGGTAATATCGCAACCGCCTACCTGCATTTTCGCCGCAACCTGCTCCTGAGTAAGTCCTGCACGTTCACGTAATTCTCTTAGATTTTCTCCAACTCTTTTCTCTATTATTACGTTCATCGTCAATCTCCTTTTGCACTTGTTTGGGCACAAAAATATTGACAATATTATAGGTTGGTATTAACATTATTATGCACCTATATAGGTGCATAATAAAAATAATGGAGGGACGGTATGAAATGTACTTTTTTCGGACACGGGGACAGCCCGTTATATTTGATCGGGAAGCTTGAAAAGGTTTTGGAAGAATTGATAGTGAATGATAATGCTGACAGGTTTTACGTTGGTAATCACGGGAACTTTGATTTTTATGCTTATAACGTATTAAAAAAACTTCAAAAAGATCACTCCCATATTTGTATTAATGTTGTTTTAGCTTATATGCCATCGGTTAAAGAACAAAATAATTATTACGATCATTCAGACAGCATTTTACCTGACAGTATTGAAAACGTACCAAAAAGATATGCTATATCTTACAGAAACAAATGGATGATAGAAAACTCAGATTGTGTAATAACCTATGTTACAAAAAGCAGCGGAGGAGCGGCACAGTTTGCACACCTTGCAAGTAAAAACGGTAAGATGTGTATAAATTTAGCTGAGATAAAATGATAAAAACAAGTCAACACTGCATAAAATTTTTGATCTCACGTGGAGATGTACGGGCGCACTAAGTAACGCCCTTACGATTGTGTTTGATGTCATATTTAAATTTCAAAGGGAATTTGACAAGAACATAACATTTATCTAATGTATAAAACCCCTTGAAATGGGAAAGATGATTTGATATAATTATTATATCAAATTATGCACGAAAGAAGGGCATTTCAATGGCAAAGATCAGAGTTACTATCTGGAATGAGTACAGACACGAAAAATCAGAGGAAAAGATCGCCGCGATCTATCCCGAGGGCATTCACGGCCAGATCGCCAAGGCTATCGGATGCGATGACTTTGAGATCAGATGCGCCGTTCTCGACGACCCCGAGCACGGTCTTACAGACGAGGTGCTTGACAACACCGACGTTCTTATCTGGTGGGCACATCAGGCGCACTGGGAGGTTTCCGACGAGATCGCTGAAAAGGTAAAGCAGAGAGTATACATGGGTATGGGCCTTATCTGCCTCCACTCCGCTCACTACTCCAAGGTATTCCAGAAGGTTGTGGGAACTACGGGTAATCTTCTCTGGGGTGCCAACAAGCAGGAGATCATCTGGAACATCAACCCCATCCATCCCATCGCAAAGGGTCTTCCTTCTCACTTCAAGCTTGATGCTGAAGAGATCTATGCCGAGCCCTTCCAGATCCCCGAGCCTGATGAACTCGTTTTCCTCGGTTGGTTCGAAACAGGATACGTTTTCCGCTCCGGCTGCTGCTGGAGACGCGGCTACGGTCGAGTATTCTACTTCCAGCCCGGTCACGAGGAGTTCCCCGTTTACTATAACGAGAACGTTATCAAGGTAATTCAGAATGCCGTATACTGGGCAAAGCCTGCAGAAACCGGCTATAAGAAGCAGTACGGCGCTCCCTGCATCGGCGGCGATTTCGTTCCCGACGGAGAGCTCGAAGGCTTTAAGCTTTAATTTAACAAAGGAAAGGGCTGCTGCGCTTGCAGCAGCCCATATCAATTTATGACACCTATTGCAGAATACGAAAATACGAATATCCAAAAAAAGGCGGGCAAGACCGTTCTCGTGGAGATGACCAGCACTCAGTGCGATATGACGGGCGTTGGCTTTTTCACCGTGAAGCAGGATATCTCCCCCGACAAGGCCCTCAAGGACAGAGAGGGCGGCGAGGAGAACAGATACGCCCTTGCAAGCGAGGGACTTCTTAATATTGAAAACGGCCGCCTCACCCTCTCCTACGAGGAGACCGTTATCGAAGGGGTGGAGGGCTGCACCTCTTATATCTCCTTTGACCTCAGCGCCCCTCAATGCGTTACCGTTGAGCGCCGAGGATCAATGAGCTCCTCCTTCGTTATCTCAAGGGGCGAGAGGATGTTCAGCGTTTATTCCACGCCCTTTGGCGATATTGATATGTGCATCTATGCAAAAAAGGTTGAAAACAGCCTTACCGAGGAGGGCGGCACCCTCGTTCTCGACTACGCCGTTGAGCTTCGCGGACTCACCGCCCAGAGAACGAAGATGGAAGTTAAGGTAAAAGAACTCAAAAGATAAATAAAAGGAGCTTTTTGCTACGGCAAAAAGCCTCATTAATTTTTCATTTTTCATTATTCATTTTTCATTTAACCGACGGAAAGGAGGTTTAACATGACTCAGGCAGAATTCAGAAAAGAGCTGAAGAGCGGACTCTACGGCACCTATCTTTTCTACGGCGACGAGGAATATCTCAAAAAATTCTACGCAGGACGGGCAAAGACCCATACCGTCGGCGACGACAGTGACCTCTCCGAATGGAACTCCCACATCATCAACGCCGAAAAAGACCCCTGCCTCGGCGACCTTGAGGCGGCTACCCTTTCCGTTTCCATGATGGGCGACCGCACCTTCGTTCGCTATAACGCAGACCTTACCTCCTTTACCTCAGAGGAGCTTGACAGGCTGGTTGAGATAATAGAAGGCCTTGACCCCGACAGCGCAGTTCTTCTCATAGTTACTCCCCCCGAGGGCTTTGACCCCGGCAAGCCGAAAAAGCCCTCTCAGATGTTCAAAAAATTTGAGGCCGTTGCAAAGCTTGTGGACCTCTCCTGCGAGAGCCCCGCAGAGCTGAAAAAATGGATGGCGAGACGCCTCTCTCAGGACTCCCTTGCCATTACCCCCGATGCCCAGGAGCTTCTCCTCACAAGGGCAACTGACAATATGTTCATCCTTTCGGGTGAGCTTGATAAGCTGGCGGCATATTCCCTTGCAAACGGCATCTCCACCGTTACGGCAGACGTTGTTCTGGAGATATCCTCCGTTACCGCAGAGGACGACAGCTTTGCCCTTGCAAACGCCGTTCTTGAAGGAGACCGCAGACGGGCCCTCTCCGTTCTCCATATACATAAAATGCATCGCGAAAAGGCCCACGTTATTCTCGCCTCCGTTACCAAATGCATCTGCGATATGATGACCGTTTCCTGCCTCGTTGCCGAGGGGGCTGACAAAAAGACCGTCGTTGCAAAAACAAAGATGCACGAATACCGCGCGGGCCTATATATGCAGGCCGTTGCGGGCTCTCCCCCCGAGAGGCTCATCGCCGCCGCCCGCCGATGCCGCGAGGCGGATATAAAGCTGAAAAGCACCACTCTGGACTATATCGCCCTTGAGCGCCTTATTTGCACCATCCCTGCAAAGAGGAGGGCAAGATAATGCCAGAGGAAAAGATAAAAATAGACCTGCCCATCATCGTTGAGGGCAAATACGATAAAATAAAGCTTGCCTCTATCCTTGACGCCGAGATCATCACCACCGACGGCTTCGGCGTTTTCAAGAAAAAGGAAAAGCTCACCCTTATAAAAAGGCTGTCGGCAAACGGAGTTATAATCCTCACCGATTCCGACGGCGCGGGAAAGGTGATACGAGGTCATCTCGCAGGCGCCGTTGCCCCCGAAAAGATATACAATCTGTATATCCCAAAGATCGAGGGGAAGGAAAAAAGGAAAAAGGAAGCTTCAAAGGAGGGAACCCTCGGCGTTGAGGGTATGGATGCAGATCTACTCAGAAGGATGTTCTCCGATTTTCAAGAAAAGCATTCATCCCCCGAGAAAAAGGGCGAAAAGCTCTCGAAAGCAGACCTCTTCACCCTCGGCCTTTCAGGCAGCGAGGGAAGCTCGTTTCGCCGCGACAGAATTGCAGTCTCCCTCGGCCTGCCCTCGGGTCTCACCGCCCCGGCATTCGTCTCCGCCGTTAACGTGATAATGACGCGAGAAGAGTTTTTCGGGCTGTTTGAAGAATAAACGATCATATTTTTAAAGTATCTTTGCTACTTTCTTTTCAAAGAAAGTAGAATAAGAGGATAAATTATGGAAATAGCTAAAAACTTTTTGCCCGTGACCCCTGAGGAGGTTCACGCCCTCGGGCGGGACGTTCCCGATTTCGTTTACGTTTCGGGCGATGCTTACGTTGACCATCCCTCCTTTGGCTCGGCGCTTATCTGCCGCGCTCTTGAGGATGCGGGATACGTTGTTGCAATGCTCCCTCAGCCCGATTACAAGAGCTGCGAGGCTATGAAAAAATTCGGCCGCCCACGTCTCGGCTTTCTCGTTTCTGCGGGAAATATCGACTCCATGGTCTGCCACTACACCGCCGCAAAGAAAAAGAGAACGAACGACTATTATTCCCCCGGCGGAAAGGCGGGCTACAGACCTGACCGCGCAGTTATCGTCTACTGCAACCGCATCCGAGAGGCTTACGGCGACGTTCCCATCGTTATCGGCGGTATTGAAGCCTCTCTTCGCCGCTTTGCCCACTACGATTACTGGACGGATAAGGTGCGCCGTTCGATCCTCGTTGACTCCCGCGCAGATATCCTCTCCTACGGCATGGGCGAGCGCTCCATACTAAGAATTGCTGAGCTTCTTGACCGCGGTATTCCAATAAAAAAGATACGTGACGTTCGCGGAACGGGTTACCTCTGCAAGAGAGGCGAAAAGATCAATTTTGACTGCGCCGAGGGCTTTGACGAGAACGGAGAGCCCCGCGGCTACGATTACGACGACCTGAAAACAGACAAGAAAAAATACGCCGCAGCATTTGCCGTTCAATACAAGAACAACGACGCGGTTAACGGCCGCGCCATCGTTGAATATTACGACGACAGAATGCTGGTTCAGAACCCGCCTCAGCCTCCCCTTGAGCGGGAGGAGCTTGACCGCATATACAATATCCCCTTCAAGCGCACCTATCACCCTATGTATGAAAAGGACGGGGGAGTTCCCGCGATTGCAGAGGTCAAGTTCTCCATTACTCATAACCGCGGATGCTTCGGCGGCTGCAACTTCTGCGCTCTCGCCTTCCATCAGGGAAGAAGCGTTCGCTCCCGAAGCATTGAGAGCGTTGTTGAAGAGGCAAAGCTCATTGCCTCTCTCCCCGATTTCAAGGGCTATATCCACGATATCGGCGGGCCTACGGCAAACTTCCGCGCCCCTGCCTGCAAAAAGCAGCTCGAAAGCGGCGTTTGCCAGAATAAGCGTTGCCTCGTTCCCACCCCCTGCAAAAATCTCGATGCAGACCATTCCGAGTACATACAGCTCCTTTCCGAGGTGGAAAAGATCCCCGGCATCAAAAAGGTGTTTATCCGAAGCGGTATCCGCTTTGACTATATGCTGGCCGACTCAGACGACAGTTTTTTCAGAAAGCTCGTTCGCGATCACGTCAGCGGTCAGCTTAAGGTCGCGCCCGAGCATTGCTCATCTCACGTGCTCTCCTGTATGGGCAAGCCGGATATTGCGGTCTACGATATATTCCGCGAAAAGTTTTTCCGTCTGACTGAGGAGGAGGGCCTTGAGCAATATCTCGTTCCCTACCTTATGTCAAGCCATCCCGGCTCCCGCCTCTCCGATGCGGTAGAGCTTGCAGTATACACGAAAAAAATAGGCCTCAACCCCGAGCAGGTTCAGGACTATTACCCCACCCCGGGCACTGCCTCCACGGTAATGTTCTACACGGGCATCGACCCCTTCTCGGGAAAGGACGTCTACTGCCCTACGGATTACCGCGAAAAGCAGCTCCAGAGAGCGCTTTTGCAGTATCGCCGCCCCGAGAACAGAAGCCTCGTTCGCGAGGCTCTGAAAAAAGCAGGCAGAGAGGACCTTATCGGCTACTCCAAGGACTGCCTCGTTCCCCCCGACGGCCGCGAGCAGCATTACAAGAAGACTGCCCCATCTGCAAGCAAAGCAAAGGCCGCGCCCTCTGCAAATAAAGCGAAAAAGAAAAACGGCGACAGCCGCTCTGCCGCCTCAAAGAAATCGCCCTCAGGCCCCCGCAGGGAGAACGCAAAAAAGCCCGCCTCCCAAAAGCCAAAGGGCAAAAGAAAATAATTATATAAAATAATAAAACCGCCATTCGGCGGTTTTCAGCTTGTCGATAAAGATATCGACAAGCTGACCTCGGGCTGTCGAGAAGGATGCAGAAGCCGTGAATTGTCCGTCGTCGGCGTACAAAGGTACGACAGAGGGACAATTCGCGGCTAAAAAGCCGCATACAACAACGAAATCCGCCGATTTTCTCGGCGGATTTCTACTTTTTTGCTGTGTTTTTTCTCTAATCTAAATGTTATATGTTTTGCGGCTTTTGTTCTGCGCCTTTTTCGACAGACTGAAAAAGGTTGCTGCATTCATTGCAGCAACCTTTTTGTTTTCTTATTCAGCGTCAGCTGCAGCTTCCTCTGTGGAGTAAACTACCTCTGCGTCCTCAGCCTCTGCAGCGCCCTCTTCAGCGGCCTTAGCCTCTTCGATAAGTGCGCGGATGGAAAGGCTGATCTTGCGGTTCTCATCGTCGATAGCAGTTACCTTAGCATCAACAACGTCGCCAACCTTGAGTACGTCAGCGGGAGTTGCGATCTTGTGGTCTGCGATCTGGCTGATGTGGATGAGACCGTCTGCGCCGGGAACTACCTCTGCAAATGCACCGAAGGGCATGAGAGATACGATCTTAACGCTTGCTGTATCGCCAACGGAATACTTCTCATTGAAGATGTTCCAGGGATCCATATCCTCAGTCTTGTAGCCGAGAGAGATTCTGCCCTTCTCGGGATCAAGCGCCTTGATATATACCTTGATAACGTCGCCAACGCTTACTACCTCCTGGGGATGACGGATACGTCTCCAGGAAAGCTCGGATGTATGTACCATACCGTCTACGCCGCCGAGATCAACGAACGCGCCGTAGTTAGTAAGGCTCTTAACGGGACCCTCATAGATCTGGCCAACCTCAACCTGTGCCCAGAACGCAGCCTCCTTTGCCTTTCTCTCCTCGAGAGCAACGGCACGGATGGAAGCAAACGCGCGCTTGCGGTCCTCCTTGATCTCAATGATCTTAACCTTCTGAACGGTTCCAACAAGTGCCTGAAGCGCCTCTGCGCCTGCATCCTTTGCAACGCCGGAAAGGGATGCGGGGATGAATACGCGAACGGAATTGATGGAAATGATGAGACCGCCCTTTACACATTCAACGATCTTGCCCTCAACTACTTCGCCGGACTCGTACTTAGCTACGATATCAAGCCAGTTAGCCTCGGAATCAACACGAAGCTTGTCGAGAACTGCGATACCTTCAATATCGCTTACTCTGATTACCTTTGCCTTGACCTCATCGCCGACCTTGAACATCTGATCCAGCTTTGCCTGGGGGTCGTCGGTAAGCTTGTCGTGTACAATAACGCCGGTTGTCTTCGCACCGAGATCGAGAGTGATCTCATTGTTTGCGACGGATGTAACAATACCGACGACGATATCTCCTGGATTAATAGTTTTCATGGTCTGCTCGAGCATCTCAGCAAAATTTTCTTTTTGCTCAATCATGGTTTTAACCTCCTGTATTACACTGAACGGCGTGGATGCACCGGCAGCAATTGATATTTTGTTACATTCGGGGATGACCGTTTCCCGAAGAGCCTCTGCATTTTCGCAGAGAAAGGTGTTTTCGCACCTTTTTTTGCATATTTCAAAAAGCTTGACTGTATTGGAGCTTCCGCGGCTTCCGATGACTATCATAGCATCGGAGGTATCCGCAAGATGCTTTACCTCTGTCTGTCTTTCTTCCGTAACATTACATATTGTATCAAAAATTTTGAGATTTGTATATAGTTTTTTGAGAATTTCCAAACATTTTTTCCATTCTGACAGCTTTTGGGTAGTCTGAGCGGCCACAGATACCTCTATCTCGCCGTTCTTGGGGGCATTTTCGCCCTTTGACCACTCCTCTATCGCCTCAACGGAATCAAAAACTGCGCTCTCTCCCGAGCAGCAGCTGATGATGCCCTGCACCTCGGGATGCTCGCGGGCTCCTATAAGAATGAAGAGCTTGCCCTCGCCCGAGTTCTCGCGGGCGATCTTTCTCACCTTATTAACGTAGGGGCAGGTGCAGTCCACCACCTTGAGGTTTCCCGTTTTCTTCTCGCATTCGCGCAAAACATCAAGGTTTTCGCGGATCTCTCCGTGGGCGCGGATGATAACGGTCATCCTCTCTCCCGCCTCTGCTCTCTTACATACCTCGGGAATATCCTCCACGGTGAGCTCGCCTACGCCCTTTGCCTTGAGAGAGGCAACGTAGCCGTCGTTATGGATGATCCTGCCGAGAGTGTATATCCTCTCGCTGCTATCGCCCTTTTCTCTCGCAAGCTTCTCCGCCGTATCCGTTGCTCTCTTAACGCCGAAGCAAAAGCCTGCATGCTCAGCTATTCTTATCTCAGCCATTCTTCTTTTCCTCAATAGCCTCGCCAACAGAGCAGACACGGTCGAATATGAGCTCTGCGGCCCTCTTATATTCCTCGCGGCCGCCCTTCTCAAACTGAAGCTCCTCAAAGGGGATGACCTTTCCGAAATGGACCTCGGTCTTTCCGAAGAAATGAGTATGGTTATTCTTTGTTTTGATAAACACGGGAACCACGTCGCACTTTGCGCGATAGGCAATGAGGCCCACGCCGTGCTGTACCTCGGTGGTCCTTGGGTCAACGTAGCGCTGTCTCGTTCCCTGAGGGAAGATGCCGACAGCGTTTCCCTCCCCGATCATCTCCACGGTCTGACGAAGAGCCCCTACGTCGCCGCCCTTGCGGTCTACGGGATAAGCTCCGAGAGACTTTACGAGAGCTCCCACTATGGGAACAGAGAAAAGCTCCTTTTTTGCCATATATCTGATCTGCACGTCAGTTGCGGCAGACATTACGATAACGTCGCTGAAGGAGGTGTGGTTTGCGCACACGATAACTCCCCGATCGGCAGGTAGATTTTCCTCGCCGAAGGCCTTTATGCGAAACACTGCCTTCGCAGGGCCGCCCAGGAGCTTCTTATAGGCATCGTAGGTCTTATTAAAGTTCTTGTCTCTAACTTTCTTAGCCATTTATCGTGCCTCCCCTATCAGAGTGTTCTGTGAAGCTTTTCTTTGATGATCTTGAGTGCCGTTCTGAGGGTCTCCTCGGGGGTGAGATCGGAATTATCTATAAATATTGCATCGTCTGCAGGGATAGCGGGAGAAACTGCGCGGTTCTTATCATTGGAGTCGCGCTTGATTATATCCTGAAGCACCTCCTGCTCCGTGCTGGTATCGCCCTTCTGCATAAGCTCCTCATAGCGACGGCGGGCTCTTGCCTTGGGAGATGCCTCAACAAAGAGCTTTACGGGGGCATCGGGCATGATGACCGTGCCGATATCGCGTCCGTCCATTACTACGCCGCCATCTGCCGCCATCTTCTTCTGTATCTCAAGAAGAAATGCGCGAACAGCGGGTACTGCGCTTACTGCAGAGGCATACATGGACATTTCGGGAGTTCTGATAAGGTCGGAAACGTCCTCTCCGTTGAGCATTACTCTCTGGCCTGCATCGGTATACTTAAGCGCGAGCTTTGCCTCGGGGAGATACTTCACTACCTTTGCCGCATCCTCAAGAGAAACGTCGTTTCTCTTTGCAAAAAGGCCTACGGTGCGATAAAGGGCGCCCGTATCAACGTAAACAAGTCCGAGTGTTTTTGCGATATTCTTCGCAAGGGTGCTTTTTCCGCTTCCGCTGGGTCCGTCTATAGCTATTTTGATATTCATAAGGTTTCCTTCCTTATCCTTTATTCTTCAAATGAGTAGAATGCCGCGGCCTCGCCTGCTTTTCTGCCCGTTGACCAGGCTATCTGCAGGTTATATCCGCCCGTATATGCATCAACGTCAATGATCTCTCCCGCAAAGAAAAGACCTTTGACCTTTTTGGACATCATCGTTGCGGGGTCTATCTCCCCGACGGCAACGCCTCCCGCAGTTACCACCGCCTCGTCAAGAGAGCGAAAGCTCCTGGGGCGAAGAGAAAAATGCTTGAGGACCGTGAGCAGTGCGCGGCGCTCAGCCTTAGATACCTCGCCCGATTTCTTTCTCGGGTCTATGCCGCTTCTCCTGACGACCTCTTCTATAAGCTTTGAGGGGAGAAGATCGCCGAGGGAATTGACGAAATCCCTTGCCGCATATTTTGAGAGATCGCCCAAAAGCCGCTTATCCAGAGTTTCCTCATCGAGAGCAGGCTTTAAGTCTATCTCCATTCTGTATTTATCGGGGGCGGCCTTTTGCATATGGGCGCTTGCCGAAAGCACAAGGGGACCGCTGACGCCGAAATGAGTGAAAAGCATCTCGCCCTGCTCGCTTGATACGCATTTATCACCGAGGAAAACGGAGAGCTTTACGTTTTTTAATGAAAGGCCCATAAGAGGAGCCGTATTATCATAGAGAACTATGGGAACGAGGGATGGCCTCAGCTCAGTTACGCTGATACCGAGCTCTCTTGCCATTTTGTGTCCGTCGCCCCGCGAACCCGTTCCCGGATAGGAAACGCCGCCCGTTGCAACGATGACCGCGCTGTGGCGCTCCTTTGAAAGAGAGGTGGTGACGCCGACGGCCTGTCCATCCTCTACGGTGATACCCGTTACGTGGGCGCGAACGACCCTGCAGCCCATATCGGATATATAATTTTCAAGAGCCTCCGAAACGTGGGCCGCCTTATCGGAAACGGGGAAAACTCTTCTTCCCCTCTCCGTTTTGAGAGGAACGCCAAGGCCCTCGAAATAGGCCATTACGTCCTCGGGGGTGAATTTATAAACTGATGAATAGAGAAACTTTCCGTTTGAGAGAACGTTTTTCAGTATCTCCTCGGGGGGACAGTTGTTGGTTACGTTGCAACGGCCCTTGCCCGTTATGCGAAGCTTTTTTCCGAGGCGGTCGTTATGCTCGTAAAGAGTGACTGCCGCTCCGTTCTCAAGAGCTGCCGCCGCCGCCATCATTCCTGCGGCTCCGCCGCCGATGATCCCGATAGAGAGGCCGCTCATCAGGCTTCGGTTCCCTTCTTTTCGTATACGTTATACTCGTCCCAGACCGTCTCAAGCTGTCTCAGCGTTTCTGCAACGTCATCCTTCTTCTTTACGCCGATGGCAGCAAGAAGGGCATTGATGATAGAGAGAGGAGCAACGAGGGAGTCTGCAAAGGAGGCCATATCACTCTTTGCATAGAGAGCCGCCGTTGAATCCTTGGCGATGGGAGAGGTGGGTCCGTCCGTTATGGCGATGACCTTCGCATTTTTATGATTTGCATACTTTACCGCCTTGATAACGCGGCTGGAATAACGGGGATAGCTGATGGCGATGACCGCATCTCCCTCTTTTATTCTCATAAGATGATCGAATATCTCGCTGCCGCCTGCGTTTCTGACAAGATGAACGTTCTTGAAGATGAGGCTCAGGTTATAATCAAGAAACTCTGCGAGAGCAAAGGAGGAGCGCATACCGATAACGTAGATGGTGCCTGCAGAGACGATGGCATCCACCGCCGCCTCAAAGGCGTTGCGGTCTATCGTCTCAAGAGTTGCGCGGATACGCTCTGCATCTCCGTTAAGAACGGTTTCAAGAACGCCGCCCTCAGCAAAGCGATCGTTAGCCACCTCCATACGCTGAACGGTGGTCAGGCGCTTTCTGAGCGCCTCCTGCATGGCGTGGTGAAGTTCGGGGTATCCCTCATATCCAAGCTCAATGGCAAAGCGGACAACGGTGGACTCGGAAACGCCGGACTCCTCGCCGAGGCGGGACGCCGTCATATAAGCCGCCTTCTCGCAATGCTCGGTTATGTAAGCCGCTATCCTCTTCTGTCCCTTGGACATTTTGGGGAGGGATTTTTCAATAAGTTCAATAAGATCGGAGGGCATCGTATATCCTTTCTGAGATCACGTATCGTGAATTTCGGACATCATTATCTAATATATCATTATATTCAAAAAACGCCTAAAAGTCAAGTTTTTTACAAATGAATGCCCATTTATCTCGTCTCCCCTTTTCGACATCCGCCGCCTCCTGCCTGTGATATATTTTCTTCGAAAATATTAAGGAATAAAAAATATCCGCAAACCTTGGTTGCGGATATTTTTTACATTAACGTGCCCAAAGGGCATATTTCATATTGTTTTATTTAAGATAAACGTCGAAGGCTTTTTCGCAAAGACAATTCTCGCCGATATAGATCTCAAACTTTCCGCGCTCAACGGTATAGCTGCCGTCGGGAAGGTAGAAGCCAAGCTCCTTTTTGCCAAGCTCAAAGGTGACGGTCTTTTCCTCTCCCGCCTCAAGAGATATCTTCTTGAAGCCCTTGAGCTCTCTCAGGGGGCGCATATAGGAGGCCATTCTGTCGCGGATATATATCTGCGCCGCTTCCTTTCCCGCTCTCTCGCCCGTGTTCTTGATCTTCACGCTGAAGGTGAATTTCTCGCCGTTCATCAGCTCATCGTAGCCAAGCTCCGTCCTTTCCGCCTTGGGGTCTGAATACTCAAAGGTGGTGTAGGAGAGGCCGTGGCCGAAGGGATAGAGGGGGGATGCGGGGCAGTCCGTATAGCAATGGGAGGGGCGCTCGCCGTAATAGCCGTCCACCTCGCGGCCGCTTGAGGTAACGTTATAGTAAAGAGGTATATGTCCCGTGCGGCGAACAAAGGTAACGGGGGTCTTGCCCGAGGGATTATAATCGCCGAAGACCGTGCGGATAGCGGCGTGGGCGCAGCGGGTGCCGCCGTGCCAAGCTACGAGGATAGCGTCAAGATAGGGCTCAACGCACTCAAGGGCCATGGGACGTCCGCAGAACACGAGGCCCACGGTCTTTTTGCCCGTTGCTCTTGCCTTTCTGCAAAGCTCCACCTGATCGGGGGTGAGGGAGATATCGCTTCTCGATCTTGCCTCTCCCGTGACCGTATGGCTCTCGCCGAGGCAAAGGAGGATAACGTCGCCCTGAGCAAAGCAATAGGTGCTGTCGTCGTGGAGGCCGTAATTCTGAGCGAAAACGGTGCCGCCGCCCTGACCTACTACCTCGTTGAGCGCTTCTCTCACGGTGGGGGTTGAGGCGCCGAGATATCCGTCAAGGGCCCAGCTTCCGTGGAGAACTCGTCTGTCATCCATAAAGGGGCCGCCGACGGCGATGGTCTGATTCTTTTTCAGAGGGAGAGTTCCGTCGTTTTTGAGAAGGACCATAGACTCCGCCGCAAGCTTTTCCGCCATTGCAACGTGATGCTCGCGGTCTATCCTTCTCGTCTGAACGTAGGGCGTATCGAAGAGGCCTGCGGCAAGCTTCACGCGAAGAACGCGGAGCACCGCCGTATCAAGAGTTTCCATAGAGACCTCGCCTGAGAGAACAAGCTCCTCAAGCTCGCGGATATAATGGCTGTCTGCCATATCCATATCAAGGCCTGCGTTTATGGAGAGGCGGGTACAATCGGGGTCGGTCTCCGCAAGGCCCTGACGCTTCAGCTGATTTATTGAGAACCAGTCGGAGATAACGAAGCCCTCAAAGCCAAGGTTGCCTCTCAGAATATCCGTCAGATACTTTTTGCTTGAGGTAACGGGCTCGCCGTTGATATCGTTGAAGGAGGACATTACCGTTGCCACTCCTGCCTCAACAGCGGCTCTGAAGGGGGGGAGAACGTTATTATAGAGGGTATAGTCGGAGATCTCCGTTCTGTGGTAGTCTCTTCCTCCCTCGGAAAAGCCGTAGCCAACGTAATGCTTCGCGCAGGCGACCATGCTGTCGGGCGCGGTCAGATCATCGCCCTGAAAGCCCTTGACGTATGCCTCTGCCATTCTTGAAGCAAGGTAGGGGTCCTCACCGGGGCCCTCTATGATACGTCCCCATCTGGGGTCGCGGCAGACGTCAAGCATGGGAGAGAAGGTCCAATGGGTGCTTTCGCTGGTTGCATCCTCGGCGATAAGGTGATAGCATTCTCTGACAAGCTCGGGGTCAAAGGATGCGGCGGATGCAAGGGGAATGGGATATACCGTGTGGTGGCCGTGGATAACGTCTCTGCCGTAGATCATGGGGATCTTGCATCTGGACTCCTCCATAGCCGTGCGCTGGAGGGAATTGAGATGTTCAACAACGATGGCCTTCTGATCCTCGTTTCCCGCCGTTGCGGAAAGGGTGAGGATGATGGAGCCGATCTCGCCGCGGCGGATCATTTCCTTATACGCTTCAAGCTGATCCTCTCCGGGGAGAACTGCCTGATTGAGCTGGCCTACCTTTTCCTTGAGGGTCATACCTGCAAGTATCTTTTTTGCGCGTTCATCGTATTCTTTGTACATGGTGACACCACACTTTCTTAGATTACTACTATAATTTTATCAGCCATTTATCCCCTTGTCAAGAAACAAAAGGCCAACGGAGCGTCTCAGTGGCGGATAACCGTGTTATTTTTCGGCATTTCGGGCTCGTATTTTTTCATAACGGCGCCATAAACGCCGCAATCGCGGCAGAGCTTTTTCGTGCAGTATTTTTCCTCGTGGCGCTCCTTTTTTCTTTCCGAGGCAAAGCGGGTGGTGGTGTAGGTGCCCATAATGCCCTCGCAGGTGATGGAATACTGATTTTCCGTCACGTAAAAGGGGCAAAAGGCTAATGCATCTATGGTTTTATTCGGCATTGATCTTCCTTTCTTTTCAGCAATATCCTGCGTAGCGGCCAAGTCGCGAGGCGCAGGTGGGGCAAAACGATATTTTCTTGTACTCTATGCCGCCTCTTGCATCCTCTCCGCAGAGAAGACAGGAGGCTTCTCCGTTTCCCTTCTCCCTTGCGCAAGCGCCGCAAACGGGGCGGCCGAAGAGGAGATAATATTTTTCAGAATCTGCGATCGGGAGAGAGCAAACGGAGCATATAAGAGGATATGAGCGGCAGCGGCCGCAGCCCGTGCAGGGGGCCATGGAATCAATGCAGAGCATTGGTCCCTCCCCCTCCCCAGAAAATTGAGAGAGCCTCGTCGGGGGCAAGGCGCAGGTAGCGGGATATCCTTTTCGCGTCGTTTAAGGATATGCCCGAGTCGCCTCTTCTCAGCCTTCTGTAAAGGGTGGTCCTGTCGATACCGAGGTCGTGTGCTACCGCCTCGAGAGTAGTGTTCTTCTTAACGATGGCGCTTTTCAGCATAGGAACGTTAACGTTCATTTTTTCTTCCTTTCATATGAATTACAATTCGGTCGTGGCTTCAGAGTTTCGGTCATCCCCAGAGCGCCTGCTTCGGGCACAGGCGAGAGGCGGTAAAGCAAGCCTCTTGACTACGGGGTAAATTTGTGCTATTGTAAAACTTAGGAAAGAATAATGTCGGGGTAGCGACCGACGGAGAAATATTCTTTTCTTCGGAGCCCTTTTCGAGAGGCAGGGCTCTAAGCTGTTTATATTATAAACCACGTTTTTCGGAATTTCAATAGAAAAGAGAACATTTGTTCGCCTTTGTTTGTTGCACATTGGCAACGGCGTGAAACAAGGATCGCGATTTTTTAAAAAAGATATTAATATCACCGCTTGACGGTGAATTGGAGATCATTATGAATATTAACAAGCTTTTTGCCGTATTGCTTGCGGCGGTATTTCTTCTTCTTTGCTCCTGCGAGGAAAGAGAAAGCTCCCTTTCCGATGACAGCACCGCCCCCCATACTACCGAGACTGAGACCACGGCAGAGGAGACCACCGACGCCCCTCGCCCCGAAAAGACCACCTACACCCTCCCCTCATCTGCAATGAAGGAGGGCAGGCTGCTCTACGAATACCATTACTCAAACAACGGCCTTTCCATGACAAAGGTGGATTACAAGGAGGAGACCCCCATAACCTACACCGTTACCTTTGACAGCGAGGGCAGACCTCTCTGCACCGAATGGGTGGTTGCGGTGAACAATATCCGCACGGAGAAGTGGAAGGATGAGTATACCCTTGACAGCGCGGGGAATATCATAAAAGAGGTGCGCTACTGCGAGGGAGATATCCAGCACGTTTATACCTACACCTACGACGGCAAGGGCAATATGCTGACCCAGCGCTCCTACGATCAGCGAAAGAAGGTATGCGTTGACTACACTCTCACCTACGATGAGATGGGAGAATGCACGGGGGTCATGGCAAGCGACTCGGGCAAGCCCTATACTGTATATAAGGAAAAGAGCGAGAACACCTACGATGAAAAGGGCCGCCTCGCCACTCAGTCCACCCCCTCCTATAACGTGACCTACGAGTATATCCTTTCGGGCGATACGGTCACCGATGAAAAGGTAGTGTATAAGAGCGGAGATTACTCCTGGAGCTATTACTACAAGTATACCTACGTTGACGGTTGCCTCGTTCAGGAGGATTGCTCCTTTAACGGCACCCTTATAGATACTACGTATTACAAGGAAAGCCCCCACGCTCATTTCGAGCGTGCCGTGGAATGGATATTCCGCGAGAGGCTCCCCTGAGAAAGGCAGAAAAATGACACCTGAAGAGATTATAAAAGACCTGCAGAGCGACAGGATAAAGGACGTTATCATTGACGGAGATTTCGGCGCCGACGGCGACGATCAGTTTGCCCTCGGCTACGCACTCTCAGCCCCCGACCGCGTCAGAGTTATCGCGGTTACCTCGGCGCCCTATAACGCAAACAGCGCAGAGACCGTGGAGTGGGGCAAAAAGGAAGCTGAGGATATCGTTTCAGTTTCGGGATATTCTCTGAAATACGGAGTTTTTGCAGGCGCACCCGATTATATAACCAGAGCGGGAGGCGCGGTTTGCGGCGAGGGAGTTGAGGCTATCGCCCGCGCCGTTCGCGAGAGCGAGGGACCCGTTTATATCGTTTCAACGGGCTGCATCACTAACGTGACGAGCGCCTTGATGCTCTACCCCGATATTGCGGATAAGCTCTGCTGCATCTGGCTTGGGCTTGACGGGCTGGACAGCGTTTCCAATACGGGAGAATATAATTATCATAATGATATCGAGGGCGGAAAGCTCCTTTTTGAGCACGCGAAAAATCTTGTCCTCGTTGAGGCGGGCAGGACGGTCGCTCCCTATCGCAGAAGCAATGAGGAGATATGCCTACAGTACAGCGAAAGCCCCCTCGGCCGTTTTCTTTCAAAGCGCTTTTGCGAGATAAGCTGGGCGCAGGGCCTTTGGGACCTTTGCGGAGAGAGCACCCTTATCATTCCCGATGCCTGCACCTTCAGGGTCGCGCCCCGCCCCGTTTTTGATGAAAAGGGCGAGATCGCATATCTTGACGAGAGCCGCACCATGGTTGCCGTAAATAAAAACGACCATTCCCGTATCGCCGCCGACTCAAGAAACAGGATAAATTCCCAAAATATTTGATTCTGAAACCTCCCTCGGGAGGTTTCTTTTTGTATTGGATTAAGATCATCCCGCGAACCCAACGAAAATTGATGCAAAAGCAAAGGGGAAAGATCTACGTTGTTGTAGGGGCGAGCATTGCTCGTCCGCCATCTGCACGCGAACCGAATTGAATTTGATGCAGGAACGAACAAAAAATTCGCATTGGTAGCGGGCGGCGCCTCAACGATATGTTACGTCCGCGTGTCCGCTCCGTCTTTGCTATGGCAAAGACCCAAGCAAAGCCTTCCCCCCAATCATGGGGGAAGGCTTTATTTAGTCCTTCCCCCGAAGAACTGGGGGAAGGTGGCTCCTTAGAGTGAGGCTTGACTATTGCTTTCTATATTTCCGGCTGATGACATTAAAATAAGACAGACTATATGGGGGAGACGGATGAGGGTTTGCTATCCGGACGAGAGCTGTCTTTAAAATTAAGTTGGGCGGTATTTGATTAACAGTTTATGGTTATTCTCCTATGCATCGCATACAGAATTTTTTAGCATCGGTTCGCGCCCAGGTAGCAACCCTCTTCCGTCACCGTCTGTGAAGACAGCAATAGTTTCACGTTTATCTCTGAGAATATCGTTTGTTCTAAGTCGTAAGCAATTGCATCGGTGACACCTTCCCCCCAATCATGGGGGAAGGCTTTATTTAGTCCTTCCCCCAAAGATTCGGGGGAAGGACTAATATAGGTCCTCGCTCCTGCGAGGACGGAGCGGACACGTGGATTTTAAGTTCAGCAATACGTCACGTCCGCGTGGGGAAAGACTTGCCTTGAGCCTTCACTTGTAGCCATAACGATCGAGCATATCCTTAGTTTTCAAACCGGTGCACGCAGTGGCGCCCATACGGCAGATCGTAACGTTCACATATAACGCAAGCTATAATGACGAAAAATGACGAAAAATGATGAAAAACCTCAATTCATTCGCAAAAAAAGTTATTGACAAACAAGGCAGACTGTGGTATCATATGTAGTACCGCGAATGCGGGCCATTAGCTCAGTTGGTTAGAGCTACCGGCTCATAACCGGTCGGTCCAAGGTTCGAGTCCTTGATGGCCCACCAGAAAAGAACCCACATTTGTCTACGACAAGTGTGGGTTCTTTTCAACGAAATAAATCCCTTGCGGGATTTGTGAAATGCACTTCGTGCGTGAAATACGCCTACGGCGTGTGAAATGCCTGCGGGCGTGAGCGGATTTATTTCATTTCACATTGCGACGAAGGAGCAATATTTCACAA
>JAZQAS010000096.1:0-3883 GCA_045545335.1 Candidatus Avispirillum sp. | reverse complement strand
ATTGGTGTTTGAGGAGTGAGGACCTATATTAGTCCTTCCCCCGAAGAACTGGGGGAAGGGGGACCGCTTGCGGTGGATGAGGGTTTGCTACCTGGGCGCGAACCGATGCTGAAAATTTATGTATGCGAGGCATAGGAGAATAACTGTAGATTTATTAATCAAATACCGCTCAACTTAATTTAAAAGACAGCTCTCGTCCAGATAGCAAACCCTCATCCGTCTCCCCCATATAGTTTGTCTTAGCTTAAAGTCACCAGCCGGAAATATAGAGAGCAATAATCAAACTTCATTTTAAGGAGCCACCTTCCCCCGAATCTTTGGGGGAAGGACTAAATAAAGCCTTCCCCTCGCGGACGTGACGTATTTCTGAATCGTTTCGCTGCTGTGTCGCCTTTTTCACCCTTGCATATACTGTACTGTGGCCGTTATAAAAGCGAGAACAGCGTCATATATATTACCGAAAAAACAAAGGCGGTAAAGGTATGATAAAAGAGAAAAAGAGAGAAAAGGCGAGAGCGGCGAGAGAGCGATTTCTTTGCGATATTGCGGCGGCGGTGTGCGTTGTGGCTACGGGGCTTTTTCTTTCTCTTTGCGCCCTTGATGCGGAGAAATACGAAAATGAGGAAAGTGTCAGCGTTGCCATAACCTTTGAGGAGCCCGAGAGGCCTCGGGATAAGGGCTTTTGGGAGCTTTTTTGCGAGGGGGTCGCGTCCCTCCTTTCAGGCGGGGCTTAAAATTTGGCGGGGATCTGCTTTTTTTGCGTAGCTCTTCTTTCCTGCCCTCGGCCCGCAGAGCTTCTTTTGGCCGTGGCCGTCCATGAGGCCGCCCATGCTTTGGCGGCTTTTCTTCTCGGCTGGGGTGCGCCGTCGGTCTGCCTTCGCGCGGCAGGGTTTCGCCTTGCCTATTTCGGAGAGAAGGGCAGCCTTGAGAGCATATGCGTAAGCCTTTCGGGGTGCGCCGTCGGCCTTATAATGGCCCTTTTGCCCTTGCCCTTTGCCTTTCGGCTCTATTGCCTCGGCCTTTCTCTTTTAAATCTCCTCCCCGTCAGAGGCCTTGACGGCTGGGGCGCGCTCTACCGTTTTCTCCTTTTCTTCCTCCTGCCCCATAGGGCATATGGGATAGCAAACGCCGTTTCTCTTTTTTCGGCGCTCGCTTTGTGGGCGGGGGGCGTTTTTTTGCAGCTGAGGGCAGGGGTAAACGTGACCTTGCTTCTGGTCTGCGTGTATCTTACGGTAACGGCGCTGTCCGACGGCTAACGAAAGGAAAGGTGGTACATATGAACGAAGAAAAGGGAATAGGCTATCTCAAGGTGCAGGCCGTGGCGGCAGACGGGGCCTTTCCCGTTGAGGGCGCCGTCGTCATGGTGATGGACGGCGCCGACGGAGAAAGCATTGCCACTCTGAGAACGGATAGCTCCGGCTTTGCCGAAACCCTCACCCTGCCTGCCCCCTCGCGAGAGCTTTCTCAGTCCCCGGGAAACGGCGTTCCCTATTCCGTGTATACGGTGCTCGTTGCAAAGGAGGGGTATAACACGGTCAGCGATATTTCAGTTCCCGTTTTTGATGGGGTGGTGGCCCTTCAGCGGGCAAATCTCATACCCTTAAGCCTCTTTTCTCCCCCAAAGCCCGGGGAGGTCACCGTGGAGACTCCGGGGTATCCCCAGCTTACAGTGATAGGAGGGGAAGAGCCTTGAACGGACAGATAAACCTGCCATTTATCCCCGAAACGGTAACGGTCCATCTTGGCCCGCCTGACAGCGTGGCGGAAAACGTCACCGTTTCCTTTGTGGATTACGTAAAGAACGTGGCCTCAAGCGAGATATATCCCACCTGGCCCGAGAGCGCCCTCAGGGCAAATATCCTCGCCCAGATATCCTTCGCCCTCAACAGGATATATACGGAGTATTACCGCTCCCGCGGATATCCCTTTGATATAACCAATTCAACGGCCATAGATCAGTCCTTCACCTACGGGCGTGATATTTTTGAAAATATCTCCGTTATAGTGGACGATATATTCGATACCTATATACGCCGAGAGGGCGCGGTGGAGCCCATATTCGCCCTATATTGCGATGGGCGAAACACCCTTTGCGATGGCCTTCGCCAATGGGATACGGTTGCCCTGGCGGGGGAGGGCCTCGGGGCCTTTGAAATTCTCCGAAGGTTTTACGGGGAGGATATCGGCCTTGTCACCGATGCGCCCATCCGCGGAAATACGGAGAGCTATCCCGGGCGGGTCCTTTCCGTGGGCAGCTCGGGAAACGACGTTAAGACCGTGCAAACGAGGCTGAACAGGATATCGCGGAATTACCCCGCCATTCCAAAGATCAAGCTTATAGACGGCATATTCGCAACGGATACGGCCGATGCGGTCAGAGAGTTTCAGAGAATATTCTCCCTGCCCGAAACGGGGGAGGTGGATAGAAGCGTGTGGTATGCCATTGCCCGCATCTATTCGGGGGTGAAGAGCCTTTCCGATCTTGATTCCGAGGGGATAACCCCCGAGGAGGTAACGGACCTTTTCTCTCAGGTGCTCTCAAGGGGCTACCGTGGCAGGGGGGCGGCAGACCTGCAGTATTTCCTCAGGTTTATTGCAGAGTTCGTTCCCGCAGTCATCCCCCCGACTATCGACGGAGTGTTCGGAGAGGAAACGGAGGAGAGCGTGATCTCTTTTCAGCGGGAGTACGGACTTCCCGATACGGGGGTAGTGGACCTTCAGACGTGGGAAGCCCTGTACGATGCATATCAGGGAATGCTTGCATCCCTGCCCGCAGGATATTTCTCCGATTCAACGGAGCCATATCCCGGCTTTCCCGTTCGCCTCGGCAGCAGGGGCGAGGAGGTGGAGAGGGTGCAAAGGTATCTGAACGTGGTCTCAGATGCCTATCCTCAGATACCGAAGATCGCCGAGGACGGAATCTTCGGCAGCGGCACTCAGGCGGCAGTCCTTGCCTTTCAGTCTGTGTTCGGCCTGCCTGCAGACGGGGTGGTCGCCCTGAATACCTATAATAAGATAGCAGAGACCTACAGAGCCCTCGTTGATGGGGAGAAGACCTCGGAGGGGCAGTTCCCCGGCGAGATAGGCGCTTGAGGAGGCAGCGATGGATGAATATAGTATAAACGATACCGCAGCATTTGTTATGCAATTGCAGAAAAAGCTCCGTTCCATTGCTAAATGGACGGATAACGCCGCCCTTTCGGTGGCTGTGGACGGAGTGTACGACGAGGGGACGGGGAACGCCGTAAAAAGCTTCCAAAGCCTTTACGGGCTTGGGGTCTCGGGAGTTGCAGACAGAGAGACGTGGGAGGCTGTTGACAGGGAGTACAGATACCTTCGGGAGATATTCGGCAAAAGCCGAAGTATATCACCCTTTCCCGATGGAGATGCTTTTGTTCTCTCAGTCGGGGACAGGAGCGATCTTGTGCTGCTGGTGCAGATAATGCTCAATGAGCTGCGGCTGTTTTACGACGGCTACGGCTTTATCCCCCAAAACGGAAGATATAATCTCTCCACTCGGGTGGCGGTGAGGGAGTTTCAGGAGAGGGGCGGCCTTGAGCCCACGGGCAGCGTTGACCGACCGACGTGGAACCGCCTCGCCGAGGAATACGACCTCGCCCTCAGAACGGACACAAAATAAAAGGGGCTGTCGCACAGCTTCTTTTAATGAATAATGAATGATGAATAATGAATAATTGATGTAGAAAACCGTCTGCAAACGCAGACGGTTTTCTGAATTTCCGTCAAATTACGGTTTGACGGATAGATAAACCAACGTAGGGGAGGATATTATCCTCCCGATTGCAAACAAAAGATAATATTGATGCTTATGTTGACAAATGAACCGAACGATTCATTTGTAGGGGCGTGCATTGCACGTCCG
>JAZQAS010000095.1:0-8212 GCA_045545335.1 Candidatus Avispirillum sp. | reverse complement strand
ATTAAAGAAAAAATAAATTTAAAAAGTAGAAATCCGCCGCAAAAACGGCGGATTTCATTGTTAAAAGCGGCTTTTTAGCCGCGAATTGTCCCTCTGTCGTACCTTTGTACGCCGACGACGGACAATTCACGGCTTCTGCATCCTTTTCGACAGCCCGAGGTCAGCTTGTCGATATCTTTATCGACAAGCTGAGAAAACCGACGGCTTGCCGTCGGTTTTTTCTTTGCTTTATTATTTAGTATGCGGTTTCAACTGACCAAACGGCTACAAATGAGCGAGGAATCATATTAGTCTTTCTCACGCGGACGCAACGTAACACTTAACTTTAAGTTTTCGTGTCCGCGCTGTCAACGCACGAGGCGTTGAACTAAGCAAGTCCTTCCCCCGAAGATAGACGGATCCCCCCGCAAGCGGGTCCTTCCATCGGGGGAAGGGGGACCGCTTGCGGTGGATGAGGGTTTGCTACCTGGGTGCGAACCGATGCTGAAAAATTCTGTGTGCTTGGCATAGTGAAATTACTATAAACTATTTATAAAATACCGCTCAACTGAATTTACAGACAGCTCTCGTCCAGATAGCAAACCCTCATCCGTCTCCCCCATATAGTCTGTTTTAGTTTAAAATTCTCAGCCGGAAATATAGAGAGCAATAATCAAACTTCATTTTAAGGAGCCACCTTCCCCCAGATCTTCGGGGGAAGGACTATTTGAGTCTTCGCTCATGTTGTACCCATATATCTGTGCAAATATAAAAGAAGAAAACCGACGGCAAGTTTGCCGTCGGTTTTCAACATCAATTATTCATTATTCATTATTCAATCTTCATTATTCATTATTCATCATACCTTAACTGCCTCGCAGGCCCTTTCAATAACAGCTCTCTCCGAGAAGGGTACCTTCTGTCCGCAGATGAGCTGATATGTTTCGTGGCCCTTGCCTGCAAAGAGAACGATGTCGCCACGTCTCGCTATTGAAACGGCGCGCTGTATTGCCTCCTCGCGGTCGATAATGCATTCGTATTCGCTGCCCATAGCCATATGAGAGGCGATCTCGTCAATAACGGCGGCAGGGTCCTCGTAGTCGGGGTTGTCCGAGGTGATGATGGAGTAATCCGCATATCTTGAAGCCGTCTGCGCAAGCTCCTGACGGCGGCACTGTGTCCTTCCGCCAACGGAGCCGAAAACGCATATGATGCGCTGTGGATCGTATGCTCTGATGGTGGTGAGCGCATTTGTAAGGCTGAAGCCGCTGTGAGAGTAGTCGATAATAAAGGTGATGCCCGGCGTTCCCTCAACTATCTCAAATCTGCCCTGAACGGGAGTGCGCGCAAGGACCGAGGCGCAAAAATCAAGAGAAACTCCAAGGCAGGAGCAAACTCCCATGGCGCAAAGTCCGTTGTAAACGCTGAATGAGCCGGGAGACATAAGAGAAACGGGAATGGTGCTGCCATCGGCTGTGCATTCGAAGGATATGCCGAGAGAGGTCTCTGAGCGGTAGCGGCGGGGCTCGCTTGCCGTAAGGTCGCCCGCGCCCTTCATGGAGTAGGAGAGGAGCCTTGCGCGGCTGTCGCCTGTAATATACTCAGCCTCCGAGTCGTCCGCATTATAGATGCAGTAGCGCGCATCAAAGCGGTCCGAGTCAAAGAGACGCTTCTTCGCATCTCTGTATTCCTCGTAGCTTGCGTGCTCGCCCTCGCCTATATGGTCGTCGGGTGAGAGATTGGTGTAGGCAACGGCGCAAAAGGGCAGTCCGTCAACTCTGTTGTGCATCAGCGCCTGAGAGGAGACCTCAAGAACGGCGTACTGAACCCCCTCGGATACCATCTCGTCAAAATATCGGTGGAGAACGAGGCTTTCGGGCGTGGTGTTAACGGTCTCTGTGTGGCGGCCGTTTATAATAACTCCGTTTGAGCCTATGTAGGCGCAGTTCTTGCCTGCGGCGCAGAGGATAGCCTGAATGAGCAGGGCCGTCGTGGTCTTGCCCTTAGAGCCCGTAATGCCGATTAGGGTAAGCTTGTCGGCGGGGCGGCCGTAGAAATCGGCGGCGATAATGGCAAGGGCGGCTCTCGTATCGGGGGTTATCACCTGTATGGCATCGTCAGGCAGAGAAACGGTGTGCTGGCAGAGAAAAGCGCGGGCGCCGTTTTCGTATGCCATGGCGGCAAAATCGTGTCCGTCCCTTTTTGCTCCGGGCAGGCAGACGAAAAGATCGCCTGCTCCCGCCTTTTTAGAGTTATATTCTATTCTTTCGATATCGCAATCCCCTGCAAAGGTGCAGGGGATGTTTTTTATAAGGCTTGAAAGTTTCATAGTCTGTCAAAATCCTTGGAAAATCCGTAAGGAGTGCTGCCGCAGGCGGTGATGGCGGTGTAAGCCAGAACCTCAAGGGAGTCTGCAAAGAGGGGATCGTTGCCAACGGCGCGGTTGATAAGAGAGAGCTCCGTGCAGCCGAGGATAAGCTTGTCGCAGCCCTTTTCCTTCAGGTGCTCTGCAATCTTATAGAATTTTTCAATATCGGGGTCAAAGCCGCTCTTAACGTCTTCGTATATAAGCTCGTGGAGATACTGCTGATGGACCCGGTCGGGGATAGCCCATTCAAGCCCCTCCGCCTCAAGAGCCCTCTGATATGAGCCTGAGGAAACGGTACCCTCCGTTGCCATGATGCCCGCCTTTTTGTAGCCCGCTCTTCGAACGAAGGAGGCAGTTTCCTCAATGATGCTGGGAACGCGCACGCTCGTCACGCGGCGTATCTCGTCAAGGAAGTAGTGGGCAGTATTGCAGGGGATAACGATAATATCCGCCCCGTAGACCTCAAGACGCTTGGCATCCTGCACCATATAGGGCAGGGGGCTTTCCCAGCTCTTGCCCGTGATATATGCAGTTCTGTCGGGGGTGGAGGCGCGGGAGGAGAGGATAATATCAATATGGTCCTGATCTCGGGAGGCCTTTGTGTGGGCTGTGATAAGCTCATAGAAATATGCGCTTGCCATAGGGCCCAGTCCGCCGATAATTCCGAGGAGGGGTCGTTTTTTGATTTCCATGCCGATCTCCTTTAGCTTAGGTTAGAACTCAGTCTTTGCTTTTGGGGTAATAGATCTTGAATTTCTTTTTCTGGCGGCGAAGCATCTCAAGCACGCAAAGGGTGCGAAGAGGGTTCATGGTAAGGTCGTGCTTGTAGAGGAGGGAGGAAGTGCTCTTCTTTGCCTTCTTGAGGGCCTTTGCGCGGGCAACCAGCTCCTTGTCCTCCGTATATTCAAATGCAACGCCGGCGGGAACGAAATGCCAGAAATGAACGTTTTCGTTAAGGGTGCAGTCGTCGCCCCCGTCTGTATATTTTTCCACGGCGAGACGGGCAATATTCATACCGCAGCTCGTAACGTAGAAGTTGCTTCTGCCCTGGCGGAGGTTTATCTCAAATACTCTGAAATCGTCGCCCTCGCCCGTATATTTGATATCAAAGTTGGAAAAGCCCGTGTAGCCGAGAGCCTCAAGCATATTCCTGATGTTTTCGGCAAATGCATAATCTGTAACGGGCTCCGTAACGATAGCGGCGTGGTTGCCAAGACCCTTGGGGGTGTGCTCCTCGATCATCGTGTGGCCGAGGCACATTGCGCGAACCTTGCCCTTCTCGTCGGAGAATGCGGTGAGAACTCTCATATGAGAGTCGCCGCCGGGAACCACCTTCTGCAGAATAAGGCGGTCGGGGTAGCCTGCGGCGTATATTTCCTTGGCTATCTTCACCGTATCGTCGGGGTCGGTGGCAAAGTAGACCTTTTTCATTCCGTCAAAGGGGAATTTCCAGTAGTCAACGCTTGAGGAGGGCTTCAGAACGATGGGGTAGTCAAAGCCGAGAGCCTCAGCGGTAACGGCCTCTCTCTCGGGAACTGCGGAGAGAACCACCGTATCGGGATAGGGAATGCCGAATTTCTCGCAGACCTCGTAGAACTCAGCCTTTTTCTGAATGGAGGTGTAAAGGTCGGCGCGGGGGGAGGGAGCTATGTACTGAGGCAGGTCAGCCTTTCTGCGGATTATCATAGCCGCATAGTCGTCGGTACAGCCGAAGAGGAAGAGGCGAGCGCCCTCGTGTTCTTTTGCAAATGCCGAAAGTTCCTTTATCATGGTGTCCTCGTTGTCGATATCGGGAACCACCTTGAAGTTTATGATCTTAGAGTATTTGGTAGCGGAGATCTCGTATCTTCCGAAGGCGTAGGACTTGACGCCGTAGGCCTCGTGGAATGCGCGGGCGAAATTGTAGCAGTTAAGATCGGCGCCCAGAAAAACGGGAATTATTTCGTTATTCATCATTTTTCTCCTTTTATGCAATTGCAGAAATCAGCCTATGAACTGAGAGTGCCAAACGAGGAAGGTGTAAGCCGTCCAGATCTTGCGGCGGTGGTGAGGAACGTCGGAGAGAAGACCGAGAAGCTTTTCACGGTCAAAGTATTCTGCCGCAACGTCAGACTCAAATGCCGCTCTCACCTTTGCGGAGAAGGAGGGATCGGAAAGCCACTGAACGATGGGAACGGGGAAGCCCTTCTTTTTTCTGTTTGCCCATTCGTCGGGCAGGGTCATATTGGAGGCGTGGCGAAGCACGGCCTTTGTATCCTTTGCTATCTTGTAGGATGCGGGGTAAGCCGCCGCCTCCTCCATAACGAAGCGGTCAAGATAGGGAACGCGAAGCTCAAGGGAGTGAGCCATGCTCATCTTGTCAGCCTTAAGGAGGATATCTCCGGGCAGCCAGAGGTTAAGATCGAGATACTGCTTCTTCTCAAGCTCGGAAAGGTCCTTCACTCTGTCGTATATGGGTGCCGCAACCTCTCTTGCCGTAGGACCGACGCGGTATTTGGGGTTAAGGATATCGTAGGCCTCCTTCTCGTCGAAAACGAGAGCCTGACCGATAAACCAGTCCTCGGGACGGCCCGAGCCCTTTATAATAAAGTCGTGTCCCTTGAAATAGGGCAGGTGCTGCGCCATGCTTGAGGCGGCGCGGCGAAGGGGAGCGGGTATCTTTTTGTATTTTTTCATGGTAGGAGTCTCGTCATACCATTCGTAGCCGCCGTAGATCTCGTCAGCGCCCTCGCCTGAAAGAACAACGGTAACGTGCTCCTTTGCAAGGCGGGCAAGGAAGTAGAGAGGAACGGAGGAGGGGTTAGACTGAGGCTCATCCATATGATACTGTATGTCGGCAAAGGCCTCAAGGCAGCGCTCCTTGGTCAGCATATCGCAGTAGTTGTTGATGCCGAGGCGGCGGGAAAGCTCAGCGGCCTCCGTGGTCTCGTCAAAGCGGGCTGTGCCGTCGGTGCTCTCAAAGCCAACGGAGAAGGTGTCGTCGGGCATAAGGCAGGCGGTGATATAGCTTGAGTCAACGCCGCCTGAGAGGAAGGAGCCTACCTCAACGTCGCTGATGCGGTGAGCCGCAACAGACTCGCGCACTCTGCGGTCGATCTGGGCGGCGCTTTCGTCAAAGGAGAGGCCGGTTTTCTTCGTAAAGTCAACGTCCCAGTAGCGTTCAATGTGCATCTCGCCGTTCTTGTAGGTGAACCAGTGAGCGGCGGGGAGCTTGAAGGTGCCCTTGAAGAAGGTCTCCTCCATAGCGCTGTACTGGAATGTGAGATAGGGGCGAAGCGCCTCGGGGTTCACCTCGCGCTTAAAGTCGGGGTGCTCAAGAAAGCTCTTGATCTCAGAACCGAAAACGAGGCCCGAGGAGGTCTTCGTATAGTAATAGGGCTTGATCCCGAAGTAGTCGCGGGCGCCGTAGAGAGAGTTCGTTCTCGTATCCCAGACGGCAAAGGCAAACATACCGCGCAGATGGGTGGCAAGCTCCGTGCCGTATTCCTCAAAGCCGTGAACGATGACCTCGGAGTCGCATTTCGTCTTAAAAACGTGGCCCTTGGCGATAAGCTCGTGGCGTATATCCATAAAGTTGTAGATCTCGCCGTTGAAAACGGAAACAACGGTACCGTCCTCGTTGTACATAGGCTGAGCGCCGTCAGCCAGGTCTATAATGGAAAGACGGCGAAAACCGAGGGAGACAGAGTCGTTCTCGCCCTCGCCGCTTGTGTGATATCCCTCCATATCGGGACCGCGGTGTATTATTCTGTCAGCCATTTTACGAAGCACCTCGTTACGGTTGACAATATTACCTGTAAAACCAACAAAGCCGCACATAAGTTGCACACCTTTCGTTTTAAATAATTATTCATAATATTATAACATACCCGCGCGAAAAAATAAAGGGGGAAGCGCAATTTCCTGAAGAAAAGGAAAAACAAACCGTATCCCGTAGACATTTATTTTTGAAAGTGCTACAATAAAGAAAAAAGCAAAGGGGAAGAGCAATGCTGAGAATAATACCCGCACCCAAAAATATGGAAATGAAAAACGGAGCATTTTGCCTTCGGAATGTGTTTGCATCTGTTGATGAGAGCGCAGACGGGCGGCTCGTGGCAGCCCTCCTTCGCCTTTGTAAAGAGATAGAAGGGAAAACGGGAGAAAAGGTGCCCCTTTCACCCTCCGCCCCTGCGGGCAGAATGATCGAGGTAAAGACCCTCGGCAAGGAAGGCGAGGGATATAGCCTCAGGATAGGCGAGGATGGCATCACCGTTGAGGGAGACAGCTCAGTCGGCGCTTTCTGGGGCCTGCAGACGCTCTTTCAGATAGTCGCTCAGTTTGAGGAGAGCATCCCCTGCCTTGAGATAAGAGACCTGCCCGATCTTTCCTATCGCGGATTTTATCTTGATATAACCCGCGGCCGCGTCCCCACTCTCAAAAAGCTAAAGGAGATAGCAGATCTGCTCGCCTCCTTTAAAATAAATTCCCTCCAGCTCTACGTTGAGGATGCCTTTACCTTTAAGGAGCTTCAGGGGATAGTAACGGAAAACGAGGCCCTTACCCCCGGGGAGATGAAGGAGTTTTCAGAGTATTGCCATTCTCTGTTTATAGACCTTGTGCCGTCTATTTCAACCTTCGGCCATTTGTTCACCCTTTTGCAAAGCGAGAGATATAACCGCATCTGCGAGCTTTCTCCCCATGAGATGAGCCGCCATTATTGGCTTGAGCGCCAGTGGCACCATACGGTGGACGTCTACGATCCCGAAACCGTAAAGGTCATCGGCTCAATGATAGAGCAGTATATGCCCCTTTTCTCCTCGGAGTATTTCAATATCTGCTGCGATGAGACCATGGACCTCTGCAAGGGCAAAAACGAGGGCAAGGATAAGGGCGAGGCGTATTTTCATCACGTGGATAAGCTTTGCGAGATAGTTGCATCCCATAATAAAAAGGTAATGCTCTGGGGAGACGAGTGCATGGCCCGCCCCGATATGGCAAAGGAGCATCTGCCCGAGGACTGCGTGGTCCTCAATTGGTGCTACCGCCGCGAGGTGGCCGAGTGGATACCCAAAATGTTCTGGGAGAGGGGCTTTCGGCAGATAGCCTGCACCTCCACCTCAAGCCATGACGATTTTATAGAGAATATCATTATCTCAACGGGAAATATTGAGAGCTTTGCCGCCCATGCAAAGAAATACGGCCTCCTTGGCCTCCTCAATACGAATTGGGGCGATTTCGGCCACGTCTGCGCCTTTTCCTGCAATCTTTACGGAATGCTCTTCGGAGCCGAGAAGAGCTGGAACGTGGAGAGCGAAACGGGCGAGGAGTATGAGAGAGCAGCAAGCCGCCTTCTCTATGGAGTAGAGAGCATAAATATGGCAGATACCCTGCGAAAGCTTGCAAGGGCCTCAATGGGCTTCAATTGGTCAAGGTTCGTAATGTGGTATAGCGCGGTGACCGTGGAAGGAAAGGATATGCCCCTTCGCTTCGGCGGCCATCCCGAGCACCCGAGAACTGCAGAGAGCGTAGCCGAGACCATTCGCGCGTGTCAGGCGGAGGAGGAAAAGCTCCTTTCTCTCGCAAAAAAGGGAGAGGGAGATAAAAAGGTCCTTTGGGAGCTGATCCTTGCCTGCAGAGGGATAATCCTTATGAATAAGCTGCTCCTTTATATCAATGGGGCAGATGGATGCGAGGAACGGGAAGGGCTGCAGATGGAATTTGATAGCTGGATGCAAGAGTATAGCAGCGCGTGGCTTTGCGATAATAAGCCCTCAGGCCTCGGCCGCATACAGGAGATCATAAATTCGGTGACCACCCTCCCTCAAAATCCTGTCGGGATAGCGTGAGAGCTTAGTGCGCAGCAAAGAATATCACTATATAAAA
>JAZQAS010000094.1:0-20459 GCA_045545335.1 Candidatus Avispirillum sp. | reverse complement strand
GGGTCGGTCAAAGTTATTGATAAAGCAGGGAACAAGATCGCCCGCCTCGTTCTGCATCATTATATACTCGTATATATACTCGTATCCGTCGCCGTAGTACATATAGAGGAATTCCTTCATAACGTCTGTAAATTCCTCATATGTCATGGAGGGATCCCACATATATTCCGAGGCAAGATATGCCTTGAGCGTTTCGAAATTGTAGGTCATTCCTCCGCCCTCATAGTACAGCCCCGTGAAGCCGCACTCATTGAGGATATAGTTGAAATTATAATAGATATCAATAATATTGGGGCAGGAGGCAAGGAAATAATGGTAATTTACGGGATAGGACCAATACCATATCTCCGCTCCCGTCTCACGGCAGAGCTCTGCCCAGATCTTCATAGCCTCCTGATCCTCAAGGTTATTTGCGCCAAGATTGGTCTCCATTCCCGCGCACTGATCTGTTCCCAGGATATGGTTATTGCAGCCGTGGCCGCAGAACATAAGGATCAGATCATCCGAGGGGCGCACCGTTTTGGGAACGGCATGATCGTAAAGGATCATAAACAGCTTCATTCCGGGATAATACTCCTGAACGTCGGCTGCGGCACGGTTTGCAAGGTCGATATAAAGGCCTGAGTAGCCTTCTGCTTTTGCCTTTTTCGTGCAATAGCGGCAGGTGCAATAGTTTCCGTTATCGCAAATGGAGAAGGACATTGAGGAAATGCCGTACTCCCACTGAGTGCGAAAAACGTGAGATATCTCACCCGTCCACGTCTGGATCATTGCCATTGTATCAAGCATTCCCGCGAACATAACGTCATAATCGCTGTTGGAGGCGCAGGGCTGCCATTTATAGGGGTCCTTCTGCTCGCCCGATTCCCATTTTGCATAAAGCCTCTCGCCGTAGGTACCGTAGCTCTCATCGGGCATTACTCCCGTTCCCATTCTCCAATAATAATCAAAGGAATGGGCGTTTATAAAGTGGGGGCCCGTCAGAGTGCCGTACTTCGGGTTTACGCAGGCGCTTATCTGAGTGCCGTTTACGTGCTGGGGGAAATAATAATTATAGGGATTATTATTAAAGCTCTGGCCGACGAAGCGAAAATCAAGGGCAGCCGCAAAATACCGGTGGGTTCCCTCGGGGATATCTACGGTGCGGTTCTTATAAACATAAGTATACTCGCCGTGGTAAAACCGAAATCCGAGGAAATTCTCGATTATCTCGTATGTTGCATACATATTGCCGCGGAGAGTTCCCCATATCTCAAGGTCTCCCTCCGTTACGCAATAGACGTAATTCTCAAGGCCAAGGCCCTTTTCCTTTGCCTCTGCGCTGTCTATCTCAACGGCATAATAGCGGATAGCTCTCTCGGTCGGCGCTTCTCCTATATGAATGGGAAGAGTGACGCCCGTAGCTTCCTTCACGTATTTCTGCATCTCCTCGGCGGCGTAGTAAACGTTCTCCGAGTCCTTATCCGTTCCCTCGGGAACGGAAATGGAAAACTCGGAAATATCATATCCGCCAATTGTCAATTTATATATCTGATGCTCGCCCTCAAGAGAGTCAAAGGAATTGGTGCCCGAAAGGCAGGTCTTCATAAGATAGGAGTCCTTTGCGTCCACTGCTCCGTCGCCGTTGAAGTCGGCCGCATCGGCAATGAGGGAATAGCCCTCAAGTCCTGCCACCGTTGCTTTAATGGCAAGGGCATCCTTGCCGTTCTGCTCGCCATCGCCGTCAACGTCTCCAAGGGTATAGGTCTCGTCGTAAACGAAGCTATGCTTGGAATAGGTGGGCATAGCGCTCGCCGTAATGCAAAAAGCTGAAATCAAAAGAGAAATACATAGCGCGGTACATATGAGCTTTTTCATAATGACCTCCTAAATATTTAAGCTTACGGAAGCTTTGATGCCTCCCAGGAGCCGTTGATATAGAACTGGGTCATGGGGTCTACGCTGAAATCAATAGTTGCGGGAACCACGTATACCGTATGGCTTGAGATGGGGAGATCGTTCTCCTTCAGGAAATTATACATCTCCGTATATCTCTCCTCATAGGTGGCTCTTGACTCGCTGTCGCCGTTTACGTACATTGCCTTATAGGAGCTTGCAAGGCCCATAAAGTCGCAGCAGGCAAGAAGCGTTCTGAGATGATACTCGCTGTCATCCCTCTCGCACAGCTCGATAGCCTTGAGAATGAGGCCTCTCATCTCATCGTAATTCTCTCTGAGATACTCGTGAGAATACATATCGAAGGGACGGCCGTGGTTATTGGAATAGCAGCCTGCAAGGTCGCCTGCCTCGTTCTGCATAAGGATATACTCATAGATATACTCATATCCGGGGCCGTAGTGCATATAAAGATATTCCTTCATATGGCCGATGAATTCATCATAGGTCATATCAGTATCCCACATAAGCTTTGCGGCAAGATATGCCTTCAAAGTCTCAAAGTTATACGTTGCGCCTGCGCCCTCGTAGAGGATGCCCGTGAAGCCGCATTCGTTTACAAGGAAATCATAGTTATAATAAAGGTCTATAACGCTGGGGGAGGGAGCAAGCCAATAGTGATAGTTAACGGGCCAGGTGAAATGCCAGATCTCAGCGCCCGCCTCCTTGCACATCTGCGCCCATACCTTCATTGCGGTCTCATCCTCAAGGTTATTTCTGCCGAGATAGGTATGGTCATCGCCGCAGCCGCCCGTGCCGAGGATATGGTTATTGCAGGCGTGGGCAACGTAGGAGATGATGATATTTTCAGTGGGTCGGATGGTTGCGGGAACGGTATAATCGTAAAGTGTTACGGTTATCTTCATTCCGGGATAGTATTCCTGAATGTCTCTTGCCGCCTTATTGCCCATCTCAAGATAGAGGCCGGAGTAGCCCTCGGTCTTCTTTGTCTTATTGCAGAGACGGCAGGTGCAGAAGTTTGCATTGTCGTTTATGGCAAAGGACATATTATAGGTATAATACTCGTATCTCTGAGAGAGATCGTAGCCCCGGCACTCCATAAGGCGGCAGAAATCAACGAGGCCTGAGAAAAGAGTCTGATATACGGAGTCAACGGAGGCGCAGGGCTGCCAGGTCTGCCAGTCCTTAAGCTCGCCCGACTGCCACTTTGCATTCAGTCTCTCGGCAAGAGTGCCGAAGCTCTCATCGGGCATTTTTCCCGTGCCCATCTGCCACTGCTCAACGAAGGAATGGGACTGAAGGAAAATTGTTCCCGTCAGGGTGCCGTGATATGTATCGTTGTATGCATAAAGGTTCGTTCCGTTAAGTCTTCTGGGGAAATAATAGTCCTCAGCGCCGGCCACGGTGAAGGTATGGCATACGTGGCGGAAGTTGAGAGTGGGAACGAAATACTTATAGGTTCCCTCGGGGATATCTACGGTGCGGTTCTTATAAACGTAGCTTCTCTCATCGCTGTAGAAGCGAACGCCGAGATGATCCTCAACTATTTCATAAACGGCGTACATATTTCCTCTGAGTGTTCCGGAAATGGTGAGTATACCGTCCTCAACGGAATAGATGTAGCCCTCAAGTCCGAGGCCGAGCTCCTTTGCCTCTGCGCTATCGACCTCTACGGGGTCGAAAACGATAGCCTTGGGAGTATCGTAGCCTCCGCGGGAGATGGGAAGGTTCACACCCGTGGTCTCTCTGATATAGCTATGAAGCTCCATTGCGGCATAATGATGGTTATCCTTCTCACCGTCGGTATCCACAGGGATAACGATGGTATAATCGGATATATCGTAGCCGCCGATTGTCAGCTTATATATCTGACGGTCGCCCTCAAGGGTATCAAAGGAATTGGTGCCCGAAAGGCAGGTCTTCATAAGATAGGAGTCCTTGGCATCAACGACTCCGTCGCCGTTAAAGTCGGCCGCATCCTCTATGAGAGAATAGCCCTCAAGGCCTGCTACCGTCGCCTTGATCGCAAGGGCGTCCTTACCGTTCTGCTCGCCGTCGCCGTCTGCGTCGCCAAGTGTATAGGTCTCGTCATAGACGAATATCTGAGCAGACGCGGTACAGGCAAGAGAGAAAACAAATGCCGCGCACAAAATAATGGATAAAAGCTTTTTCATGATTTTTCACCTGTTCTATAAATTTACAGAAGGTCATTCAACCGTTCTGTCATATACGATAAAGCTGTAAACGAAGGGGCGGCTCGCGTTTGAAGCGGTCACCGCCGCGTATCCCACGCCCTTGAAATAAAGGCGGGGAGCATCGGAAACGTCAACTATGCCCTTATTACTCGTAAAATACTGTGTTGCGCCGATAACTGCGGAATGGGTATAATAGGTTCCCTTTTCAAAGATCTGAGCATCGCCTGCGCTCCTGTCGGGACCCTCGCCCTCTGCAAATACGCAAACAACGTAAGCCTTCTGAACGCCGTCCTTCTCATAGCCGATAAGGGTGACGCCGGGGGAATTGAGAGTGAGAGCGCCCGTTTTATCATCTACGGATGCAACGGAGGGCTTTGAGGAGCGATAAAGCTCTGCTCCCTCGGCTCTTGCATATCCCTCGCACTCCTCGCCCATATAGGCGTATACGTAGCCGCCGACGGTGACGCTCTGAAAATCAATGGCGTACTGGCTGTCGGGCTGATCGTTTCCGTCCCAGGCGCCGCCGTTAAAGAACTGCTTTGCAAGGTTCTCGGAAAAATCGATGGTTTCGGGAAGGACGTACTGGGAGAAATCGGACATTCTTATATTATTGTCCTTTATGTAGTTATAAAGATCGGTATATCTTTCTTCATAAACGGCCCTTGTTTCCTCGGTTCCGTGGAGATACCACTCGCCGTGTACCGCGCTGAGGCCGAGAGTATCGCAGCTCATTATGAGGTTATCCACCATAACGGTCTGATCCTCTCTCTTGCAAAGCTCTCTTGCGCTGAGGAGAAGAGCTCTCATCTCTTCATAATTCTCTGCAATATATTTCCAAGAATACATATCCCACATTCCGTCGTGGTTATTGATGAAGCATCCCGTTGCATCGCCTGCCGCCTGAATATGAACGATATACTCGTAGATATACTCATATCCGTCGCCGTAGGTGATATACAGATACTCCTTCATTATCTGAGTGAACTCTTCAAAGCTCATTTCGGGCTTCCAGAGAAGTCTTGCCGCCATATGAGCCTTCAGCTTTTCAAAGAGATAGGTCTCGCCGCCGCCCTCATAGTAGACGCCGTTGAAGCCGCACTCGTTTATGAGGTATGTAAAGTCGTAATAGATCTCAAATATATTGGGACAGCCCGTGAGATAGAAGTGATAGCTTACGGGATAATAATAGAACCACATCTCAGCGCCCGTCTCACGGCAAAGCTCGCCCCAGGCCTTTGTTGCAGCCTCGCAGCAGGCGTTGCTTGAACCGAGAACGGTCTTATTATCGCCGCATCCGCCGCTGCCGAGAGCGTGGTTATTACAGCAAGGGCCGCAATACATTACAACCAGCATATCGTGAGGCCTTACGGTCTTTGGAACGGTATGATCGTAGATTATGGTATTGATCTTAAGTCCGGGATAATAAGCCTGAATATCCTGAGCCGCGCGGTTTGAAAGATCGACGTACACGCCGGAATAGCCCTCTGTTTTGCTCTTCTTATTACAGTTACGGCAGGTGCAATAATTCTGATTATCCTCAATGGAGAAGGACATTGAGGAAATGCCGTATTCCTCAAAGCAGCGGAACACGTGGATATCGCCCCAGGAGGTTACCCATATGCACAGCTCGACAAGGCCCTCAAAGAGGAGCTTATACTCGCTTTCACTCGTTGCGCAGGGCTGCCAGGTCGCCCAATCGGGCTGGATGCCCGTATTGAACTTATAAGTATATCTCTCCGTTACAGTGCCGAAGCTCTCGTCGGGGAGAGTGCCCGTTGCCATTCTGTGGCAATAGCCGAAGGAATGTCCCGCCGCATAGTGAATGCCGGTCCAGGTGCCGTAGCGGGGATCTCCGAAATCTGTATTTCCGTTAAGTCTTACGGGGTTATGATAGTTAAGGTCATCGTGCCACGCCTCGTCATCAAAGGTATGGTTCACCTGACGGTAATCCACCTTGGGAGCGTAGAACACGTCCGTGCCCTCGGGGATATCCACCGTTCTGTTCTTGAAGATATAGGTGAACTTTCCGTCTATGAAGCGGATGCCGATATACTCCTCGATTATCTCATAGGTTGCGTACATATTGCCTCTGAGAGAGCCGTAGATATCAAGGTCGCCGTTCTTTACCGTATACTTAAAGTTCTCAAGGCGAAGGCCCATCTCAAGGTTTTCGGGGGTATCCACCTCATAGGAGTGGTAGCGGATAACGTGCTCTGTGGGGGCAGAGCCCTCATAGATATCAAGAAAAACGCCCGTTGCGGCCTCGATATAGGTCTGCATCTCCTCTGCCGCATAATAGGTATTGCTCGTTGCGGGATCGCATCCCTCGGGAACCACGATAGCGTAATCCTTTACGGAATTTCCGCCGATGGTCAGGTTATATATCTGATATTCTCCGTCAAGCACGTCAAAGGAATTGGTGCCTGCAAGGCAGGTCTTCATCAGATAGGAGTCCTTTGCATCCACCATGCCGTCGCCGTTGAAATCTGCGGCCTCGGCAATGACAGAGTAGCCCTCAAGACCTGCTACCGTTGCCTTTATCGCAAGAGCATCCTTACCGTTCTGCTCGCCGTCGCCGTCAACGTCGCCGAGAAGGTAGTCACCCTCATCGTAATAAAAGCCCTCAGTCTTATCGCCCTCGCTCTCATAGACGCGGGCAGATACGCTGACGGTGGCGCAAAGCACCGTCACCGCGCAAAGGATCAAAGAGATTATTTTTTTCATTATGCTTTTCCTCTCAAGGATATTATTTATGAACGTAAGTAGGAACGTTTTTATCGTTCCACGCGCTTCTTTCATAGAATTGGACGATGGGATCGATATCGAATATTACAGTCTCGGGCAGGCTGTATATGGTATGTCCCGAGATGGTCATTTTTCTTTCTTTCACATAATTGTAAAGGCCTGTGTATCTCTCCTCATACAGCGCTCTCGATTCCTCGTCTCCCTCAAGATACCACGAAACGTGGAGCGCGGAAAGGCCGAGAAGATCACAGCCTGCAATGAGATTCTTAACAGCGATCTTTGAATCCGACCTCTCTGCAAGCTCAAGAGCAGAGGTGAGAAGGCCTCTCATATATTCGTAATTCTCGGCAATATAATCGTGAGAATAATAGTCCCAGGGGCGGTCGTGGTTATTGACGAAGCAGCCCACAAGGTCGCCCGCCTCCTCCGTCATCACGATATACTCGTATATATACTCATAGCCGTCGCCGTAATACATATAGAGATACTCTTTCATTATCTCAATGAAGCGCTGAAGGCCCATCTCAGGCTCCCAGAGCATTCTCTGCGCCATATAAGCCTTAAGATTTTCAAACATATAGGTCTCGCCTGCGCCCTCATAGAATATGCCGTTAAAGCCGCATACGTTTATCATATAATCAAAATCGTAATAGATATTAAAGATATTGGGGCAGGGGGTGAGATAAAAGCCGTAGGTTACGGGGTAATAATAATTCCATATCTCAGCGCCCGTCTCGCGGCAGATATCGCCCCAGGCCTTTGCCGTGGGGGTACAGCAGGCATCGTTGCTTCCTCCGAGATAGGTGGTGTCATCGCCGCATCCGCCCAAACCGAGAGGATGGTTATTGCAGGCGGGGCCCGCATAGGAAATGATGATATTCTTATCCGGCCTTACGTTCTGGGGTACCTTATGGTCATAGAGCAGGGCCGCGATCTTCAGACCGGGATAATACTCCTGAATATCCACCGCCGCGCGGTTTGCAACGTCCAGATAAACTCCCGAATATCCCTCGGTCTTTGCCTTTTTCGTGCAGGTGCGGCAAGCGCAATAGTTTCCGTTATCCTCAATGGAAACGTACATGCTTGCAATACCGTACTCTTCAAAGCAATAATATACCTTTCCCCACTCCTCCATCATTCTGCAGGTATCAACGAGGCCTGAGAACATTATGTTATATTGCTTATCGTTTGTTCCGCAGGGCTGCCATCCGAGAGGATCGTGGGTCTCGCCGCTGTTATACTTATAGTAAAGTCTGTCGCCGAGAGTTCCGTAGCCCTCATCGGGCATAGTTCCCGTTCCCATCATCCAGAGATAGACAAAGGAATGAGAATGCGCATGGAGAGCTCCCGTGAGAGTGCCGTATTTGGACTCTGCATAGGAATATATATAAACTCCGTTATTTCTTCTGGGGAAATAATACTCAAAGGCAGTGCCGCTGCCGTTGGTATGGTAGACCTGACGGAAATCCATCTTCGGGGCAAAGAAGCGGTCGCAGCCCTCGGGGATATCCACCGTTCTGTTCTTATACACGTAGGTATAGTGGCCGTTATAGAAGCGAAATCCGAGATGATCCTCAATTATCTCATAGGTAGCGTACATATTACCTCTGAGAGAGCCGTGGATATCAAGATCGCCATCCTTTACGGTATACTTATAATTCTCGAGGCGAAGGCCCATTTCAAGGTTTTCGGGGGTATCCACCTCATAGGTATGATAGCGGATGACTTTCTTTGAAGGTGCCTCGCCGATATATATATCAAGGTGAACGCCCGTTGCGATCTCGATATACTTCTGCATCTCCGTTGCCGCATAGTATACGTTATCGTTTTCTATATCCGTTCCCTCGGGGACGGATATTGCATAATCCTTTATGGGATTTTTGCCGATGGTCAGGTTATATATCTGATATTCTCCCTCAAGGACCTCAAAGGAGTTGGTTCCCGCAAGGCAGGTCTTCATCAGATAGGAGTCCTTTGCATCAACGACTCCGTCGCCGTTAAAGTCTGCGGCGTCCTCAATGAGAGAATAACCCTCAAGACCTGCAACGGTCGCCTTTATTGCAAGAGCATCCTTGCCGTTTTGCTCTCCGTCGCCGTCTGCGTCGCCAAGGGTATAGCTCTCATCGTTTATAAACATATGAGCTCCCACGGTGCCCGCCGCCGAGGAAAGCAGCATAACAAGACACAAAGCCATAGATATCAACTTTTTCATAGCATCCCTCCCCGAGAGAAAATTACAATTCTTCAATATATATTATATAATATTTTATATAAAAGTCAATTATCATACCGTCAAAATGCCTGTTTTTGAGCAAAATATAACAACGTGATAAATATTTCTCCGATAAAAAAGAAGAGTCGTTTTGCAACGACTCTTCTCTTTTTATCTGTTAAGTGATATGCTGACTACCGTCAGAGTGATATTTTCTTTTGAAAGCTTCTCGGTTACAGCCAGATATTTCCAAAACAAAGGGATATTAAACCCTACGGGGTTAGTGATATTCTATTCGCCCGTGAACTTGCGAAGCAAATAACACTCGGCTGAAAGCCGAATATCACTGCACAGCAATATAACTCGCCGTCAGGCGAATAGAACTGTAGAAATGTTCTTAAGAACATTTCTACATTACTGGGGATAGTCTGTAGGATCCCAAGCGCCGCCATGGTAGAACTGATCCATGGGTCTTGAGGAGAAGTCTATCTTATCGGGCATTACGAATACGGTGTTTGTGGAAAGGATATATTCGTTATCCACAATGTAGTTATAGAGCCAGGTGTATCTCTCTTCGTAGAGAGCTCTCGTCTCCTCTGTGCCGTTGGTATACCACTCGGTATAAACAGCGCCGAGGCAAAGAGTTTCGCAGCTCATAAGAAGATTATTGATGCGCTGTACCTGCTTTTCTGTAGCTGCAAGCTCTCTTGCAGCAAGGATAAGGCCTCTCATCTCATCATAATGCTCTGCGCAGTATTCCCAGGAGTTCATATCGTAGGGACGGTCGTGGTTATTGACGAAGCAGCCGACTGCATCGCCTGCGGCCTCGATATGCTCGATATACTGATAGATATACTCATATCCCTCGCCGTACCATATGCGGAGATACTCCATCATATACTCGGTATACTCCTCATAAGTCATCTGAGGATCCCAGATAACTCTGGATGCAAGGTATGCCTTGAGATGCTCGAAGGTATACTCTGTCCAGCCGCCCTCGTAGTATACGCCGGTGAAGCCACACTCGTTGACAACGTAAGTGATGTCATAGTATATCTCAAAGATATTGGGACAGGGAACAAGGCTGTAGTGATAGTTTGTGGGGTAGTAGTAGAGCCAGACCTCAGCGCCTGTCTCCTTGCAGAGCTCGCCCCACTGCTTTGCAGTGGTATCGCAGCACTTGTTGCTTGCCTTGATAACGGTGAGATTATCGCCGCATCCGCCGCTTCCCCACGCGTGGTTATTACACTCAGGGCCGCAGAAGAAGAGGATCATATACTCATTGGGTCTGATGGTCGCGGGAACCTTATGCTCGTAGAAATAGGTGGACATCTTCATTCCGGGGAAATATTCCTGAATATCAAGAGCCGCCTTATTTGCCATTTCAAGATAAACGCCGGAATAGCCCTCGGTCTTGCTCATTCTGCCGCAGTTACGGCAGGTGCAGAAGTTCTTGTTATCCTCGGGAGAGAAGCTCATGGAGGAGGTAGTATACTCGGTCTCATAGATATGGAACTCGTGGCCCCAGGTCTGTACCATACGGGTGATATCCAGAAGTCCGTCAAAGAGATCTTCATACTCGGTCTTTGAGTTTCCGCAGGGCTGCCAGGTCCAGGGATCCGGATAGATACCGGAGTTGAACTTTGCGGTGAGTCTCTGGCCGTAGGTCATTACGCTGCCGTCGGGATTAAGAGTTCCCTCGGGGGGCATTTTACCTGTATGCATCATATGGCAATACGCAAAGGTATGACAGCCTACGTAGTGCATACCTGTGAGAGTGCCGAAGCGCTTAGACATAAGATCCCAGATAAAGATACCGTTATTCTTATGAGTGAGATAAACGTTGATCTTATCGGAGTGGCCGTCCATAAAGGTATAGTTTACGCATCTGAAGTTAAGATAGGGCTTAACGAATTCATAGGTGCCCTCGGGGATATCTACGGTTCTGTTCTTATAAACGTAGGTAAGGTCGCCGTCAATGAAAACGACGCCGAGATACTTTTCAAGTATCTCGTATACGGCATACATATTACCGCGGCGGGAGCCGTGGATATTGAGGTCTCCGTTCTTTACCTCGTAGATATAGTTCTCGATCCCAAGGCCCATCTCCGTATTCTCAGCGGTATCGGGCTCGTAGGAATGGAAGCGGATAACGTGCTCTGTGGGAGCCTCTCCCGTATAGATCACAAGCTCCGTGCCCGTGAGATCGCGGATATAATCCTGCATCTCGCAAGCAGCGTATGCCGCGTTATTGTTGTCCTCGGCTCCGATCCCCTCGGGAAGGAGGAGGGAATATTCACTGATGGGGTTTTCACCGATCGTGAGGCTATAAAGGGGGAATTCGCCCTCAAGAGCATCAAAGGAATTTGTGCCGGAAAGGCAGGTCTTCATCAGATAGGAGTCCTTCGCATCAACAACGCCGTCACCGTTAAAGTCTGCGGCGTCCTCAATGAGAGAATAACCCTCAAGTCCTGCTACCGTCGCCTTGATGGCAAGGGCATCCTTACCGTTCTGCTCGCCGTCGCCGTCTACGTCGCCAAGTGTATAGGTCTCGTCATATTCATAGCCATTGTTTTCATAGCTGCTTGAATAATGACGGGCAAATACAGGCACGGCCGCAGATGCGAGCATAATTGCGCACAAAGCAAATGCAAGTATTTTCTTCATATTTTGTCTCCTTTTTGGATAATTAATATTCGGGAACGAATTCATTGGGCCAGTCCCAGGAAAGCCTTGCGTAATACTGTACCATAGGATTGACCTCAAAATCAATAGCTACGGGCAAAACGTAGGAGGGATGAGCGGAAATATCTATATTTCTTGTCTTATACAAGTTATACATATTCGTATATCTTTCCATATAGAGGGCTCTCGTTTCCTCATCGCCCTCAAGATACCAACGTCTGTGATAAACGGTGAGGCCGAGGAAATCGCAGTTTGCAATGAGAAGCTCAAGGCGCTCAGTGCACTCAGGTCTTTCTGCAAGCTCAAGAGCCTTGCAAAGAAGCTCTCTCATCTCCTCATAATGATCGCCGATATACGTGAAGGAATACATATCGAAGGGGCGGTCATGGTTATTGATAAAGCACTCTGCCGCGTCGCCGCCTGCCTGAAGATGCATAACGTATTCAAAAACGTATTCGTATCCGTCTCCATACCAGATATAAAGATATTCCTTCATATGCTCTATGTAGGTCTCAAGGGTCATATCGTGATCCCACTGCATAAGAGACGCGAGATAAGCCTTCATGGTTTCGAAATTATAGGTCTCGCCGCCGCCCTCGTAGTACATACCCGTTACGTTGCACTCGTTGAACATATAATAGAAATCATAGTAGATCTCCATAAAGTTGGGGCAGTCAAAGAGGAAGAGGCCGTAGGTTACGGGATAATAGTAATACCATATCTCAGCTCCCGTTTCACGGCAGAGCTCGCCCCAGCCCTTCAGAGTCTTTGTGCAGCAATTGTCGTTGCTGTCGCCGAGACAGGTGAGGTTATCGCCGCAGCCGCCGCTGCCGAGAGCGTGGTTATTGCAGGCGGGGCCGCAATAATAGAGGATCACCATTTCGTCAGGCTTTACGCTCTGAGGCACCGTATGGTCATAAAGAATGGTGCAAAGCTTCATGCCGGGATAATAATCCTGTATCTCCCGAGCTGCTCTGTTGACCAGATTGCCAACGTAGGTTCCGCTGTAGCCCTCCGTTTTATAGGAGCGGGTACAGTTACGGCACTGACAGAAAATGTTATTATCCTCAAAGGAGAACGACATACTGGAGATGCTGTACTCCTCGTAGTTTCTGAACACGTGTGAGCCCCAGAGGGTTATCATACGGCAGATATCAACAAGGCCCGAGAACATGGTCTGATATACCTTTTCATTGGTGGCGCAGGGCTGCCACTTAAGGGTATCGTGGGTCTCGCCGGAATTATACTTATAGTTCAGACGCTGAGAAAGGGTGCCGTAGCTCTCATCGGGCATCTCACCCGTGCCCATCTGATAGCAATATGCATAGGAATGGCCGAACATGAAGTGCTGGCCCGTGAAGGTGCCCTTGCGAAAATTGTTACAGTTCTGGTTGCCGTTATTCTTTCTGGGATAATGGTAGTTATTTTCGTCATACCAGTTATCACCGAAGGTGTGGCCCGTCCAACGGGAATTGAGCTTTGGCGCAAAGAAAACGTCCGTATCCTCGGGAATATCAACAGTCCTGTTCTTATAAACGAAGGTATATTCTCCGCTTATAAATCTGAAGCCCAGATATTTTTCAAGTATCTCGGAGGTAGCATACATATTACCTCTGAGAGAGCCGTAGATATCAAGGTCTCCGTCGGTCACCGTATATTTATAATTTTCAATGCGAAGGCCCATCTCAATATTTTCGGGAGTATCCACGAAATACTGATGGTAGCGGATAGCATGGGGAGTGGTGGCCTCGCCGATAACGATCTCAAGTCGCACGCCCGTTGCGACCTCGATATAGGTCTGCATCTCCTCTGCCGCAAAGCTTGCGTTATACTCATTGATATCGGGGATGTCGGGAAGAACGATACAGTAATCCGTGATGGGATTACCTCCGACGGTGAGGCTGTATATCTGATGATCTCCCTCAAGCACTTCAAATGAGTTTGTGCCGGAAAGGCAGGTCTTCATCAGATAAGAGTCCTTCGCGTCAACAACTCCGTCGCCGTTAAAATCCGCAGCGTCCTCAATGAGAGAATAGCCCTCAAGGCCTGCAACAGTCGCCTTTATTGCAAGAGCATCCTTGCCGTTCTGCTCGCCGTCGCCGTCTGCATCACCGAGAACGTAGGTGTCGTCGTTTATAAACTCGTTTCCGTTATTGAGACATTCTCTTGCAGACACGCTGAGCGCAAGGGGAATGACCATAACAGCGCAAAGAATTAAAGAAATGATCCTTTTCATACTTTTCTCCTGAAAAAAACTTATACCTTTAATCATTACTTGGGAATATATCCGTCTGCCCAATACCAGGAGCCCGTTTCGTAAAACTGGACCACGGGATTTACGTCGAATACGATCTCCGTGGGGGCCTCGTAAAATCGGGAGACCTTTATGCCGTTTTCATAAATAAAATTCATCAGAGCGGTGTATCTTTCCTCATAAAGAGCGCGACTCTCTTCAGTTCCCTCCGTATACCAAGCGGTATGAACGGCGGAAAGACCCATAAATTCACAGCCTGCAATGAGAGTTTCGATCCTTATTTTGCACTCTTCCCTCTCCGAGGCCTCGAGAGCCTTTATGAGAAGCGCTCTCATCTCCTCGTAATGCTCTCTGTAATAATAGATGGAATAAAGATCCCAGGGGCGGTCGTGATTATTGATAAAGCAGCCCGCCGCATCTCCCGCCTCGTTCTGAAGCAGGATAAATTCATAAATATATTCGTATCCGTCGCCATACCAGATATAAAGGAACTCCTTCATATATCCGATATACTCGTCCATGGTCATATCGGGATCACACATAAACCGGGATGCAAGATACGCCTTTAAATACTCAAACTGATATTCCTCGCCGCCGCCCTCGTAATAAAGGCCGTCAAATCCGCACTCGTTCACCATAAAGCTGAAATCGTAATACAGATTGAAGATATTGGGGCAGGGAGAGAGATAATAGTGATAATTGACGGGATAATAAAAGCTCCACAGCTCACAGCCCGCCTCATCGCATATCTCGCCCCAGGCGCGCATCGCATACTCATCGGTCTTATTGCTGTCGCCGAGATAGGTAACGTTATCGCCGCAGCCGCCGCTGCCGAGAGGATGGTTATTGCAGCCGTTTCCGCAATAATTGATGACCATATGGCTATCGGGGCGCACGGTGCTCGGAACGGTATGATCGTACAGTATCATAGCGATCTTGAGGCCGGGGAAATACTCCTGAATATCCCTTGCCGCCTTATTTGCCATTTGAAGATAAAGGCCCGAATAGCCCTCCGCCTTTGCAGTTTTATTGCAGGTGCGGCAGGTGCAATAATTGCCGTTATCCTCATTTGAGAACGCCATAACGGAGATGCCGTATTCCTCATAGCAGCGGAACACGTGTACCTCTCCCCAGGAGAGAAGCCACTCCGAAAGCTGAACGAGACCCGTGAACAGAGTTTCATACTCCTTTTTATTGGAGGCGCAGGGCTGCCATGATGCCCAGTCCTTTATCTCGCCCGTATCAAACTTATACTTATATCTCGCGTTAAGATCTCCGTAGCTCTCGTCGGGCATTATTCCCGTTGCCATCTGCCACAGATACTTGAAGCTGTGCACTCCCGTATAATGAACGCCCGTCCACGCGCCCATACGGGTGGAAGAGAAATCCGTAACGCCGTTGAGCCTGCGGGGATAATGATAGTTCAGCATATCGTAATAATCGTCGCCGAAGGTGTGACGAACGCGGCGATAATTAAGACGGGGAGCGAAGAAGGCATCGCATCCCTCGGGGATATCCACCGTTCTGCTCTTATAGATGAAGGTGTATTCGCCGTTCACAAATCTATATCCGAGATAGTCCTCAAGGATCTCGTAGACCGCGTACATATTGCCTCTGAGAGAGCCGTATATGCAAAGGTCGCCGTCGGTCACCGTATATTTATAGTTCTCAAGGCGAAGGCCCATCTCAAGGTTTTCGGGGGTATCGGGATAAAACTGATAGAAGCGGATAACGTGCTCTGTGGGAGAAACACCGTAATATATCTCAAGGCGCACGCCCGTTGCGACCTCTATATAGGTCTGCAGCTCCTCCGCCGCATAATGGGCGTTATCCCGATCGGGGTCGCAGCCCTCGGGGAGGAGGATGGAATACTCGCCGATTGGGTTTCCACCGATGGTGAGGCTGTATATCTGATGCTCTCCCTCAAGAACCTCAAATGAATTGGTGCCGGAAAGGCAGGTCTTCATAAGATAAGAGTCCTTTGCGTCAACAACTCCGTCGCCGTTGAAGTCTGCGGCGTCCTCGATAAGAGAATAGCCCTCAAGGCCTGCTACGGTCGCCTTTATCGCAAGGGCATCCTTGCCGTTCTGCTCACCATCGCCGTCTGCATCGCCGAGAACGTAGGTATCGTCGTTTATAAACTCGTTTCCGTTATTGAGAAACTCTCTCGCAGACACGGAAATGCTGAGCGCGAGCGGGATCACCATAATTGCACACAGAACGATCGAAATGATTTTTTTCATAACTACCCTCCATTCATTCCACAATTCAAATGGCCTGAATCAAGCATCTACATGGCGGTAAAGGGGCGATCATCTGAATCCCAGCACCCGCCGTTATAGAACTGAGAAATAGGATCTTTTGAAAAATCAATAGTAGCGGGTGGTATGTACTGAGGGAAATCCGATATTCTTATATTATTCTCCTTAATGTAACCGTACAGAGCCGCATACCTTTCTTCGTAGAGAGCTTTTGTTTCCTTCGTTCCGTTAGTATACCATTCTTCGTACACTGCAGAGAGGCCAAGCGTATCGCAACACATAATAAGATCATCGACTCTCGCCCTTTGATCATCACGCACGCAAAGCTCCCTCGCACGCACAAGAAGCTCTCTCATCTCTTCGTAATGCTCTGCTATGTATCTCCACGAGTACATATCCCATGTCGCATCATGGTTATTGATAAAGCATCCGACTTCATCGCCTGCATTTTGGGAATGGAGGGTGTATTCATAAATGTATTCGTACCCTCCGCCGTACCGGATATAAAGGTATTCCTTCATATACTCGATATACTGCTCATAAGTCATTTCAGGCTCCCACTGCATCAAAGAAGCGAGATAAGCCTTCAACGTCTCGAAATTATAGGTCTCACCGGCGCCCTCATAGTACATACCCGTTACGTTGCACTCATTGAACATATAGTAAAGATCATAATAGATCTCCATGATATTGGGGCAAGGCGTCAAAAAGAAGTGATAATTTACAGGATAGTAGTAGAACCAAAGCTCCGCTCCCGTTTCGCGGCAAAGCTCGCCCCAGCCCTTAAGAGTGGGAGTGCAGCAATTGTCGTTGCTGTCTCCGAGATAAGTAAGATCGTCTCCGCAGCCTCCGCTGCCGAGAGCGTGGTTATTGCAGGCGGGGCCGCAATAGTAAAGAATTACCATTTCGTCCGGCTTTACGTTTTTCGGCACGGTATGGTCATAAAGAATGGTGCAAAGCTTCATACCGGGATAATATTCCTGTATCTCCCGAGCTGCTCTGTTGACCAGGTTGCCAACGTAGGTTCCGCTGTAGCCCTCCGTTTTATAGGAGCGGGTACAGTAACGGCACTGACAGAAATTTTTATTATCCTCAAAGGAAAACGACATGCTGGAGATGCTGTACTCCTCGTAATTGCGGAACACGTGCCCCCAAAAAGATATCATACGGCTTATATCCAAAAGGCCGGAGAACATGGTCTGATATTCCTTTTCGCTGGAGGCGCAGGGCTGCCATTTAAGAGTATCGTGAGTCTCGCCTGAGGTATATTTGTGATACAGTCTGTCCGATAGCGCGCCAAAGCTTTCGTCCGGCATGGTTCCCGTTCCCATCTGCCAGCAGTATGCATAGGAATGGCCAAACATAAAATGCTGTCCTGTAAAAGCGCCGTAATAATCAACGTTGCTGCTTTGATCGCCGTTGCTCTTTCTCGGATAGTGATAATTTTCTTTATAGCCGGCAAAGGTATGTCCCGTCCAACGGGAATTGAGCTTTGGAGCGAAGAAAACGTCGCATCCCTCGGGGATATCAACAGTCCTGTTCTTATAAACGAAGGTATATTCTCCGCTTATAAATCTGAAGCCCAGATATTTTTCAAGGATCTCGTAGGTTGCATACATATTACCTCTGAGAGAGCCGTAGATATCAAGGTCTCCGTCGGTCACCGTATATTTATAATTTTCAATGCGAAGGCCCATCTCAATATTTTCGGGAGTATCCACGAAATACTGATGGTAGCGGATAGCATGTGGCGTCGTTGCTTCGCCGACAACGATCTCAAGTCGCACGCCCGTTGCGACCTCGATATAGGTCTGCATCTCCTCTGCCGCATAGCTTGCGTTACATTCATTGATATCGGGGATATTGGGAAGAACGATAGAGTAATCCGTGATGGGGTTTTCGCCGATGGTAAGATTATAGACCTGATGCTCTCCCTCAAGCACTTCAAAGGAGTTTGTGCCGGAAAGGCAGGTCTTCATCAGATAGGAGTCCTTTGCGTCAACAACTCCGTCGCCGTTGAAGTCTGCGGCGTCCTCAATGAGAAAATAGCCCTCAAGGCCTGCAACGGTCGCCTTTATCGCAAGGGCATCCTTGCCGTTTTGCTCGCCGTCGCCGTCTGCATCGCCGAGAACGTAGGTATCGTCGTTTATAAACTCGTTTCCGTTATTGAGAAACTCTCTCGCAGACACGGAAATGCAAGCGCCAAAGGAGGAAAAAACGAAAATCAAGCATAAAATTATAGCCAAACTCTTCTTCATATTTCAGCACTCCTTTGTACACATTAATTACCATTTTGAGTTTACCACAGACAAAAAAGAAAGTCAATAAATGCTCCTTAATAATAACAAAGTTTACATAATTTTTAATTATATTTACATATAATATAAATGCATCTTCCGAAAGCTCCCTCCAAGGGCTATAAAAAAGAAAACCGCCGAAGCGGTTTTTCTTTTGAAAATCATGTCATATTTTTATCTTCATATCCCTGAAATAATACTCCCGATCCCGCTCTCCTATCTCGCGAAGGACTCTTGCGGGATTTCCGACGGCAACACAGCACGGTGGGATATCCTTAGTTACCACGCTGCCCGCGCCGATGACCGCCCCATCTCCTATATTTACGCCGGGGAGGATCACCGCCCCCGCTCCTATCCAGCAGCCCTTGCCGATATGCACGGGCGCATTATACTGATATCCCGCCTCTCTCAGCTCGGGCAGAATGGGATGACCTGCGGTGGCCACCGTCACGTTCGGGCCGAACATTACGTTATCTCCAACGTAGATATGGGTATCGTCAACAAGGGTGAGATTAAAATTGGCATATACGTTCTTTCCGAAATGGACGTGCTTTCCCGCCCAGTTTGCGTGGAGGGGAGGTTCTATATAGCAGCCCTCGCCTATCTCGCAAAACATCTCAGAAAGAAGCTCTCCCCGCCTTTCAAGCTCCGAGGGGCGGGTATTGTTAAAATCGTAAAGCTTTTCAAGGCAGGCAAGCTGAAGAGCAAAAAGCTCCTTCTCCGTGGGGATATAAAGGTCTCCCGAATGCATTTTTTCATATGCTTCCTTAAGGCTCATAGGCACCTCCAAAAGTTATTCTACCGAAATTATACACCTATCCCCTCCCTTTTTCAACGGCAAAAATTTACATTGACACAAGGGGCTCAAAGTGATAAAATTTTTCTATACCGAAAGGACGGTGGCACAATGATCTACAAAAGCGTGACCGAGCTCATAGGAAAAACTCCCCTCCTTGAGCTTTCAAGCATAGAAAAGCTCTGCTCCGCCCGCATCCTCGCAAAGCTTGAGCGATCAAACCCTGCGGGAAGCGCAAAGGACAGAGTTGCAAAAAATATGATAGAGAGAGCAGAAAGAGAAGGTCTTCTCAAGGAGGAGGCCGTTATCATCGAGCCCACAAGCGGAAACACGGGCATCGGCATTGCCGCCGTTTGCGCCGCAAGGGGCTACAAGGCTATTATCGTTATGCCCGATACCATGTCCGTTGAGCGGCAGAGGCTTATCTCAGCCTACGGCGCCGAGGTGGTGCTCACCGAGGGCAAGCTCGGTATGCAGGGCGCCATCGCAAAAGCCGAAGAGCTTTGCCGGGAGATCGAAGGCAGCATCATCGCAGGTCAGTTCACAAACCCTGCAAACCCCGAGGCTCATTACCTTACCACGGGCCCCGAGATATGGGAGGACACCGAGGGAGAAATAGACTTCTTCGTTTGCGGAGTGGGCACGGGCGGCACCGTCTCCGGCGTTGGCAGATATCTCAAGGAAAAGGACCCGAACATTAAGATAATCGGCGTTGAGCCCGCATCCTCCCCCTTCATATCAAAGGGAGAGGCAGGCCCCCACGGCCTTCAGGGCATCGGCGCGGGATTTATACCCGAAACCCTTGACACCTCAATTATAGACGAGATCATCACCGTTACGGAAAAGGAGGCCTATAACGCAGGCCGCGCCCTTGCCCGAAGCGAGGGTATCCTTGCGGGAATAACCTCGGGAGCCGCGCTTTTTGCGGCAATGCTCGTGGCATCCCGCCCAGAAAACACAGGAAAGACCGTTGTTACTCTTCTTCCCGATACGGGAGAAAGATATCTCTCAACGGAAATGTTCAGATAAACAAAAGCGGGTGGCGCCCCACCGCGACCGCCCTTTTTATCAAAACGTTATTTTTGTGATCACGTTTTCCTCAAGGGCGGGGGGGGGGT
>JAZQAS010000093.1:0-10809 GCA_045545335.1 Candidatus Avispirillum sp. | reverse complement strand
TAGCCGCGAATTGTCCCTCTGTCGTACCTTTGTACGCCGACGACGGACAATTCACGGCTTCTGCATCCTTTTCGACAGCATTTTTTTAGTTTTTTCTCCCTCTCAGTACATCATTTTATATTATATTGACATATTTTGAATTGTTTAGTATAATATTTTTGTAACATGTATAAAGGAGTGATACTATGGAATCCAAAAAAATTGCAGCTTTGATCCTTGCTGCTGCTATGGCTATTCCGCTTCTTGCTTCCTGCGCTAACACCGGCAACGGCGTTAACACCCGTCCCCCAAGCGACGGAAATTCCGGCGATATCGGCGATTTCGCCAGCGGCGACTTTGACAACGAGGACTTTACCTTCCTCTTCATCCAGCAGAAGGCAGGCGACAAGGATTACTACGGCGGCGACTACCTCGACGCTGAGAGCCTTACGGGCGCTACAATTCAGGACGCAGTATACAAGCGCAATATGGCCGTTGAGGAGCTCTACAAGGTCAACGTTACTCAGCGACTTGAGCAAAACGGCGATCCCGGCGCTCTTCTCCAGACCTTCTATATGTCCGGCGACTTCTGCTTCGACGTTATCTATGCGTGGGGCTACAAGCTGGGCCTTTGCATCGTTGAAAACTATTTTACGGATTTCACCGACCTTCCCCACGTTGACATGACCAAGGAATACTGGTGCCCCTCTGCTATGGAGGACCTTACCGTTAACGACAGCGTTTACATCTGCATTAACGATATATCCATGAACAAGCTTGAATGGGCCTACTTCCTCTTCTACAACAAGCAGATAGCCGAGGACTACAACGTTGAAAACACTCTCGGCTCTCCCTACGATATGGTCAAGGATGGCAAATGGACTCTCGATGCATTCTTGAAGATGGTCACAAGCGTTTCCAACGACCTTGACGGTGACGGTAAGATAACGAAATCTGACGTTTACGGCATTATAGGTCAGTCTGCTTACGACCTTGCCTATTCCTCGGGAATTCAGCTCCTTTCAAAAAATGACGACGGCTCTTATTCTCTCTCCTACTACTCCGAAAAGACCATCGACATTGCAAACAAGATTGCAGACGTTCTCTCAAACGCTAAATACTGCAAGGGCTATAACGAGATCTGGGAAAATGCAGATACCTCCGGCTTTAACGATCAGTGGGAATACGTTCGCTCCTTCTTTGCAACCGACCACTCCCTCTTCCTCTCGGGAAGCGCTTTCCTTACGGGCGAGCTTCGTAACATGGACAGCGAATACGGTATCCTCCCCTACCCTAAGTATGACGAAAATCAGGAGGACTACATCCACATCGTTGCAAACCTCGCTTCTATCTTCGCTATCCCCTCTACCTACAGAAACGACGTTTCCACAGCGGGCCCCGACAGAACGGGTATGATACTTGAATATATGGCTTACAAGTCCAACGAGCTTGTTCTCCCTCAATACTACGACACCCTTCTCAAGGGTCAGCGTCTCGGCAACGAGGACGATCAGCTTATGCTTGACACCATTAAGGATACTATCCGCTACGACCTTTGCTCTATGGTAGGCCTTGACGGCATTACGACAAACTTCCACAGCGTTGTTTCAAAGCCTAACACAGCCTCCTCTACCTTCAAGAGAAACGAGCAGAAGCTCTTAAAGCAGCTAAATGATTTCTATATGGAGATCCTTCTCCTTGACACAAAGAAGGCCGAAGACTAAAATGCTATGAAAACAACAAAGCTTTTATCTATAATTCTTGCAGGCATCACGGTCATCGGTACCCTTGCCTCCTGCGCCAAAAACGGCGAGGGGCTGAACACCCGTCCGCCAAATGACGAGAATTCAGCCGATATTGAAAAGTTTGCCAAGGGAGACTTTGACAACGAAGACTTTACCTTCCTTTTCGTTCAGCAGAAGGCAGGTGACAAGGACTACTACGGCGGCGATTATCTTGACGCGGAGAGCCTTACGGGCGCTACGGTCCAGGACGCGGTATACAAGCGAAATCTTGCCGTTGAGGAGCTCTACAAGGTCAACGTCACTCAGCGACTTGAGGCAAACGGAGACCCTGCCGGTCTCCTCCAGACCTTCTATATGTCCGGTGACTTCTGCTTTGACGTTATCTACGCCTGGGGCGCAAAAATGGGCCCCTGCATTACGGAAAACTTCTTTGCGGATATAACCAAGGTTCCTTACATCGATCTTACAAAGGAATACTGGTGCCCCTCTGCTATGGAGGACCTTACCGTCAACGACTCAATGTACATCTGGATAAACGATATATCCATGAACAAGCTTGAATGGGCAGGATTTCTCTTCTTTAACAAGCAGATCGCCGAGGACTACAACGTTATCCAGCAGTTCGGCTCTCCCTACGATCTCGTCAGAGAAGGCAAATGGACTATTGACCGCTATCTTGAAATGCTTACCTCCGTCAGCAACGACCTTGACGGCGACGGCGTTATCTCAAAGGACGACGTTTACGGCTCTCTCGGCATTTCTCCCTACGATCTGACCCACGCGGCCAACGTTTCCATCATCTCGAAAAACGATGACGGCTCTCTCTACCTTTCTTACTACAACGAAAAGACTCTTGACGTTGCAAACAAGCTTTACTCAGTATGGTCCAACAAGAAGCACAACAAGGATTATTCCGATATCTGGGATAACGCCGATTACTCCGGCTTTAACGATCAGTGGGAATATGCCCGCTCCTTCTTTACCACGGACCACGCCCTCTTTATGAACGGCACTGCCTTTCTGACCGGCGAGCTTCGCAACATGAAGAGCGAATACGGAGTTCTGCCTCTGCCAAAGTATGATGAAAATCAGAAAAACCATATGCACACGGTTACTCCCCCCGCTTCCATCTTCGCACTGCCCTCCACCTACAGAAACGACGTTTCCACAGCGGGCCCCGAGAGAACGGGTATGATACTTGAATATATGGCTTACAAGTCCAACGAGATAGTTCTCCCCCAGTATTACGAAACACTTCTCAAGGGTCAGCGCCTCGGCACAGAGGACGATCAGCAGATGCTTGACATTATCAAGGATACCATCCGCTACAATCTTTGCTCCATGGTTGGCCTTGAGGGGATCACAACAAATTTCCAGGCAGTTATCTTTAAGCCCCAGACGGCCTCCTCCGCTTACAAGCGAAACGAGATAAAGCTTTCAAAGGAGCTTAACGAATTCTATATGGAATACCTCCTTCTTGAATCAAAGAACAGCGAGGACGAATAAACAAAAAAAGAACCGTTGAAGCTCGATTTCAACGGTTCTTTTTATCTTTTTAAATTACCTTTGCAAAGAAATCGCGGAGACGGTCGCTCTTGGGATTATTGAATATCTCCTCGGGAGTGCCCTCCTCGATGATGATACCGTCATCCATAAACACTACCTTATCTGCAACCTCTTTTGCAAAGCCCATCTCGTGAGTTACGCACGCCATGGTCATTCCCTCGGCGGCAAGGCTCTTCATAACGTCAAGAACCTCTCCTACCATTTCGGGGTCAAGGGCGCTTGTGGGCTCATCAAAGAGCATTACGTCGGGCTCCATACAAAGAGCGCGGACTATTGCCACTCTCTGCTTCTGACCGCCTGAAAGCTGGCTGGGATATGCGTTTGCTCGATCGGCAAGGCCAACTCGTGTGAGAAGATCCATTGCCTTTGCCTCTGCCTCCTCCTTTGACTTCTTGAGAAGAGTCATAGGAGCTACGGTCATATTCCTGAGAATGGTCATATTGGGGAAAAGATTGAAATGCTGGAACACCATTCCCATCTTCTGACGGTGGAGGTTGATATTTACCTTGGGGTCTGTGATATCAACACCGTCAAAATGGATGGTTCCGTCTGTGGGGATCTCAAGAAGATTGAGAGAGCGAAGAAGTGTTGATTTACCGCTTCCGGAAGGTCCGATGATCACTACCACCTCACCGCGGTTTATATCATAGGTAACTCCGTCAAGAGCCTTTACCTCTCCGCCGTTATAGTGTTTTTTCAGATTATTTATACTGATAAGTACGTTGTTAGCGCTCACTCTTTCTCAGCCTCCTTTCAAGCTTTCCGATAAGCCATGTAAGTATCATTACAAGGCCAAGATAGATCAAAGCCACTGCAAAAAGGGGCATAAAAGCCGCATAGGTACGGCTTCTGATAAGGTCTCCTGCCTTTGTAAGCTCAACGATGCCTACGTAACCTGCAATCGAGGTCTCCTTTACAAGTGCGATAAACTCGTTACCGAGGGTAGGAAGAACTACCTTGAACGCCTGAGGGATAACTACGAATCGCATCATCTGGAAATAATTGAAGCCAAGGCTTCGTCCCGCCTCAAACTGACCGTGATCGATAGACATGATACCTGAACGGAATATCTCTGCAACGTATGCACCGGAGTTTACACCGAAGGCAATAATTGCTACAGGCACACCGTCATTTGAAGAAACCAAAATTACAAAGTACCAGATCAAAAGCTGCACGACTACGGGAATACCGCGAATGACCGTAAGATAAACCTTACAGATTGCGTTAAGGATGCACATTACAATATACCCTGCACCGCCGCGCTTTTTAAGCTCCTCATGGTTTTTATCAAAGGAAGAACGTACAGCTGCTACAAGTATACCGATAACAATACCGAGAACGAGGGCTCCTGCAGTGATAAGAAGGGTATTTCCGAGACCCTTTGCGATCCACGTCCAACGATCGTCGTCTATAAAATTAAGTGTAAATTCATCAGCGAAATCTATGGCCCATTTTTTTATACCATCTACAAAGCCAACAGCGCCGCTACTAAAAATTGTATTCAAAGCTTTTTTCCTTTCGTGAAATGAAGGGCGGTATAGCCGCCCTTCAACTCTTATTCTGATTACTTGGAAGGAATGTACTTCTCAACGATCTTAGCTACAGTACCGTCCTTTGTAAGCTCGTCAAGTGCCTTGTTGATCTTTTCAAGAAGCTCCTCGTTATCCTTTGCGATAGCGATTGCGTAGTCCTCTTCAGCATATGCTGCATCAAGGATCTTGAGGCCTTCGTTAGCTGCTACGAAGTTCTTTGCAGGCTCGTTATCGATGATAACGCAGTCAACCTTACCTGCAACAAGTGCCTGAACTGCGTCAGAACCTGTCTTGTAGCGAGTAACGTTCTCCTCACCGAAGCCCCAGTTTTCAGGATCATCGGAAGCGTAGATATCACCTGTTGTTCCCTGCTGAACGCCGATCTTAACGTCTATAGCGCCTGTGGGGTTTCCCTCGTCGTCGAAGCCTGTGTAGAAGTCCTCATAAGTCTCATACTCGAAGTCTTCCTTAACGATAACTACCTGTACGCCCTTAGCGTATGTATCGGAGAAGTTAACACTCTTAAGTCTGTCCTCGGTTACGGTCATACCTGCCATACCGATGTCATACTTACCTGTTGTAACACCTGCGATAATGGAATCGAACTCAGTGTCAACGATCTCAAGCTCCATACCGAGCTTTTCAGCGATCTTTTCAGCGATCTCAGCGTCGATACCAACGATCTTGTCTCCCTCGATGTACTCATAGGGAGGGAATGCTGCGTTTGTAGCCATTGTAAGTGTGTTCGCATCGTTGCCGCAGGACATGAGGCATACGGGAACTGCGAGGAGAGAAAGTGCAATAATAATGCTAATGATCTTTTTCATTATAATTACCTCCAAAAAGAATTACCTTGCCATTATAAACCCCTGCCCTTCTTTTGTCAAGGGATTTATGAATTTTATTCACGCTTTAAATTCATAATTTTATCTTTTTTACAAACTCTATCCTTATATTTTGTTCAAAAAAGAAAGAAACGGCAGTATGTTTGCCGTTTCTTTAATGAATATTATGAATAATTATGCAATTACAAGGAAGTAGAGCAGGAGCAGGATGCCGAGGGCTATTCTGTACCAGCCGAAGACCTCGAAATTATGGCGCTTTACAAAGCCCATGAGGAACTTGACGCACACGAGGGACACGACGAAGGATACTACCATTGCAACTGCAAGGATCGCAAGCTGCTCGCCGCCCATCATCTGCGCTTCGCCGTCTATTACGTCCTTTGCATAGGCCAGCACCTCAAGGCCGGATGCGCCGCACATTGCGGGAATGGCAAGGAAGAAGGTGAACTCTGCCGCCGCCGTTCTCGAAACACCGAGAAGCATTGCGCCAAGGATAGTGGAGCCGCTTCTTGAGGTTCCGGGAACCAGGGAAAGAACCTGAAACAGTCCGATAAACAAGGCTGTTTTATATGTAATGGCATCTGCAGTTTCAATCCTCGGGGGCTTATTCTTTTTCAGCCTTTCTATTACGATAAAGGCGATACCGTACACAAGGAGGGCCGCCGCAACGATTACGGGGTCGTCTATAAGGTCGATATCAAGAAGCTTCATTGCAACAACTGCAACGCCGCCGGGGACTACCGCAACCAGTATCTTCACCCAAAGGAGCCAGGTATTCTTCTTTTCCTCGGCGCTCTTTTTCCCTGAGAAGGGATTGAGGCGATTAAAGAAGAACACTACCACCGCAAGGATGGCCGCAAGCTGGATGACCTCCACCAGCATATGGGTGAAGGCTGTATCCTGGTCTAAAGGAAAGAATTCATTGAAAAGAAGGAGATGTCCCGTTGAAGAAACGGGAAGCCACTCCGTTATTCCCTCGATTATTCCGAGGAGCAGCGCCTTTAAAAGTTCAAGTATAAGCATATGTAAAAGCTCTTTCTTTTTTAAAGTTTTTTGGAGTGCAGAACCTTTTTTTCAAAAAAGGTTTTGCATATCCGTACTCCAATTTATTCTCCGCCGCGGAGGATATCTCCTGTCTTTACCTCAAAGGGCACCTTAAGCCGAAAGAGCATTCCCGGGTGGGGAGCTGACTCGATAGCCTCGCCCTTTTCGTTTGTAAGGCCGTCAGCCTTGAAGGGTCTGCCAACCTTACCCGGAGAAAGGAGCTCAACGGACCCGCCGTTCACAAGCTTATTTCGCTGAACGAAGGTTGCAATACCGTCGCTGTCGCTGTCTGTAACGGCCGTTGCTATATAGGCCTTCTCTCTGATATATCCGGGCTCTGTTACTATATTTGCATCCTCGTGGGGAGAATTATAGAAAAATCCCGTGCCGTATTCTCTATGGGATACGGACTCAAGCTCGCGAAGGAGCGCGGGATCGTAAACGTATCCCTCGGGATCGCTCATATATCTGTCAAGGGCCATCTTATAGGTATTGGTGACCACTGCAGTATAATAGGCGCTTCTCACTCTGCCCTCAAGCTTGAAGGAATGGATGCCCGCCTCAACGAGATCGGGGATATGCTCTATCATACACATATCCTTTGAGCTCATAACGAAGGTATCGCCTCCGTCCTCAACGATGGGAAGAAGCTCTTCTCTTCTCTTTTCCTCGGCAACGTCCATTGTAAGAGCTCCGGAGGTGCCGTATATCCATCGGCAGGGCTGAGCGCAGGCACCGCGGTTTGCATCTCTGCCAACGTAATGCTGGGAGAGGAGGCATCTGCCGCTATACGCTATGCACATAGAGCCATGGACAAAGCATTCAAGCTCAAGATCCTCGGGAATTTCCCTTCTGATGCGTTTTACAGCCTCAAGGGAAAGCTCGCGGGCGAGAACTACTCTCACAGCTCCGAGAGCGTACCAGGCGCGGCAGGCGGCGCTTGAGACCACGCTTGCCTGAGTGGACACGTGGAGAGGGACGTTTGGAGCGCACTCGCGAAGGAGGGCCGCAACTCCAAGGTCTGAAACGATGGCCGCATCCACCCTTATCTCTTCAAGATACTTAAGGTACTCACGAAGGGCCTCGTATTCCCCGTCCCGGGGCATTATATTTACGGTGACGTAAACCTTGACGCTTCTTTCATGGCAATAGCTGACTGCCGCCCTAAGCTCTTCATTTGTGAAGTTTCCGCTTGCGGCTCGCATACCGAAATGACTGCCTGCAAGGTACACCGCATCTGCGCCGAAATATACGGCGCTTTTCAGCTTTTCGAAATCTCCTGCGGGAGAAAGTATTTCAGGTCTCATATTTCAAAATCACAGCAAAGCCGCATCATGGAGAAGGGACGGACAAAGGTATCTGCCGCCGCTACGTGAAGCGGGTGCTTCTGATATGCCGCCAGCGCCGCCTCGCTTTCAAAGCTTGAGTCCAGCATCATATCTCCGTTTGAGGAGGGGAGCATATCTATATTCACCCTTATATCCGCAAGTCCCTCTATGCTTCCGCTGAGGGCTTCAAGGGCGGTCTTTGCCTCGCGCTTTACCTTATTCTTCTCTTCCTCGCTGAGCTCTTCGCATATCTTCCAGATCATTACGTGCTTTATCATATCTATTCCTTATACGTTCATTATTACGGGGAGGATCATGGGCTTACGCTTCGTCTTCTGGAAGAGGTACTTGGTAAGCGCATCCTTTACGCCGTTTTTCATCTGAGTCCACTCGGTGATGCCGTTATCAAGGGCCGCCGTGAGCACCTCGGTTGAGATAGCGCGTATCTCATCCATAAGCTCCTCAGCCTCTCTTACGTATACAAATCCGCGGGAGATTATATCGGGGCCGCTGACTATCATCATTTCGTTTATATCCACCGTTGCAACAACGACGATAAGTCCGTCCTGAGACAGGTGACGGCGGTCGCGAAGGACGATATTTCCTACGTCGCCGACGCCGAGACCGTCTATGAGAACTCTGCCTGAGGGCACGTTGCCTGCTCTCTTGCAGGACTCTGAATCAAGCTCTATTACCTCGCCTATATTCATTACGAATATATTGGCAGGGTCCATTCCCATAAACTCCGCAAGCTCCTTATGCTGCATCAAATGGCGGTACTCGCCGTGGATGGGCATAAGATACTTGGGCTTCGTCAGGTTATGCATAAGCTTGAGCTCCTCGCGGCAGGCGTGGCCCGACACGTGGACCTCGTGGTCATCGTTATATACGTTGATGCCGCGGCGGTAAAGCTCGTTTATTATCCTGCCGACCAGCAGCTCGTTTCCGGGGATGGCGTGGGAGGAGAGGACGACGATATCGTTGCCCGTCAGCTCTATCTGGCTATGGTCTGCAAAGGCCATTCTGTAAAGGGCGGACATAGGCTCGCCCTGAGAGCCCGTTGTGACGATGGTGACCATATCATAGGGATACTTATTTACCTCGCTCACGTCAATGAGAACGTTATCGGGCACCTTCATATATCCAAGCTCCACAGCGGCGCCTACGATATTGACCATGCTTCTGCCCGTTATGGCGACCTTACGGCCGAACTTTACGCTGGCATTGATTATCTGCTGAACGCGATGCACGTTTGAGGAAAACGTTGCAATGATGACTCTCTTATCCGCATTCTTCAAAAAGATATGCTCAAGGGAGGATGCAACCTTTCTCTCCGAGGGGGTGAAGCCTCCTCGCTCCACGTTCGTGGACTCGCACATAAGCAGGAGGACTCCCTCTCTGCCATACTCACCGAGACGGGTGAGGTCCATCATTCCGCCGTCTATGGGGGAAACGTCAAGCTTGAAGTCGCCCGTATGGAGAACTGTGCCCACGGGGGTGCGGACGGCGATGGCGCAGGCATCTGCGATCGAATGGTTCACGTGGATAAACTCGCAGGTGAACACGCCTGCCTTTACGATGCTGCCCGCCTCTACGGTGATGAGCTTCGCCTTATCCTTGATCTTATGCTCCTCAAGCTTTGACTCAAGGATGCCGAGGGTGAGGCGGGTGCCGTATACGGGGGGATTTATCATTTTAAGTACGTAGGGGAGGGCGCCTATATGGTCCTCGTGACCGTGGGTGAGAAGGATGGCTCTTACACGGTCTGCGTTTTTTTCAAGATACGATATATCGGGAATGACAAGGTCGATGCCAAGCATATCCTCATCGGGGAACGCAAGACCGCAGTCGATAACGATAATGTCTTCGCCGTATTCAATAACAGCGAGGTTCTTGCCGATCTCATTGAGGCCGCCGAGCATCATTACTCTAAGCTTTTCGCAACTCATTTTCTGAACTTTCCTTTCTTTACGATTAAATTTGTACGGAAAAAACACCGCTCAGGCAAAGCAGTGCTTTGTGCGGTAACCTCCGTTTTCCGAGGGCGGCGAAAAACGGAACAGAAATATTTATTGTATTATGCCGGGGACAAACACGAACAAAGTATTCCGTATACATTATACACGAAAGACAGAGCTTTGTCAAGTCACGCAAGGATCGCGCAGAAAAGCATCACCGCCGCTGCTGCAAGAAAGGCGACAGAAAAGCCGAGAAGAAGGATAGCTCCCCTCTTTGAAAGCCTTGCCCTTCTCTTTTCATTTTTTTGAAAAGCAGCCTCGGCGGCTATCCTCTCCGCGGCCTTTATCATATCTCCCTCCGATGCTTCGCAGGCGCTGTCGCTTTTCAGTATAAAATACGCCTCCTCAAAATAGGGGCTGTTCGTATTCTTCACGTGTATTATTCTCTTTTCGCAGCCTTTTATCATTTTTTCTCTCCGTTCTTTTGTTCCATTGTATTATAGGCGATTTTTTCCTTTATATTCATTCGGAGAAGATTTTACTATGAATATACAAAAAATGCTGTCGAATACGGAAGATGACGAGAACGTCGAAGCATAAAAAACCGCCCGAGGTTGGCGTGATACTCCAAGCGGAGTATCACTCCAGTTCTATTCGCCTTCGGCGAGTTTTATTGCTCCGCAGTGTTATTCGGCTTACGCCGAGTGATATTTGCTTCGCAAGTTTATGGCGAATAGAATATCACTGAAGCCGTAAGGCTTCAATATCACTTTCGCAAAGCGAAAATATCACGCTGACTTTAGTCAGCATAT